>CAZHCH010000032.1:0-33013 GCA_964530985.1 uncultured Pirellulaceae bacterium | reverse complement strand
GTGGTTCGACCTTACTCCCGTCACAATGATGTGAATCTCGAACACGCAATCGTCCAAAGTCGCCGGACTTCGGGATGCGGTCACTCAAGGACGCTGAACCGGTGGCTATCGCCAAACCGGCTAAAGCGAATGCTAAGAACCCGAACCGCAGTCGATTAACTGCTCGGCAAACTTCAATTCTTCCGCGGTAGCCGAACGCGAATAATTCTTGATCTGCTGCCCGATGATTGACAGGCGTTGCAACAATGTAAGCGGACTCGAAAAATCCAATGGCGGTTGCTCTTCCAAGTTTTCCGCCTCGGTCCGTTTGATGTAGTACCCTACGCTCAATCGCGGAGGACCATGAACCGACTGCCGAGTCCCCCAGTGCGCCAACTGAGTCGTCCAACAAAACACAGACCCTCGTTTGCCTTGCAACGAACGCACATTTTGCAAACTTTCGACTTGGATCTCGGACGTGCAGTTTTCATAGTCTGGATCCAACGACGCAGGTAAAACACAGATCGCCGAACTCAAATGATTCAAATCCGTTAGCGGTACCCAAATCGTCAAGTAATCCAAATGCTCTTCATCGTCGATAACGATCTCGCGAACTTGATCGCGATGCGGGGCAAAAGCGGATTGATTGTCCGGACGCACAAACCAACTCCACACCGCAGGCAAACATTCGTAGTCATCCAGCAAATCTGAAAACAGCGGATCCATTTGCATCAACAAATCCCAGAACTCGTCGTAGATAAACGCGAATATCGGGTGAATCCCGCTTGCGTCTAACCGGTCAAAACAGGACTGCATCCGATCAATTTGTCGCTGGTCAAACCAACCGTCGTAGGCAAAGTATCCGTCTTGAGCAATCGTTTGCTGGCAAGTCTCCCAAGTATCCGGATCCAGTGTCCGCGACTGCCCCCAGTCGGACAGTTCAGCCAACGGGTGCTTGGAAATCGCAAGCTGCGGGCAAAGGTCTCGCCAAAACTCTTCGGTTTGAATACTTTGTAGATCTAACTTCATTGCGATTGCATATTGCCAAGATACTCAAGTAGTTCGGGGGTCGGGTCGTCGATGACAATTCTTTCGGCCACTCGTGGGTCTTGCTTGGACCGAACCATGATCACGACTTCCTGTGAATTCTTTTTGATATTTTGATCGTAAGGGCGTGTTCCACCAACGCTATTTATCTGTTCCCAATCAGCTCCTCCTGAATTTGCAATCGGAGCCATCGGCTGACGGGAATCTAAACTCTGCGGAGTGCCAGGAAACTGTCGCCCATGGCTCTGAGGCCGGGAGGGAGCTTGCCTCAATCGTTCTTGGTTCAACTGACCCGCAAATTGCTGGTTACCGCGTCCCAGTTCAGCGAAACGATTTCCAGTTGACGGGTCGCGGAGAATCGAAGGCGAGCGATTTGGAATCTCGGGTGTGGGATTCTCAGCTAACCTTTGATTGGCGTTGCCGTCAAATAAATGCTCCAATCCGGTCGCGGCGAGTTGCCAGTAGAGCGTATCCAGTGCACTGTAGATGCCTTCGTCCACTTCCACTGCCGCCGCGTTACAAACGCCGATCAAATGACCTGATTCCGTAAACAAGCCACCGCCGCTACGCCCATCTACCGGACGCCCAAAAATGTCGTACTTCAACGAACCGTCGTACGCAGCACGGTTTTTAATCTGCGAGTGTCGGATCGTTGGGTCTTCGCCATGATCACATCCAATGCTAAATACGTTGATGCCCGTTTGAATTGGCGATCGTTTGTCGGCCAATGGCACAGCTGGCAACGGTGCATCAGTGCGAATCACGACAAGCGCGATGTCTTTGGCTTGAGCGTCATAGTCGACTAACCGACCTGAGGCCGTCCTTGGCTGATTGTAAAAACTGTATTCTGCCGTGATTCTTCCTTGTCCCTTTGAATCGCGAAACACGTGCCCGCAAGTCATCAACAGACTCTCGTTTCCGTGAGTGTGAATCACGGTCCCAGTGGCGTATGAGGTTCCTTCGTCGTCGTCAACTTTTAATCGCACCGTCGCCTCCATCGCTCGTCGTTCAGCCACACTACGTGGTTGAGTAGTACCGCGCAACATCGTGGGGGAGTTAAAAGCGGCTTCGCTACGTCGACCTGGATCTTGCTCGGTTACCTTCCGAGGAATGACAATTTTGGTGCCCAGATTTTTTGGATTAGCGGCGTAATTTGGCCGGGTACTTCCTGGCGCTGCCAAACGACTGTTGTCGTTGTTGGGATTTACTTCTGTCGGAATTCGGTTGAAAGCTGGCTGGGCCGAAACACCAACTTTGGAAAACCACTGTTGCAATGTCGCACCATCAATACGCCCTGCGTGTCGGCCGACGATTTGATTACCCGCAATCAACACCACCGTCGGAGTCCCGTCAACGCCCAACTGCTGAGCAAACCGAGCATGCTCGGCCGCTTTCAACGTTTTGATGGGGTAACCATTGGCTGTCAAACGGTCGATCACCGGTTTGACCGCCAGACACGGCGCACAGCCATCGTTGGTGAAAAAATATAAGATCGGCGGTTGATTTGCTTGAGCGACAACAAACTTACCAGTCGTTGTTGCCAAAACAACTGCCACGATAGTCGTCAGAAACAACCATTGGCCCGCGCGCAGGCATTGAAATTTCGCAAACATCCGTTCCCTCCTTGGACTGGATGACCGTTGTAAAACTGTTCGAAGCTACCGCATTCCGTCGCAGAAAAATGCTCGAACGGCCAACTTAGAAATTGCGACATTCCAAGCTGGCTGGGTCCCGAATTAGAAACCATCGCAAGAATTTGACAAAGCTCGATTTATCATGCAGTCAAAATCAAGATGCACGAGCTAGCATTGAGTGGATATTGCGATAAAACTAGTGTATCAGTTGTTGCAAGCAGTCAGACGATGCTGCTACCCAATGTCAATTAGGCTGACATTTAAACGAGTAATTTCTAAGCGAGATAATTTCAAGATTGCGACATGGATACAAATCACGACTGCAGCTCTCTTTTTGATGCGTTTAAAACTCTATCCATCAGAACCGTCGTTGCCATATTCATCGCTTTGCTGCTCGCGAGCCCTGCCGTCGCCCAAGAAGATGCCCGAACCGTCCGTGACCATACTCGGCCACGACCCGCGAGTTTTAGTAAACCGGTATTGATCGAGTTTCACGGTGAGATCAACGGGCTGCTGACAAGATTTTTCAATCGCGCGATGGACTCCGCCGAAGCAGCCGGCGCCGACTTGATCTTGGTGGAGGTCGACAGTCCCGGCGGCTTGAAAGTCGAAAGCCTTCAAATGGCTCGACGCCTTCGCGACTGCAAGGCTTACACCGTCGTAATCGTAGAAAACGAAGCGATCTCTGGTGGCAGTTTGATCTCGCTTGGATGCGATGAAATTCAAATCAATCCCGATGCCAAGTTTGGTGATTCAGGAGAAATTGGTTTTGACACCGAACAATGGGCGTGGCGATTAATCGAACCGAAAGTTGAATCTTACCTCTCGCGAGATGCGAGAGACCTCGCTGAATCCAAAGGCCGAAACCCTGACCTCGCCGAAGCGATGATCGACTCGGATCATTTGGTCTACTCACGTATCGGCGATAACGAAACGCTTGAACTGCAAGCGGTCGATGGTGACAAAGTTCTCGATCCATCATGGGAGTTGGTGATCGAGACCAAAAAAGATCGGTTTTTAACTGTCAGTGGCCAACGAGCGGTAGAGCTCGGAATCGCCCAGGGTCACGCGGCCAGCCGACAAGCAATTGCCGATGAACTGAAATTTGATTTAACCGAAGCGACCGTCTACAAACCTACGATAACTGATTATACGATTCAGTTTTTGAACAACCCGTTAGTGACGGGCTTAATCATTTTGATTGGGTTAATCGGCTTATGGGTGGAATTGAGTGCGCCTGGATTGGGAATCGGCGGTTTGATTGCTGGCCTTTGTGCGTTGATATTTTTCTGGAGCCATTTTTTGGGCGGCACGGCGGGGTGGCTAGAAGTCACGTTGTTCGTGGCTGGGGTCGGTTTTATCGCGGCGGAATTATTCGTAATCCCGGGGTTTGGTATCGCTGGAATCTCCGGACTGTTGCTGATGTTCGCAAGCGTCGTTTTGGCCAGCCAAGAGTTCGTTATACCCACAACGGCCATGGATTGGAATCGACTTTTTACTTCCATCCTCGTGACCACCATCGTTGGCGTTTGCTTCTTGATCGCAGCGTTTTTCATCACTCGGCGAATGGGTAGCATTCCTGTTTTCAAAGGCATTGTCTTGGATTCAGATATTGGGCGAGAGCCCCAAGAAGACGCACTAATGGCCGACCATGCTCAAGCGACGCCCACTTATGCAGGAGTCTCGATCGGTGACCGAGGAATTTCCGATTCTTTACTTCGCCCGGCAGGTCGAGTCAAAATTAACGGTCGAGTGGTGGACGTAGTGAGCGATGGATCGTTTGTCGAACAAGGTGTACCGATTCAGGTGGTAAAGATTCATGGCAACGTGATCACCGTCACTGAAGTTGAACCCGAAACCGAATCGTAACCCGGCCAGACGACGGTTACCTCGATAGCGTGCCAACCAACCACTCCGGGGCACTTCGGAAGGACCAAGTGCAATGCGTTATTTTGAGTCAAGTGCCCCGATATTTGGCTTACTCGACGAGACCTTTTTCTTCTCCAAAGTGATCCCGCCGTTATCTTTGATTTTCTTACCAGCCTTAATGCCGACAGACCCTCGCCGAAGCTGATATCCCAACAGTTTCTTCATGCTTTTGAGGTCGATGTCTTGAGGGGATTTTCCCGCAGACTTAAAACGCATTTTGCCTTTTACTGGCGACGAATCATCAGGGTGTGGAGCGATGCCGACATACAGATTGTTGTGAAACCTAACGCCTGGCCCAGACTTTTTCGCGCCCCACGATCCCTTGCCCTCAAAGTAAAAAACATTGTTTTCGAACAACGAATTAATTGGTGTGCGCCCTTGGGGAAAGACACTGGCCCGATATTTTTTGCTAATGAAGTGAGTGTTGTTATAGATGTGAATGTCTTCGGATTCCGTATTATTATTGAATCCGTAAAAGTAGATTCCCTCACGATCGTTCACGCTCAAATTATAGCGAATGACAACATGGCGATTGGGACGTTTCATTATCCCGCAAAACCATAAATTGTCGTGACTGTAGTTGTACTGAATGAACGTATTGACGCAGCTAAAATCTGCATCGAAACCGCCTCGGTCTTTCCCGCCGTCACCAACGTTTCCGTAAGCTTCGTTGTATTGAATTTTAATGCCGTCTGTATTGAAGCAAAAAATACTGTGGCCTGTGTCGCAACGGCTACTATTGGCGAGTGTATTGCGTTCGTAAATCGCGTCTTTGCTTACCCTCGCAATGATGCTATTGCGTCCGGTCATGTCAATGAAATTGTCGGCTACATAAACATCTGTCCAGAGGTTCTTTGTTTCGTAACTGTTTTTATGGAACACAACCGCAGCCGATGTAGAGTCATTACCAATGCCAACTCCGCCAACATCTTCGATGCGGTTGTTGGTAATTCGAAGGTCATGAAATATTGACTTCTTGAGCCCGGTCATGTGAACATGAATCCCCCCCCGTTTCTTACCCGCAACCTTTCCATTAACATCGTGGATGTAGCAGTTCGTAATATAAACGTGCTCAAAAACCCCCTCGCTCTTCTCCTTGCTCCTCTTACCTTTGCCCCGGCTAGCCAAAACCCGGATGCCAAAAAGCTCACCTTGGTCCTTGCTAGAGCCATTCGTATTGGTGATCTCCAGCCCACCGACCTCCCAAAACGAAGGATTTTGCAGGAAGATCCCAGCTGGTTCTTTTCCCTGCGCGTCGATCCGCGGCATTTTTCCTTTACCGATGCTGCCGATTCGAATCGGCGCACCTTTTTGCCCCATGCCTTTGGGCGCAAACATGCCTTTGAACCGCTTTCCTTTTTGAAAGAAAATATTATCTCCAGCGGAAAAGGTGGCTTGCTTCAGCTTGTCAAAGTCAGCCTGGGATTTGACGCGATAGTCGGTTGCAGCAACCGGATTAACGATCAAAGCAATCCAAAAAACAGCAACTAAACTATAAATGTTCTTCATATTTGTGAGCGACCAATCGCAAAAAAGCGTGCCCCTGAAAAGATCGACAAGACCAAACGGAGTGAACACTTTTCTAATTTATATTGACACTTATAGTCCTAAACCGCGTTTTTTCAAGAACACTATGTTCTAGTTATTTGAACATCACGCAGCCTTGAACGTTGGCAAAACCGAATAGCTTAATCACACACGAACAAGACTCCATGCCGGCGATCGATACTCGCAACGGTTTCAAACTTTTTGATTCCACTGTACCGTGGAATACTTTTCTCGCGTTAACTGTTCGCATTTTTCTTTCAGTTTTGAAAGCCCTGCAACGTTCGGCTCCCTTTCAACAGTGGCAGACCAAGTTTCCGCGATGGCCTCCATCAACTCACTAACTGTGGTATCCAACTGAGCCAAAAAGCTACGATGGTCTCTTTGTTGACGATAGGCGGGCTGTCGAATTGGCTTTCCCAAACAATTAGCGATCAGGTCAATATCCAAATCACAAATCATCGTTCCGTGGTAAACAAACCAATTCCGTTTACAACGAAGGGCGTTACCGGAGACTTTTTGGCCGTCGACCGTCAAATCTGATGTTCCGCTGATTTCCGCGTCGATGCCTAACGTTTTAACAGCAGCTTGCATCTTCGACATCACAAACTGATGAGCTCGATCAAGCAGTCGCAGCTCTGGTCGCAGACGATAGTCCAACAACACCGCATACATCAAACAACCGGGCCCCGTCACAATCGACTGCCCCCCACTGCACCGACGCACTACGGGAATTTGGTGTTGCTGGCAAAAGTCATGCTTCACTTCTGTCTGCCATGGCGAACTACGCCCAATCACCACCAACGGCGACGCGGGCTGCCACAGCCTGAGCACCTCGGCATGTTCTGCGGAAGTCTCCGCTACTTCTAGTAGAGCTTCATCCAATGCGACGTTTGCTAATGGATCGCTGAGAGTCAGGTCAAGTCGTAACATAAAAATTGATCTTCAAGAAAGCGGAACGTACTGGATAAAGGAGACGCTTTGCAAAACACTTTGCTGGCGTCAGTGAAAAACTCAACCCAGATAGCTTCTAATTTCTGTTACTGCCTGTTCGACAATCGATCTGAATTGCTCAAATAACTTGTCGGCTCCGTCCAAACTAAGATCGGCGGCCGCTTCTTCGATCCTGCCTGCAACTTGGGACGCTTCGAGTACTCCAAGGTGCCGCAAAGATCCTCGAAAACTATGTGCACTCAAACGAACCTCCCTCGGATTACCAGACTCGATCGCAAACTTAAGCTCTTGGACCAACTTAGCCTGATCGCCAACAAAAACTCGCAGTAGTTCTTTCAGCAACCCCTCGTCGCCGCCAACCGTTTCATAAGCGACTTCCCAGTTAACCAAACTTGCTACGGTTTTCTTTTCCACCTTGGCGACATTAACGGTCGTATGGTGCCCAGTCAAACGATCAATCAGTGCGTATAACGCCGTGGCTCGGATAGGCTTGGCAAGATACTCGTCCATCCCCGCCGCCAAACATCGGCTTCGATCTGTCGGACTGGCATGAGCCGTTAGCGCGATGATGGGTACACGATCGCCACTGTCAGCCTGCAGTCTTAATATCTCGCTTGTCGCTTCATAGCCATCCATTTCCGGCATTTGCACGTCCATCAAAATAAGATCAAACGACTCCTTGTCGAACAATTCAACCGCCTCAATTCCATTACTGGCGATCACAGGTTCGTGCCCCGCCCGTCGCAACAATGCTCTAATTAAAGTTTGATTGACAGCATTGTCTTCGGCCACCAAAACTCGCAGTGGATTCTGAGCCTGAACCTGAAACATATCGACACTAGATTCGTCCGAGGTCGTATTCTCTATGTGGCTACGGTCGCACAAAGAAACAATGCACCTGAACAAATCACTATCTTTGACGGGTTTGATCAACTGTTGGTCAATGCCCAACGCCGCGCGAGACTCGCTAATATCACGAGTGTTCGCATTGGCAAGAAAAACGATAGCCATGCCACTGCCGCGATCATCGATTCGAAGTCGCTCAACCAGCGAAAAAGCCGTTTGATCGGGCAGTTCAAGGTCGGTCAGCATCAAGTCGAAAGACTGCCCCGCCTCACAAGCCTGACTAAACTTCTCAATCGCCTTACTGCCAGAATTGACAACTTCGGCCGATATACCTCGTTGCTCCAAACGTTCCAAAAAATTGTCACCAAGCGGGATTGATTTCGTTACTACCAGAACACGACTCCCTGTTAGCGGTGACAACTCTACGTCCGGCTGCGCCACCGGTCGCCCATCTACTTGCGTATCAATTGAAAAGCTAAACGTCGACCCAAATTTTGGTTGGCTTTCAACTTCCAAAACGCCCCCCATCAGCCCAACCAAACGCGACGAAATCGCTAACCCGAGACCTGTTCCGCCATAATTTCGCGTAATCGATGTATCCGCCTGCTCAAACTCTTGAAAAATTCGCTTCTGTTTATCCGGAGGAATCCCAACCCCTGTGTCAGTCACCGAAAATTTCAACCGCACCAATTTTTTGCTCTCGCCCTCAGGACGAGTGGTTCGATCACGTACAACCGACAACTTAACATGTCCCACTTCCGTAAACTTAATGGCATTGGACACCAAGTTCACAACCACCTGCCGCAGGCGCAACAAGTCACCAATGATCTCAACCGGCGTATCAGGTGAAAACGAACAAAACAGCTCAAGCCCCTTATCGTGTGCTCGCAATCCCAACGACCGAAGAGTATCACCAAGACTTTCACGAAGATCAAATCGCCGATGCTCGAGTTCAATCTTGCCAGCTTCGACCTTGGAAAAATCTAAAATATTGTTGATCAAGGACAACAACGACTCTGCCGAAATTTGCACCAACTCCAAATGCTCACGGTCATCTGGGTTCTTTGAAGTCGCCAACATCAAATCGGTCAATCCGATAATACCGTTCATGGGAGTTCGGATTTCGTGACTCATATTTGCCAAAAAATCACTCTTAGCTTGACTGGCCGCCTCCGCCATCTCCTTGGCCTGCCGCAATGCCGCTTCGGCCAGCTTTCGGTCCGTCACATCCCAGAAAACACACTGAACACCAATCAATTTTCCTTCGTTGTCCAACAGCGGTGATTTAATGGTTTCAACGAAATGATGCTTACTAGACGGATGAGCTTCGACATCGCGGAATGTTTGCCGAGTCTGCATGACCCATTGGTCATCTTTCTGGAATTTCGCTGCCAATTCGGGCGCGAAAAAATCTTCGTCAGTCCGTCCAATCAACGGCGCCATCGAAGAACACCCTGCCGATTCAAAAAACCGCCGATTCGCAAATATGAATCGCCCTTTAACGTCTTTGTGAACCACGTTCAGCGGTAGGTCATCCACTAACGATTTAAATCGAACGGACTCAGCAAGTCGTTGGTCGTTGGAGTCACGGCGAGTTCGAGAGGCGATCGCGAACACGGCATTTGAAACATTCGTTTCTGGATCGGGCGAACAACCACACAACCGAACCGTATAGTGAACGGTCTGCTCGGCCATATTCATTCGCAACGTCAATGTACGTTCATGTCGCGACCAATCCGTGACCTTTGTGATTAAACCGAGGTCTCTCGGATCAACTCTGTCAAACCAACTTTGCGACGGCATCAAAGAAATCGTGGCGGCTTCTGGGTTTGCCACCAACACCTCACCAGTCAAGACATCAAAACACCACGCCGGTTGTTCGATCATGCTGAGCAAATCGAACAAATGGCGGTGTTGTTTTTGAAACCTAAACGCCGCACTGGCGTCATCTGAAAAATCAGACATGGCCTCTCCTGGTGAAGGGAGCCTTGGTCGACAACTAGCTTACAGCTGCAATCGCTGCGTCGTAATTTGGCTCCTGAGCGATTTCAGGGACAAGTTCCGAGTAAGTCACTTTTCCCTCGGTGTCCAAAACGACAACCGAACGAGCCAATAACCCTTTCAATGGACCATCGACGATTGAAACACCAAACGAATTACCAAACCCATCACAGCGGAACGCGGAAAGGTTCGTCACATGCTCAAGCTGGTTGCTTTCACAAAAACGCTTTTGAGCAAACGGTAAGTCTTTAGAAACATTGACGACTACTGTGTCGTCCATGCTACCAACTTTTTCATTGAAAGCTTTGACCGACAAAGCACAAACCGGTGTATCGAAGCTTGGCACTGTATTGATGATGACTTTCTTTCCAGCAAACGATGCCAACGTCGCATCGCTCAAGTCGCCACCGACAAGTGTGAATTCTGGAGCTGTTGCACCCACTGCTGGCAGATCGCCACATGTATTACAAGCGTTTCCTTTTAGAGTAATTTCAGCCACGATTGGTCTTTCTTAAGTTTGGTGTCAAAGACACGAGTTAATGTAAATTTGATTTAATGAAGCGGAAACAGAATTCGTTTCCGCTAATTGTTTTTTTCTTAATTGGTTAAGAGAGCACGCGGCTTATAAGTCGTCCATACCCTCTAGGTCCATCTTGAAATCGTCTTCCGCATTCAAGTCGAACTCTTGACCATCCACCTCTAGAATATATTCTGAAACAACAAAAGCTCTCGCTTGATTGTCAGCCACACTAGACACTGTCACAGTACCACCACCCTTCGGCCCTGACACACTAAAGCGAAACGATGGAGCTAAATCAGCACCAAAAGTTTGTACTTCCCCATCGATTGCAACAGGGCTGCCTAACTGCTCTTGGACCACGGAAGAGCTTTCAACAAAACTTCGTGCTTCCTGCCGAACCTGATCGATCATATTTAGACCGAACACTACCCCTCCTACGACACACAGCACTGCCAACAGCCCTATACATCCACAGCCACCCAAAATCCACTTTGATTTACTTCCTCCAGATGTGGGGAGTGGTGAACCAACATCACCCAAGTCAACGGTGGCCTGATTATCTAAACTCATCGCTCAATCCTTTATTGTTCCGGTGATTCGTATCGGTAAAGACAATTGCACTTGTTGCAAAGTCAATGAGCCTAAAAGTTCAATGAGTCCGCAGAGATGCGAAATCACCGCAGCCTGCGAATTCGGCTACAGTGATTCTAGCGATATGAGTTTTGTCCGCAACGGTCGCCCCGCGCCCAATCACTCCTCGGACGACTCACCGGCTGCCTTAGAATCACCGTTTTCGTAGAATTCAGGTTCTGGCCTGCGGATTTGCGGGATACCGTTTTCGTCCGATTGCAGCGGCGGCAACGTATAAGTTCGCTTTTCATCAACCAAATAGATCTCGTCCATCTCAGTTTGGTCAACATCTTTTCGCAACAGCAAATAGATCGACGACGCCAAGCACCAAAACAACCCGTACAAGAACGCGGCAGCCAGCGATTTAATAACTGCATTCCAAAAATTGATCGCCGACCGACCGACGTACATTGACGACGATTCCGTTGGTTTTCCGTCGGCATCCAAAGGCATTCCCATTACCAACTGGTCGATTCGGTTTTCACTGATCAGATTCGCCCCCCATGACACCGACCAGTACGTCAACGCCACCATTCCCTCAGCAATCGACGAAACGATCAACCACGCAACGCCACCAAACAAAATCGCAATAATCGCATAGCACAAGTAATGAAACGGGCGCTGAAACACATACGCGAACGAACGAGTCATACTATCGAAAGAATTTTGACTCTCGCAAGCAACACTCGCAACCATCAACGGCCAGCCAAAGAACAATCCTAGTAACAAAACTCCCATCGCAATCGAAATACCAACGACGAAGAACCACAAAAACCCAACCAAAAACACACCGATGTCAAAGCCGAGAAACAGGCCTAACACGAACGTAGGAATGCACAACGCCGCTACCGCCAGCAACGGTGCAATCACGGCCCCGAAGGCTTTACTCCAATTTTCGATGGCAAATTCAAACGCATCATCTAGCCCCGCGCTTTCACCTCGGGTCAGCCGCAATAAGCAAACACGGCAGATTCCGATCCCAGCAAAACTCCACACTAACGCAGTCCACAACGATCCAAACAAGTAATAGAAAAACTCGTCCAGTCCGATCCCGCGATCAAACATCTTCCGAACCGGCGACACCAACTGTCGAAAAACCTCGCGCGGTCCTGTGATTCGAACGCCAAGCATTTGTAACGGCTCTTGTCCGTCGGGCGTTGCAGAAAACACACCGCGGTAAGGGCTAGTATTGTTTCGCATCTCCTCCATATTCGCCGCCCGAGACTCCGACGACAAGCAAATTTCACTCATCATCCAACCCATTGGAGTCGCCGCCACCGCCAGCAAAGCCAGCGCAAGAACCGTAAAACTCGTTGCAATCGGCAAGGTCTTAAAAATAATGGTCCATGGACATAGGTCAGCCCATGAAATTTTCTGGATGACAACAGGTCGGTCAATCACGATTGTTCCGTCAAGAAGTACTTAGAATTTGAAGGCAGTAATTATAAAACACCCAACGAGAAACCAAAACCAGCTTCCCGCTTAACAGCGAAAGTTAGCCAAAACTCTCTTATTATCCGATAACCTTTTATAACAAGCGACCGTGACTTAAGCCAACGAGTGTTTTTAATGCTAGAACATCTGCTCGTTGCGTAGTAAATTATCTGCCTTCCCAAAGAAAACTCTATCCACGAAAGCCTCTCAAAAGGCTTTTTGGCCACGAACATCAATTCCTTTCCGAAACTGCAACTAAATCCAATGAAACGATTTTGTATTGCTATCCTGACGATCACCATTGCCCTATGTAGTCTTTCATCCGTAGCGCAGGCGCAATTTCGCTACCGACCATCCTACCTCCCGCAACAACAACCAGGCTACCACCCTGCTAGACCCCAAGTCTACCAACCCCGGCCAGCTTATCGACCCCAACCGACTTATCGCCCCCAACCGGTTTATCGGCCTGCCCCAACAACGCCAATCGACCGCAACCGCATACAAACGCAAACGGGTCAACTGTCCGCAGGTTACCCGTCGCTTCCATCACCCACGTTAAACGCCAACGACCTCAGCCGACAAAATTTTAAAAACCCAAGCCTTGATCTACTGCGGCGTCTCGGCGAACAAAAACCTGCACTCTCCGACGACCTACCCTACTCGAAATTCCCTCGTCTTTCCGGTGAATTCGAACCACAGCGAGCGATGTTGTTGAGCACTGGCGATTTGATGCCGCAACATCACAACATACTAAAAGAGTTGATAGCAAAAACATCGGGACATTTACCGCTGATCATTTTGGTCAATGACAAAAAACAACTCAAAACCGCGGTGGAGATCGCTGAGGCAACTCGAGCAAACTTAGATCACGTTTCTTTCTACGTGTTAAAATTGGACACGATTTGGCTGCGTGACTTTGGGCCTCGTTTCCTCGAAACCGAATCGGACCCTCGCTCGATCGACTTTTATTACGATGGAACTCGCCCCAAAGACGATCAATTTCCTAATAGGTGGGGTGAACTAGTCGGTATCAGAAACAAGACTGTCGAGTGGACGCTGCAAGGTGGTAACCTGATCAGTAACGGCCAAGGCTTGGCATTTACTTCGACCCGCTTTTTTGAAGACAACAACGTGCAGTTTCCGTTTCGAAACCGACCAAGCAATGTCGAATACGAACGGCGAAAACTAGTCGTCGATGCTTTCAAGACCGAATGCAACATCGATCGCCTCTTGTTTTTGCGACCGCTCAACCCTGAAGCCACCAGGCACGTCGATATGCTGACAACTTTTTTAGCTGCCGACCACATGCTGGTCGCGCGAGTAGACCCGCGCATCGACCCCGCCAACGCTAGGATCTTGGACGAAAACGCGCGTTTCCTGCGAACCGTTCAAGTCAACGGTCGCCCAATGCGAGTTGATCGAATCGACATTCCACCTCGGCAAGGTAAATATTGGAGCCCGTACACCAACGTGATCTTTGCGAACAACTTGGTACTGATTCCCATTTATAAATCAGATTCACCAGCCTTGGTTAGTCGCGCAATACAGACTTACCAGCGTCTGTTACCCGGCAAGCACGTAGACACAATTGACATGACTTCGATGCAAAAGCTCGAAGGAGCCTTGCACTGCCTCTCAATCAATGTGCCCAAGTTCGCAAAAATCCCCACCGGTACGCTTACTGCCCAAGAGGCCCGAGAAGTCATCGATGGCTTACGAAAACTTAAAAAACCCAAACGCTTACTGGTCAATAAAAACGTTCGTGAGAACAAGCCCCCCAAACGAGCCCAGTCTCCACAACAACCCCGGCGGGCACAGAAACCGGTAATGATTTCCAGTGAGATCATCACAGACGCCCCCGATGCCCCGTCTCAGACGAGCCAAAAGAGAGTTAATCTCTCAAGTACAACCAGCAATTCTTCCAAAACCGTTTCCAACGCAGCTCAACTTGCTGCGGTAAAAACCTACCGTAGAGTATTCGTGAGTGAAAACGGGAAATTCTCGCTAGAGGCGTACGCCGTTAATATATCTCGCGGTATAGTCCACCTGATGAGAATCACTGATCGCCAAATCATTCAGGTGAACCTCAAAGAGCTCAGCCGAGAAGACCAAGCGTGGATTGCAAAAAACACATCCAGTATTCGCAGTAACGGTCCGCTCGTTAAAAAATTCATCTCTAGTAACGCAAACTAACCGTTTAAATCGACTGGAATTTGGATTAAAATCTCAACCGTCGCTGGCCCGCCTAAGTGGTTAGCATTAAATCGAGATTGTTGCCAATCCAACTTCTGTCCTTACTAAGTCGCGGCTTTTACTTATATGAACTGGTGCACTTTACGCCTTATCGCTCCGGTTATCTTTCTGGCGGCACTATTAGGACAATGTCGAGCTGACATTTCGTTGCCGTCAATTTTTTCCGACAACATGGTTCTGCAACGAGAGACGCAAACCAAAATTTACGGAACTGCGGACCCTAAACAAAAGCTGACCGTGCAATTCGGTGACGTGATTTTAAAGACAACCGCCAGCGCCGAAGGCAACTGGTCAGTACTAATGCCCACAGGTAAAGCGGGTGGCCCCTTTGAGCTAACCGTAACCGCAGCTGAAGGCCAACCGCAGATTATACTTAAGAACGTGATGGTCGGCGAAGTCTGGCTGTGTGCCGGCGAGTCGAACATGCGCTGGCCAGTCAGCAAAGTACTAAACGCTAGTCGCGAGATCGAAAAATCAGTTGAATTCACCAACATCCGCTTATTCACCGCCAAAGAACAAACATCCCGCTTGCCTTTGCTTCGCTTTGAAGAGGTCTCCGGCTGGAATGTTTGTTCGCCGGCAACGACCGAAAATTTTTCCGGTGTCGGCTACTTTTTTGCTCGCGAGTTAAGCAAGACCCTTCCCGACGTCCCCATCGGAATAATTATGTCGACCCACGACGGCGCCTGCGAGGCCTGGGCTTCTCGCAAAGGACTTGAATCCGTACCACGCTTTCAATCAATGCTGGAATACTGGGATGGCCGCGATGACGAAAACCACAACCGGCCAAGCGTCCTGTTCAATGCCATGATCTCGCCTCTTGAAGACGTTAAGTTTCGAGGCGTGCTTTGGTATCAAGGTGAAAGCAATAACGGTCGCGGCGAGCAATACGCGGATCTCTTTCCAGCCATGATCGCTGACTGGCGAAAGTTTTTCAAAGCCCCTGAGTTGCCATTCTACTTTGTGCAGCTGGCGCCCTATCGGTACGAGCAAAAGCCTCCCGAATGTTTACCGGAAATTTGGGACGCCCAACTTAAAACACTCAAACGCTCAAAACACGTTGGCATGGTGGTCACCTCCGACATTGCCGACGTAGACGAACAACACCCAAAGAACAAACAAGAAGTCGCCCGTCGCTTGGCATTGCTGGCATCATGCGACCTCTATTACGACCATTTGTCCGAAACCGAACAAACTAAACTCCGCAATGGCCCAATTTTTGAATCGATGCGTATTGTCGACCAAACGATCCAGTTGCACTTCCGGAACGCAGACGGCCTGAAAATCCGCACGCCAGACGAACCGTTAGTCGGCTTTCAAGTTGCAGGTGCCGATCAAAAGTTTTCTCCTGTCGAAGCCACCATCGTCGACGACTCGGTTGAACTGACCTTCCCTAAAGAAATGACCCCCGTTGCAGTTCGTTTTGGTTGGACCGACACCTTTGTTTCACCTATCGTAAACGCATCAGGACTTCCTGCGTCCGCTTTTCGAACAGACAATTTTCCGCTGCTATCTGAAGGAAAAGACTTTTAATATAGTCTGCACAGCCCGAAAAACCTGTTAGAATTTATCTGCGCTTTGATCGCAACAAATGTAGCCGGAGTCGGCAGACTTCGAACACCGCGCCTTGCAAACTGAAACTCTAGCGAGTCCAGTTACGAATGTTGAGTGTTCTCAGCCGACCGATTGATTGTTAGTTTTTATTACCAGCATTAGTCCAAGTTTCTCATGACCAACGAAGAACAAAACACAAATTCTACTCCGGCGCCTGAAACTTCAGTTGCTCAGCCGGCCGCTACGCCTGCGACCCAACCGAAGAACGCAGCTGCAACTAGCAGTCCAACGCCTCCCGAAGCGGGCACTTCGCCAACCGCCGCACCGAAACCGGCCAAACCCGCCATGGCCATCGGCTCGCAACGCGACCCTGCTGACAAATCACTTTCACCTTCGGCACCTAAAGCCGTCCAAGCTGCAGTCGCGAACCCAATCAGTCTTTCCAAAACCGATCAACCGACCGAAGAAATCAAGGTCGAAGAAGTCCAAGTCAAATCCACTGCAGGGCTATCCGACGACATCGACGCTGAAATCGAAGCTGCACTCGGCGACATCTCGATGGACGACGTAGTTTCGATATCGCAAACTGCCGACAAAGAAATCGAACCGGGGACACGCGTTAAAGCTCCGATCTCCAAGATCCACGAAGACAACGTGTTCGTCAAACTCGAGGGACAACTTGAAGGTGTCGCCACACTTCACCACTTTAAAAAAGCACCCAGCGAAGGTGATCTGGTTGAATTGATCGTGCGTTCTCGCAACAGCGAAGACGGACTCTACGAACTCGCCGTTCCCGGCGCGGCCATTGGTGCCTCCGACTGGGAAGACCTAAACGAAGGTGACGTTGTCGAAGCCACCGTCACCGGATCAAACACCGGCGGACTTGAAGCCTCCATCGGGGCGCTTCGCGGTTTCATCCCCGCCAGCCAAGTCAGCCGTTTTCGTGTCGAGGATTTTTCTCCGTACATCGGCAAGAAACTCGCTTGCGTGGCTGTCGAAGTCAAACCAGAAAAACGCCGCCTCGTTCTGAGCCATCGAGCGATCCTAGACCGCGAGAACGAAGAAAAACGAACAGAGCTCCTCAAGGAACTCGAAGCTGGTCAGATCCGCGAAGGCGTGGTCACGAAACTAATGGACTTCGGCGCCTTCTGTGATCTTGGCGGCGTCGAAGGTTTGATCCACATCAGTAAACTTAGCTGGTCGCGTATCAAACATCCGTCCGAAGCAGTCAAAGAAGGCGAAGGCGTTCGTGTCAAAGTCGAGAGTATTGATACCGAATCCAATCGCATCTCACTGTCCTTGCGAGACACCATGGACCACCCATGGCAAAACGTCGGTAGCGATTACTCCGTTGACGAAATTGTCACTGGCAAAGTCACTCGGATTGCTGACTTTGGTGCCTTTGTTCAACTGATGCCCGGAGTCGAAGGCCTCGTTCACATTTCTGAACTTTCCTACAAACGTGTTGCCAAAGTTAGCAGTGTGATTTCCGAAGGCCAAGACTTAGAAGTCAAAATCCTTTCGATCGACAAAGAGGCACAGAAGATCTCGTTGTCGCACAAAGCGTGTTTGACTCCACCACCAAAAAAGGTCGATGGGAAACCCGCCGCCGAAGAAGCGGACGTCCCGGCCCGCGAGTTAGCTGTGCCATCCCGAGCCGAACCGCTTAAAGGCGGGAACGATCGCAAATCTGGCGGCGAATCTATCGGGCTTAAGTGGTAACCATGCTCTGGGACAAAATCGCTCGTCCGCTGCTGTTTAAACTACCGGCCGAAAAAGCTCATTACCTTTCGATGGGCGCTTTTGAATGCTTACTCACGCCGAAGCTGATCTCGAATCAATTTCGCTCGCGTTATGAAGTCAACGATCCGTCATTGGCAACAACCGTTTTTGGCTTGGACTTCAAAAACCCGATCGGTCTCGCAGCTGGATTCGATAAAGACGCCCGTTGGTTCCCTGAATTGGCAACGCTTGGATTCGGTCACGTCGAAGTCGGTACGATCACCGGCCAAGCCCAACCCGGCAACCCACAACCGCGTTTATTCCGCTTGCCAAAAGACAAAGCGATCATCAACCGAATGGGATTCAACAACGACGGCGCCGACGGTGCCGCCGCTCGACTGGCTAAAACCAAACGCTCCAGCCCTGACGATATCGTCGGCGTCAATATCGGTAAAACAAAAGTCGTCCCCGTCGAAGAAGCTGACCAAGACTACCTGTTTAGCTTCGAACGACTTTTTACGTACGCCGATTATTTCACGGTCAATGTTAGCTCTCCCAATACCCCGGGATTGCGAAAGCTGCAAAACAAAGAACCATTGATGCGTTTGCTGTCATCGATTTTGGAACTCAACCAACGTTTGGCCGCCGATCACGAAGTCGATCCTAAGCCCGTGCTATTGAAGATCGCACCGGACGTCACGGACGAGCAGCTAGCGGACATCATTTCGATTCTTCGCGAGATCGAGATGTCAGGGATCATCGCTACGAACACGACGCTTTCGCGAGCCGATTTAAAAACGAACCTGACCACCGTAGAAGAAATCGGCGCCGGCGGATTATCGGGGGCTCCGTTGACTACACGCAGTCGGATGGTTGTCAAACAACTACACGACGAACTCAAAGGCCAAGTACCGATTGTCGGTGTTGGCGGAGTGATGTGTGGCGAAGACGCATGGCAGATGATTTTGGCCGGCGCATCGCTGGTACAAGTCTACACGGGTTTCATCTACGGCGGCCCTGGCATGGTCCGTGACATCAATCGCTACATCGTAGGTCAGCTAAAACAACGTGGCTTCAATAACGTGACCGAAGCCGTCGGTGCAGGCATGTAAAAGGCCGTAGCTAGCCATCAATCGATACTGATAAAAAACCACGCGCTCCTATTGGTTCTTGTATCTACGAGTTGGAAATATCATTCCGCCCAAAAACTCACCTTCTCACCTAAATATTTCCGGTTTCTCGACGAATAGCTACCTGTAGAACGTGTGTTTTCTGTTTTCCGGAAAGTGTTAGTAAATGATTTGGCTTGTCATCGTCGTGAACATCGTCGTCAGCTCATTCATTGCCATCATGGGAGCAATGCTTATCTCCCGCCAAAGCAAATGATGCTTTTTTCTTGCGAGCCAAAGCGACATTTCTCAATTATTATCCGAATAAACGGACAAAGCATTACTGCTAGGCTAGGTTTTAGCCAATAAAACCGAGCGTTGTTGACAAGGAGAAAATCTACTGACGTAAGTTTGCTTATCGCAAACGGTTTACTTTCTCCAATAGGCAATTTAATGTCGTCAGTTCTTACTTCTCCGCTGGTTCCTCTTGCTTGTGGCTTTGTCTATTTACTCGTCGCTGCTTTTTACGAACTTAAGACTTACCGAATTCCAAACCTACTAACGTTCGCTGCCATCGGTCTGGCTCTCGTTTTTTCGATCGTCGCTTCGATGATCTGCCCGGAGCGAGCAGGCGGGATAGGGTCTGCATTCGCTGGAATGCTGATGGGCGGATTGATCCTGTTGCCGTTTTACGCAAAAGGAGTTCTAGGTGCCGGTTGTGTTAAGGCCCAAGCGGCTTGCGGAGCATGGATTGGAGCGGGACTAACGCTATCCACTTGCCTAAAGTTTGTGTTGATTTCAAGCGTGATTGCCGTCATCGTGGCGACCGTCTGTAGCGTTGTGTTCGCGATTGAAAAAAAGAACGCGCACCAAGTAACGCTAGAACGCCTTGGCGAAGAATCGCAGTCTGGATTCAATTTACCATTGATGCACGGCCAACTGCCGTTGTCACTCGGAACCATTCTTGGGGTTCTGGTTGCAAGCCTGTTTTAAAATTCGTGACCACCGATTTTGGACTGTCGTCATGATCCAAAGGCGACATTGATCCGACTGTCACGGCGGCTCCAGTTGCTCAAGCTTCCCCGACATTATCCCGGACCCAAGCGGCATAGCCCTCACTGGTGGCGACGATCGGAACGGCGGTAATCTGCGGCTGTTGGTAACTATGTAGTTCAACAATGATCGCCTCCACCTCAGGAAACAATGCATTTTTCGTTTTAGTCAGCAATCGATACTCACTAGCTGATTCCGTTTTTCCTTCCCAGCGATAAACGCTGGTCACGGGCCCCTCTAATTGACAGCAAGCAGCAGCGCTGTCGGCGACCAACTTAGATGCGATCTGCTCTAAAATTTCTCGGCGATCGCAGGTGGTGCTAACTTGAATGAATTCAGATTCCATTGAAACTCCGACGTTTTAGTGGCTTGGGTGTTTTGATCCCTTGGGCTCGATCACTTCATAAAAAAAGCCAGTCGCAGCAATTTAGCTAAGACTGGCTTTTCAAAAGTTGCGGAGACAGGATTTGAACCTGCGACCTCGAGGTTATGAGCCTCGCGAGCTACCGGACTGCTCCACCCCGCGGCGAGATTATACGCAGGTTCGGAATTGAATGCCAAGGGTGAATTCCCAGTTTTTACATAAAACTTTTTAAGACTCAAATCGAGTCTTATTCAAGACTAACTCGCATAGAAGACACCAATACATCGCCTATCAAGATCGTCAAATTCGGTTCAAACTGAAAACCAACCAATCACGTTTCTGCCCTGCCAAGAAATCTGACAACTTTTTGACGATCGGAGCTGAACTCGATAAACTGTGACTTCCGTGCTCTGCTCTTAATGACTGCTTTAATGCCTTCTTCATCATCGACAACAACCGACAACTCTACTGCACTACTGAGCCCTTCATTGTTGGCCCAACTGGAACGCATGGAACTTGTTTCCCGTAAAATTTTTCGCGGCCGCATGAAGGGCGAACGACGCAGTCGCCGCAAGGGGCAGAGCGTCGAATTTGCGGACTTTCGAAACTACGTTGCTGGCGACGACCTGCGTTTCATCGACTGGAACACCTACGCGAGACTGGACAAGCTGTTCCTTAAGCTGTTTTTGGAAGAAGAGGACTTGCACTTCTACAGCTTGATCGATGTCAGCCCTTCCATGAACTTTGGTTCGCCAACAAAACTTCACTACGCAAAACAACTCGCCGCCGCGTTGGGCTACATCGGTCTCTGCCGAGCCGACCGCGTAAAAATCGAAGCGCTCGACGGAGCGAAAACAGACTCCGCTCCAGTGCTTCGCGGTCGCAAGAGCCTGTTCCGAATGACCGAACACGTCCAAAGCATTCAAACCAATCAAGGCAGCACGACGCTTACCGAAGCCGTCAAAGCCTTTTGCTTGCGAAATTCCGGCAAAGGAATCTTGGTGCTGATCACCGACTTGATGGACAAGTCGGGATACGAAGAAGCCTTAAAGTATTTGGTGGCACGCGACTTGGACATCTATTTGATTCATGTCCTGAGCCAAGAAGAAATCGATCCTGATCTACAAGGCGACTTGAAGCTAGTCGATTGCGAAGACCAAGACGTTGCCGAAATCAGCGTCAGCCGACGGTTAATCGACCGCTACAAACAAACCTTGGCTAGCTTTATTGAAGAAGCGCGTGACTTCAGTGCTAAACGCGGCATCGCCTATACGATGACCAGCACTGAACGATCCGTCGAACGCCTAGTTTCAAAGTATCTTCGACAACGAGGGCTAGTACGTTGAACTGGGTCCCCAATATGTTGCCTTGGTACCAATGGGCAATTTTCGCCACGGTACCGCTACTGATTTTTTTGCTTTACTTTCTGAAGCTCCGCCGCGTGCCGTTAGAAGTCCCTAGCACCTACCTGTGGTCACGGACGGTCGAGGACCTACACGTCAACAGTCTGTGGCAGCGTTTACGAAACAACCTATTGCTGTGGCTGCAACTGGCAGCCGTCGGCCTGCTGGCACTTAGCTGTTTGAACCCAGGTTGCGATGGAACTGAGCTAAGCGGCGATCGTTTTATCTTTGTAGTCGATCGCTCGGCCAGCATGTCAGCAACCGATACACCTGACGGGCGCTCGCGTCTGGAAGAAGCAAAACAACAGATCTGCGCAATCGTTGACCAAATGAGATCGTCTGACGTGGCGATGGTGATTAGCTTTTGCGATGACGCAAGGGTCGAGCAATCCTATACAAACACCAAAAGCTTACTCAAGAAAAAAATCAACAGCATACGGCAAACACAGCGTACGACGGACATCACCGAAGCACTTTTAGCTGCTTCCGGTTTAGCTAATCCCGGTCGCAGCAGTGATCAAGAAAGTGAAATCGACATCCAAGTAGCTGACGCACTAAGTGCCACGTTGATGATCTTCAGCGATGGCGCCTTCGATTCGGTGACCGACTTTCAAATGGGCAATCTTAGCGCAGAATACCATCCAGTGGGGTCGCCAATAGAGTCGCCTCCGAATCTTGGCATCACTGCTTTTTCCTTAAACGATCAAATGGAAAGCGACGGCAAAGTCCAAGTGTTTGCTCGCCTGCAAAACTCGGGGCTTGAAGCGCAAACTGTCGGAGTGTCGTTACTGGTAGACGGAGAACTCTCCGATGCAAAGCAAGTCGAAGTGGACGGAATCAATTCCGCGACGCTGAACTTTGATTTGTCTGGCGACATCGCTCAAATTACAAGCGCAATCCCGTTAGAACTTCGAATCGACGCAACCGATTGCTACCTGCAAGACAATACTGCCACTTGCGTACTGAACCCACCACGCATTATCAAAGCTTTGGTTTTGTCTGACGACCGGAGTTTTTTAGAACTGGCAATGACAACCGATCGATTGCAAAAGTTTTCCAGCGTCGAATTCAAAGACCGCGAGTTTTTGGAATCCGAAGAATACAAAGAAAACACGATCCTAGGTGCGTATGACTTGGTTGTATACGACCAATGCATCCCAAAAAACATGCCGCGCTGTAGCACGATCTTTATCGGCGTCCTCCCACCGACGGGATGGAAAGAAGTAAAGAAACTAGCAACTTCCCCCGTCATCGATATCAATCAGTCTCACCCGGTGATGTTTGACTTACAAATGGGCCGAGTCAACATCCTAGAAGCGATCGCTATGAAAGGCCCGCAAGGATCAACTGAACTGCTGCAGTCAACCGAAGGTGCGATCATGTCCATCGGCGCCCGCGGAAATTATGAAGACTTAATCATCGGTTTTCCTTTGACTAAAATTGACGACGACGGCGTCACGACGGTCAACACCGACTGGCCGCGTTTGCTTAGCTTTCCAATTTTCATACAAAACGCAGTCCTGACGCTTGGCGGAGCCTCTCAGTTTGGCCGGTCTAAAAACTATCAGCCTGGACAACTCGTTCAACTAAAACCTCGCTTACCCTATCCCGAAATTGAAATCTCGGACCCATCAAACAAAAAATCCGTACTTAAAGCATCTAAAGAAAACCAATTCATATACTCCGACGCTCAGCAATGTGGCGTTTACTCAGTTTCTGGCAAAGACGATGAAGACATCGACCATTTGTTCACCGTCAACTTGCTCGACCGTCAAGAAAGCAACCTTAAGGTCCGCGAAAACCTTGGCTTGGGCTTGGAAGAGATAACAGCGCAACCGGAGGCGCAAGTGGTCCGAAAGCAATTGTGGATCTGGCTGGTTCTGACAGCACTTGCCGTCATCACCGTCGAGTGGCTGATCTTCAACAAACGCGTATTCATTTAGCAGTCAGTCGCCCAATATAGACGATTCTCGATTGCGCTCAGATGAAACGCGAACTCAACCTTGGAATTGATTTCGCTTGCACCGTGGATGGTTTAAAAGCCACCCAAATTCGTTGTGAAATCTAACGAATCTAAGTCCAAATCGATTATCGCGCCGTCAACCGATTCGATATCCAATGCTGAAAAATCCGTTAACTGGGCTCGATGTCGCTCTAACACGACGGTTGCTTGGTCCCCAATCGCCGCCAACAAATCAACCGGCCCCGAGACGTCTACGATGTCGTCACCACCATTGCCATCGAAGCTAACATCTTGAAAATTTCTCACTCTCAAGAACTGCAACATCGAATTAAAATCTGCGTTCTGGCCATTCAAACCTAACCGCTCACTGCCGGCGCCACCCACTAATTCAGCTCGATCGTTTCCGGATCGCAAATCTGCGAACGTTCGATCAACACCGCTTAGTTCTAGACGTTCCCCAGACTCTGCGCTAAACGAAACATCGGCCACATCGGCTCGCAACACATCATCCCCTTCCGAACCTATAATTGTAGCTCGGTCATTCCCACCTGCAGTCGCGGTGAAGCGAACGCCTTCAAATCCACTAGCATTCACCAGCAAATCGGTTGCCCTTAACTGTAAAGCAGCGGTCGAAAAATTGAACGAGTCATTGCCCGCAGTGTCTAAGATCGTAGCGAAGTCCTGCCCGCCTACAGATTCAGCACGGATATTAGTGAAGCCTTGTCCGTACAACTGATAGTCTTCACCGGTGAGTAACACGTGTTGATTGTTTTGATATAAATGATCGCTGCCCACTGAGTCGGTCAATTCTATCGAATCAAAATTAGCGCTTTCTCGCTGCTGATCCAAGTTACTCGCGATCGCATTGATACGATCGAAATCATTCACTCGAACAGTACCTTGATCGTTGCTTCGAACCCCCGTGCTCGGCCCCAAAGAAAAATGATCCCTGCCGTCGGTACCAACTAAATGGGCGACATCGTCACCTCCATTTCCGTCTACCGTAACACTGTTAAACGAATCGAAAACAAAGGTCGCCTGGTCACTCAAACTGAAATACGATTTCTCTTGATATCCCCCCAACAGATCCGATTGCTGACTACCCGTAGCCGTTATGGAGTCCGTGCCGTTAAATGAAGCAATGTAATTCTCTTCAAAACCCGTGGCGTGCCGAGCCTCACCGGTGGAACGGTCTAAGCCCACAAATGCCAAACCAGCTTCATTTTGCCCCGCCGAAATCTGGTCGTCTCCGACAGAATCAATGAAATACAGCTGATCGAACCCGCCACCGCCAAACGCAGACGATCTATCAAAACCAGTCGCAGTGAAAACAAAATTAGAGTTTCTCGCATGTACCGTATCGGTCAATAAAGTGACTTGGTCATTTTCACTACCCAAGTTTAAATCAATCGCATCGCTACCTTGGTGACCGCGGACAAATATCGTATCGACTGAATCGTTTGCCCACTGAAAATCGATGCCATTAACATTAGCGGCAATCTGGTTAGTTGCATCCACCGAAATTGTATCGTCGGCATGGGTACCATGAATCGTAAGTACGCCAGCGTCCAAAGAAACCAAGTTAGCGGCAGTCAAGTCGAACGACTGTGCATCGCCTTGATTGATAACTTCAACCGAAATTTGCTCACCAGCCGAAACATTGGCATCGACCCGTATACTTCCTTGACCGGTGGCAGAACCGATCAATTCATTTTGCTGATTGTAAACATTGAACTGCAACTCGGCTTGGCTGTCCGATTGCGCCTCCAACGTCAAAACACCGTCACGAACGGTAGTTAGATTGTAGTTCGTTTGGCCAGCGACAGATTGATTTTGAAATTGACTCAACACGATCTTGCCTAAGTCGATCGGTGCGACACTTGACGTTGAATCACTCGGTCCTGAAACAACTGGTCCTGAAACAACTGGGTCTGAAGCGGCTGGGTCTGAAACAGCTGGATCTGAAGCAGCTGGGCCCGAAACAGTAGTGCTCGACGAACTTGCATCTTGGTAGGTCGCCGTAAATTCGTAATGCCCGGTTCCAGCTAGGGTCGAAATTTCGAAGCCATACTCTTGTCCCGCTTCGACATCGAACGAAATTGTATTTCCATCGAAAGTCGCGTTGCTGCCCAAGAAATTAATATTCGGCTGCAAATCGTGTGTTCCAGAAAGCGCGAGTTCAACTCGCCCTGAAGACTCTGCCGTGAACTTAATCGCGTCCACATCCGAAATTTTCCCGATCGTTCCAGCGATCACGTCGCCATCGCCGAGACTTCCCAGCGAAGTGGCTTCACTCAACTTTTCTCCGAAGTGATCTCCAATCACACTTTCCAATGCCGCACGGAAGTTGATTCGCGAATACGACGTGTTTGTAATGGCATCGTAGACTTGATCCGAAGTCGCTACGAACTGATCGTACAATTCCGCCTGCGTGACACCGAAGTTCCCAACAAACTCATTGGCTTGTCGTAAAATCACACTCGCGCCGGCGACCCAAGGCGCTGCTTGACTCGTTCCTGAGGCCGTCAGAAAAGCATCTTCCCGACCACTGGTAAACAAATGATCCGGCACTGAACTGCGAAGCTCTTCACCAGGGGCAACTAAAACTCGATCATCTCGCTGTGAAAAATCGCTTAACAAGCCATCACTACCGTGGCTGGCAACCGGGACAACGTGTGAACTTACAGCGGGGTAACTAAGGGCCTGTTCACCAATTGATCTAAAACTATTTCCAGCTGCCACGCTGATAAAAATACCTTGCTCTTCTAGTTGAGCAAATTCGTTTTCCAAAATCCCCCAATCAGGAGTCGTGGCTTCGTCCCACCCAGTCCCCAACGAAAGATTAACTGTAGTGATTGGATTTCGATATGCGTCCTTGTTGTCAATCACAAACTGAAGCGCTTTTTCAACTAACTCAAGGTCACCAATACCATTGTCATTGAAAACCCGAAGTGCAACCAAATCGACACCCGGACTGATGCCCGAGTACTCGGAATCCTGACTGCCAATAATTCCAGCCACATGAGTCCCATGAAAACCAGCAGGGCCATCGTCGTACGGGTTCGCATCGTTTTCAGCAAAGTCGTAACCACCTACAACTTGACTGCCTTCACCAAAGCCCCCTCCAAAGGCAGCATGATCATAGGCAATACCTGTATCGATCACCGCGACTGTTTGACCAGACCCATCAAAACCATACTCAGCTGCAAGCCGAGCAGCATCACCTGCAGCATTTTCTAAACTCAGATTCCCAATCGAGTCGTTCGTTTGAATCACAACGTCTTGGCCAGTAATCGCTGGCGACACGTGTTCTAATTCTGGTAATAGCTGAGCAATATCCGGAGCGATTGCTTCGGCGGACATCATCAGTCGTTTTTCAAATTGCTCGAACTGCAAGCGGCGCGTGTTAGCGGAGCTACGACGTTTTTTCGACATGTTGTTCTAACGCGGGAAGCTATTGAACCATCATGGTTAGTACGGAACGTCGAATCCATTGGACGCTTGGGGAGTTAAAAATGCTGTGAAACTAGGATCGTCTTAATCCTGCAACATCGCTTTACAAGCCTGGGAAATCTCGCCAAGGGAACGAAAACCACTTTTGCTCGGCCTGCGGACTACTATAGGTTTCGTTTCAACAATGGTTCACTCAACTCGCAAAAAAGCGGTACTTCCTCTCAGGCATAGCCAAATATCTATGGGTTTTCATACAACTTGTAAAACCTTGCCGGTTATACGGGCGAGTAAATCAAAAAGAACCGTGCTGATTGCAAAACGTTTGCAGTTACCCCATTCAAAAATCAAACTCTATCGTTTATTCGGACGATTCTAAAAATTGGAGTTGATGGGATAACGACAATTGCCCAACCACTTTAGCGACGCACGAAGCCAAACTTCGTTATCTATCGTCCTGAAACTACCTTGGAGAAGGACCGTGAAACCACTAACCACGCTCGGATTTTACCGACTAACGCTACTGGGAAAACCGGCCTCTGACCGCACTGTTTACCAGCTGATCAAGAAACACAAGTTTCACTCATTCTTAGAAATTGGTATGGGGACAGGCGAGCGATGCCAACAGATGTTGCGAGTGGCAAGCAAATTCGGTGGCAAACCCATCCGTTACACCGGGGTCGATTTGTTTGACGCTCGGCCTGAAAACGCGCTCAAGCTAATCGACATGCACAAAAAGCTGAAAACTATTGACGCCAAAACCCAACTTGTGCCCGGGCCAATAGGACCGTCGATCCAGCGAATTGCAAACTCGCACTTGCGCACCGATATGATCATTATCTCTCCCGGCACTCAGCAAAGTGAACTGGATAGCGCAATGTCCTTTTTCCCTCGAATGTTGCACGCGAACTCGGTGGTCTTACTCCAAACCGAACCAAACCAAAAAATGAAACAGCTCATGCGACTGGACATCGAACGCTGGGTGAAAAAGGTTGAAGCCGCCGAAAAAGCAGCTCAATCCAAGCAAAAAGCAGCTTAGCACGACTCCGCCAGATTTATGTAGCCAGCCGATATCGCCAGACTTCGGGCGAATTGCCAAGGCACCTGAACTCTGCCGAGGCTATCGCTTTCTAAGCCGCCGAGCGATAGCTCCCGGTTCCTACACCCGAAAAACGTGCGCTATCGCCCGGCGGCTAAGAGAAATTCGCAAATCGGGGGGCGAGCCCGATTTTACAATCAAATCGCTTTCATCGACTGCCGGCCGTCGACTATAATCTCCGCTGAACGATTATCCCAAGACTGTGGAGCCGAACCGATGAACCAGCCGTTTGACCGAAGGAACTTTTTGCTAGCAACCAGTGCTATCACTGCCGCCGGACTTACTGGTGCTGCCTGTGCAGCATCAATGAATTCTTCGCCTCCAGCGGCTGCTTCCAAAGATATTACCATTATCACCCAACCCTTCAAAATTTCCCTCGCGCAGTGGTCATTACACCGTACACTTCAAAGCGGCAAAATTACAAACCTCGACTTCCCAAAAGTTGCTAGAGAAGAATTTAGCATCGCCGGCGTCGAATACGTTAACTCGTTCTTCAAGGACAAGGCCGAAGACACCGCTTACCTAGATGACCTTAAAAAACGGTGCAACGACAATGGCGTCGAATCCATCCTTATTATGGTTGACGGCGAAGGCGCTTTAGGCGACGCCGACAGTGCAAAACGAGCCAAAGCCGTCGAAAACCACTATCGATGGGTCACTGCGGCAAAGCATCTTGGCTGCCATTCCATCCGGGTAAACGCTAAATCCAAGGGGGCTTTTCCGGAGCAAGTAAAGCTGGCTGCTGACGGTCTGAAACGACTCTCAGCCTTCGCTCAAAAACACGACATTAACGTGATCGTGGAAAATCACGGTGGTCTTTCCTCTAACGGCCAATGGCTGGCTCAAGTGATCCGCAAAGTAAACATGAACAATTGCGGCACGCTTCCAGACTTTGGTAACTTCCGAATCAGCAAAGGAGAAAACTACGATCGCTATATTGGAGTAGCGACCCTGATGCCATTCGCCAAAGCCGTCAGCGCGAAGTCCCATGACTTTGACAATAACGGAAACGAGACCAATACGGACTTCCAAAAGATGCTGCAGATCGTCCAAGACTCTGGATACCAAGGCTGGGTCGGAATCGAGTACGAAGGCAAGAAGCTGGACGAGTACGCAGGTATCAAAGCAACTCAGGCCCTACTGGAAAAATGCTTCGCCAAACTGCCAATAAGAAGCTGATCCCGATAACTTGAGGCAGCTAACACAAACTAAAATTCGCCCGACGAACCGCAACGATTGCAGGAAGCACACCCAACGAAGCGAACATAGAAAAAACAGGCAGTTTGCATAGGCCTTGGTGACAACAACTGTCACTAAGGCCTGCTTTATTTACTGAATTCCACAAAAGAAAGGAAAGTGGACACTTAGTATTCGGGAAAACCCAACCTGCACAAAACTCAGGCACAGCCAAGACTGCTCAGTAATCGCGCAGCACGGCCCGCTTTATTTGCAGGCTGGAGAAAGTGCCAGCAAGTGCCAGCAAATCAGTGACATCAGTTCTGTGATTTGCCTTGGGCGGAAGATGGTGGTGTTGAGACGGAGAAGACGTGGTCAGCCGGTAAATACCGACTGCCTCGGCATCGTCCCACCAAAAACGCTATCCATCACACCCGAAAGGAGTCATTGTGACTAACTCTACATTCGAAAGCTTCCCTTCTCGCTGCCAAAAAGTTCTTCAAGTAGCCAAGCAGCTCCACTCCACCCGCCCTGACTGGGTCACGTTCTTCCGTGAAACCCTAGGCGTCGATGGTTCCGCTAGATCTGTCTTCGGAAGCCAGGAGGAATATCTTCAGTTTGAACAATCAAAAGAGTTTGATGAGATCCAAAGTCTCGTTGCAAGCTTGCGTACCAAAAAGGGCGCTGGAAGAAATGAATCAACCAAAGTAATCACCGTTCGTCTTCCCGAAAGCCTGCACGAGTCCCTCAAGGCAGAGGCCAGCGAGCATGGCACAAGCATGAACAAGCTGTGCATCACCAAATTATTAAAGGCCCTTTCTGATCTAAATGAAGAGAACCAGGAACCAGCCCCCACGCCGCCGGCTCCTCAGCGAACGTTACAACACCCAGCCATGGCCCAGTCGACATCCGGTCAGTCGAATTTTCGCTCGACCTACCAACCACCTCGAGATAGCTAAGGCGGATTAACTGCCATAAGATAGAATCTTTCGATTTAGCAGATCTGAATTTCAACCTGACGACTTTGCTGCCGTCTAAAGTAACACGAGCGATCCTGCGACAGGCAGAGATTGTTTTTACACTCGTGGATGATGTGCGGCAAAAACTTATACAGCATGAGACTGCAACTGCTGCACGGCAAGGATGTGGTGCGGCCTGGGTTGTTTTTTCGTTACTCAGCTACTCAAATGCAAGTCTGCAGGTACGCTCCTGCTGGCACTTCTGTTTGACTGCAATCACTTGTCGCTCTGGTTGACTGGGTAGAGTGGGCTGTTGTGACCGCCTAGGCTTGCTTCTAGCTAAACTTCAGGGTGGCTGCGTAAGGCTCCTGAATTCTGGCGAGCCCAGCTACCGCCTTCTAGGCCAATTCGCCACGCGAAAACGACGACGCACATGGAATCTCAATTTGACGTGATCGTGATCGGCGCCGGCGCGGCAGGTTTGATGGCAGCTGCTTCAGCTGGCCAATCAGGCCAACGAACGCTATTGCTGGAAAAAAATCGCAAGCTAGGCGTGAAAATCTTGATGTCAGGCGGTACTCGCTGCAACATCACTCACGATTGCTCGGTTCGAGAAATCGTGGCTGCCTATGGTCGGCAAGGAAAATTCCTCCATTCGGCACTCGCCGCTCTTTCCCCCACCGACGTAATCGCCAAAATCGAAGCCCAAGGCGTCGCAACTAAAATCGAATCCACCGGCAAAATATTCCCGGTTAGCAACAAAGCGATCGACGTCCGCGACGCTTTAGTCCGAATCGCCACCGAAGCCGGTGCCAGAATCGCCAACGAGTCCGCGGTACGATCGATCAAAAACGTATCCGCCGCCGACCAGACGCCTCGTTTCAAAATTGAAACTGACCGCGATAGTTTTTTGACCGACAAAATCATTGTCACGACTGGCGGCAAGTCCTACCCCGGTTGCGGCACAACTGGCGACGGCTATCAATGGGCGATCGACTTCGGCCATTCGATCGTGCCAACCGTCCCCGCACTTGTTCCGATTCTGTGCTCCACCGAATGGGCCAACGACCTAAAGGGCGTCACGCTGCCAAAGGTCGGCGTTGGCGTTTGGCAGCCGGCGCAGGTTACTGCCAAGCTGCTGGCCGCGCAAGGAAAATCTGGAAAATCCAAACCCAAGCTACTCGACTCCACCACCAACTCGTTCCTGTTTACCCATTGGGGATTTTCTGGGCCATCAGTTCTGGATGTCAGTCGGCATGTTGCGATGCACGCTCACAAGAATCAGCTAGAGCTGGTCTGCGATTTTTTACCCGAGACCAAGTTCGAGCCATTTATTCAAACACTCACTGACAAAAAGCAATCCGCTGGCAAGCAATCGGTTCACAACTTATTGAAGGACTATTTCCCCAAACGTTTTTCCGAAACATTGATCGCGGTCAGCGGTGTTTCGCCGGACCAAAAGAACGCTGAACTCTCCAAGCAACAATTGCGAGCGATCGGTGAGCAAGTCAAACAATGTCGCTTTGGCGTTAACGGCACGTTAGGATTTGAAAAAGCCGAGGTCACTGCTGGTGGGATCTCGTTAAAAGCAGTCAACGGCAAGACGATGGAGTCGAAGCTGCAACCGGGTTTGTTTTTCGCCGGCGAGGTACTGGACTTGGACGGGCCGATCGGTGGTTTCAATTTCCAAGCCGCCTTCAGCACGGGCTGGCTGGCTGGACAATCTGGCGGAGTGGTTTGATTAAACGCGGATGGTCAAACCGTATTCGCCTCTCTTGAGTGCGAATTTCAACCATGAAATTCGCTTTGTCAAAAGCATCGCACAAACTATTATTACCGCGTGTGGTACAATCACAGCCAAGCAGCTAATTAAAGTAAAGAGAAACGTAACCGTTCACTGTCATTGTCGCTCGATTCTCCGAATCGAAAGCGTGCGGAGGGGGGAAATGCTCCAGTTGTTCCTGTGTTGCCTGAGAATGAATCTACTGTGATTCACGCTAACAACTTGGAAAGTTGAGCGACATTCTGTTCTTCGAACCAAAGCCGTGAACGGCTACAGAGAAACGAAGTCAGCATGTGGCGCAGGCTCTACAATGCCTTACACTTTCGTCAGTAAATCGGTCACCGCACATCATTTGACAAATGGAAGACACATGAAACGCTTCATCTGCGCCCTGCCATTGCTGACTGCCCTTCTGTTTCCAACCCCAGCACTGTGCCAAGTACTCTTTGACTTCGAAGGCAACACGAAACTCAGTAACGAATGGTCTGCCAGCGGGAAAATTGAAGCGAGTCGTTCTGATGTAGAAAATGGAAAGGCGCTCCACATTTCGACCAGCGACAAATTCGCGATCTACTCCAAACCTGGGCTTGCCCGATTGAACGATTT
>CAZHCH010000031.1:0-33868 GCA_964530985.1 uncultured Pirellulaceae bacterium | reverse complement strand
GCCCGAAGATTCGTTGTACGTCCGGATTTTTTAGCGCGCCTTCGTCGGTCATCCGCTTGCCTCCCGCTCCACCCTCTTCGGCTGGCTGGAAAACAAGCTTGACTGTGCCGGCGATTTCAGATTCGTGTGCCTTTAGCATTTTGGCCGCGCCCAACAGCATGGCAACGTGGCAGTCGTGGCCGCAGGCATGCATTTTCCCGTCGACTTTACTAGGAAAATTAACGTCCGCTTTTTCATGGATTGGCAGCGCGTCCATGTCAGCTCGTAGAGCCACACAGGGACCATCGCCGGAGCCAATCGATGCCAACACTCCGGTCTCTGCCATGCCTGCTTTGAAATCGATACCGATGTCAGTCAAGGTCGATTGGATCAGCTTGCTGGTTTCGACCTCTTCATACATCAGCTCCGGGTTTTGGTGGATACGTCGTCGCAAGTCGATAATCCACTGCTTATGCTGTGAGGCTTCTGTGATCAGGTTGCCAAAGTTATTTGTCATCGAAGGGGGTATCTCATTTTCAGTAGAGTTTGGTTTTCATTTTAATCTTCACAAGTCAACCTTTCGAGGGTACGCCAAAAACTGTGATCTGCTCCAATTTCGCACACAGCATAATGTGCAACCAGTCGTTGGGAAGTGATCACGCGAATTGCCCCCTGACAATGTTCCTGATGCATGGAAATCGCTTGGCTGGTCAGATTTGTCAGAAGAAAAACAGCTTCCTGTTACCTACAAACCAGTATCTGCTTTGCGTCAACTGGGTTAGGGAATTTGCCGCCAATGCAATCCAAGAAAAATCGAAATTCGCCCATCCTCGCCCCAGTAATAGACACTTTAATCCGTTTTCATCGAAAAGAACGCTTGAAGCAACCATGCTTGGTGTTAAAATTACACTAAGTGGAGACTTGGTCTTCTAAGATAGAGAAACTTTTTAGGCTTTTTGAATCATGAACCAACCCGCCACGGGGCTTTACTCGATGTCGTTGTGCTTGCTGACAGACCTGTACCAATTGACCATGGCCTACGGGTACTGGAAATCGAAACGTACCGAGCAAAACGCAGTCTTCCATTTGTTCTTTCGCAATAACCCATTTCAAGGCGGGTATGTGGTATCCGCTGGGTTGGCGTTGGTGTTGGACTACTTGAGAGAATTTCGTTTTGTAGAAGACGACATCGAATACTTGAGGACATTGACTGGCAGTGATGGCGAGTTGATGTTCGAAGAGGAATTCTTGACGTACCTGCGTGATCTTGAACTTTCAGTCGAAGTCGATGCGATGCCCGAAGGGACCGTTGCGTTTCCGCATCAGCCGTTGCTTCGAGTGAAGGGTCCGATCTTAGAATGTCAGTTGCTTGAAACGGCATTGCTGAACATCATCAATTTCCAATCGTTAATCGCGACCAAAGCGGCTCGGATCGCACTGGCTGCTGGTAACGATGAGGTATTGGAGTTTGGGCTGCGGCGAGCACAGGGAATTGACGGAGGTGTTTCGGCCAGTCGAGCGGCTTACATCGGCGGTTGCGCGGCGACTTCAAATGTACTGGCAGGCAAGGTTTACGGTATTCCCGTCCGAGGAACCCACGCTCATAGCTGGATCATGTCGTTTGATGATGAAATGGCAGCGATGGAAAGTTACGCAGAAGCAATGCCTAACAATTGCGTGTTCCTAGTCGATACGTATGACACGATCGAAGGCGTTAAGAAGGCGATTACGGTTGGACAAAAATTGCGCGAACGCGGTCACAAGTTAGTCGGTATTCGTTTGGATTCAGGGGACCTAGCTTATCTGAGCCTTGAAGCGAGACGGTTGCTGGACGCGGCTGATTTTTACGATGCAGCGATCGTGGCCAGCAATGATTTGGATGAGCACCTGATTGAGAGTTTGCGTTATCAGGGTGCGAAGATTTCTGTCTGGGGTGTTGGCACTCGATTGGCGACTGCTTATGACCAGCCGGCTTTAGGGGGTGTCTATAAGTTAGCCGCCATTGAAGGCCCCGATGGTAATTGGGTTCCCAAAGTCAAATTGTCCGAGCAGTGGATAAAAACATCGACGCCAGGCATTCAACAAGTTCGACGGTTTAGTTACGAGGGAGGCGCGATTGCCGACATGGTTTTCGATGAAACACTTGGGCCTTCGAACTTCATGATCGATCCTTTAGACGTGACGCGTCGTCGCGAGATAGATAGCAAAACGGCTTATGAAGATTTGCTGGTACCTGTTTTTAAAGCGGGCCAAATGGTGCTAGGCCCGGAGTCGCTGACTCAGATTCGTGAGCGAGTTAAGACGCAGCTAAACCTGTTCCATGATGGTATTCGAAGGTTGGCAAATCCTCACCGATACCCAGTTGGATTGGAGGCCGGGTTACACAAGCTCAAATCTGAGCTTGTACTTGCCGCACGTGGGCAGTCCAGCAACGATCTAAAGCTCGGGTAGTCTGTGACCTAAGGTTTGCCCCCGAAGAAACCGTGGGCTATCGCCCCGCGGCTCATGTCATCAACCCGGATTTTAGTTGTAACCAACGCAGCAAACGGTTTTTTCACATCTGAAAACGACAAGGCAAAGGCATGACTTTTGAATATGAATATGCTCGTCCAGCTTTGGCGGTCGACTGTGCGGTTTTTGGACTCGACGAAAGTCTCAAGGTGTTGCTGATCGAACGTGGGGGCGATCCATTCAAAGGCGAGTGGGCATTGCCAGGTGGTTTCGTTGAGATGGACGAAAACCTTGACGAGGCTGCTCGGCGAGAATTGGAAGAAGAAACGAGTTTGAAGGATGTGTTTCTGGAGCAATTGTATACGTTCAGTGCTCCCGACCGTGATCCGCGGGAGCGGGTGGTGTCGGTAGGGTACTTTGCCTTGGTTCGACTTTCAGATCACCGATTGCATGCCGCCACCGATGCCAATGACGCTCGCTGGTTTGACGTGCAGCAGCTTCCGAAGTTAGCGTTCGACCACGCGAAGATTTTGAAGATGGCCAAGGAACGTTTGCAGAGTAAGGTCCGATACCAGCCAGTCGGCTTTGAACTGTTGCCGAAAAAGTTTACGCTGCGACAGCTTCAGCAATTGTACGAAGTCGTGCTGGAGCGCAAGCTAGACAAACGGAATTTTCGGAAAAAAATTCTATCGATGGACGTTTTGAAGGAGCTGGAAGAAATCGAATCCGGTGTGGCTCATCGCGCCGCAAGGCTCTACCGTTTTGACAAAACAAACTATCGAAAGTTGACTCGCCAAGGTTTCAATTTCGAGATTTAGAAATTGGCTTTGCTTTGACTGGTAACATGTGGTGACGCAATGAAAACGTTGATTCTTGTCGACATTCAAAATGACTTTGTTCCTGGCGGTGCGTTGGCAGTTGCCGACGGCGATCAAGTGGTGGCGGTTGCCAATCATTTGATGCCCAAATTCAAATTGGTCGTAGCGACTCAAGACTGGCACCCAGCCGACCACGGCAGCTTTGCAAGCCAGCACGAGGGGGTTCAGGTCGGCGACGTATTTTCTTTGAACGGAATACAGCAAGTCGCTTGGCCTGACCACTGCGTGCAGGACGCTTTCGGAGCCAAATTTGTTGCTGGCTTAAACGTTAACTCGATCAATCATGTGGTGCAAAAGGGAACAGATCCGCAGATCGATAGCTACAGTGGATTCTTTGATAACGATCAGCGCAGTTCGACTGGGTTGGCGGACCTACTGAAAAATCACGGCACAACCGAGGTGGTCGTGATGGGCCTAGCGACGGACTACTGCGTCAAGTTCACGGCATTGGACGCGGTAAGGCTGGGCTTTACGACCACGGTGATTTTGCCCGGATGCCGTGGCGTCGAATTGCAACCGGGGGATATTGCGGCGGCGGTCGAGCAAATGCGATCTGCCGGTGTTCAATTTGTCAAAAACATCGATGGCGTTTGAAGTTACTTTTTCTTCTTGATGCCGTCGTTTTTCAAAACGAGCATTCCGGTTTTTGTCTCAGAAACCACCTTGCCTGTGGGGACTTCTGAAAGAGCGGTTCCTTTGGAGTTGTTCGGGTCTTTGGCAAAGTAGTAAATCGTTTGAACCTTGTCCGAATTTTTAAGCGGAACGTCCTTGCTGAACAGGTAGTAGGTTTTACCGGACTTTTGGCTCACGTGCGAATAGCCGGATTGATCTGAAGTTTCACCAAGGGCCTTGTTGATGGCGGTAATGAAGGCTTTGCTGTCAGGTTTGACTTTCGAAGCGAAACGGGCGATGGGCTTGCCGGTTCGGTCGAGGATGTACTTTTCGAAGTTCCATTTCACATCGCCTTTGCCACGTGGTTTGACGTCAATCGAATTCAGGTGTTTGTAAAGCCCACACTGATTTGAACCGTTGACATCGACCTTGCTCAACATGTCGAATTCAACATCGTATTTCTTTTGACAGAACGCAAGGATTTCTTGATCGCTGCCTGGCTCTTGCCCGCGAAATTGGTTGCATGGAATACCGATGACAGCGACTCCTTTGTCGGCGTACTTGCTGTGAAGTTCTTGAAGCTGTTCGTACTGAGGTGTGAATCCACACTTACTGGCCACGTTGACGAAGACGACCACCTTGCCGGCGTACTTGGAAAGCTTGACTTGATCGCCTGTGATAGACTTCATCGTAAAGTCCAAGGCGGCTGGCGTTGCTGCATCGGATTGCTGGGCAACGACTGACCGTTGATTGCTTGCAAGGAAGCTAAGCGAAAATACGACAACTAAAACTAAAAGTGAAGCTGGTTTAAGAGACATATTTGTTCGCCATTGAGTAAGAGTAGGGAAGGGACAGGCAGCGTTACGATCGGCTGTATGTTATGTCGTCGAATGCCGCGAAAGCAATTACTGTTGAAATCATTCGCTATTCAGTTGGTTTGGTCAACTAGGTAGGGCTTAACCGCAGCTGCAAATTCAGGGGGCATCTCGATTGACTTTGGCTTTTTGCCGTGTTCGATCTCGCAATAAGCGTCCGTTAATGTCCCATCGGCGACCGGTGTGCCTTCATGTGACATTTCAAAAGCGTAAGTGATACTCTTGGTCCCCAGCCTCGTGACCGACAATTCGATATCAATCATCTGTTCAAACTGAATCGCGCTGCGGAAGTTGCAAGTAGCAGCCACGCGAGGCCAACTACAGCGCTTGCCGTCGATTTCGCTAAATAACGGTTGACCGATCTCGCGAAGGAATTCGTGTTCGGTTTGTTCCATGTAGATGAAGAAATTCGAAAAATGAACAATCCCGGCAGTGTCAGTGTCACGGAATTCCACTCTTCGGCTGGTTTTGAATTTCATCCAAGGCTCTTTTGCTGTGAAAGCTTGCGCGTAAAAAAACCTGCTCGGAAGCAGGTAAAGTTGTACCGTCTGGCACGATCGACGGAACTCGGTTGTCGTAAACCAACAACCACCACGATCAAATTAGTCGCCCTTGTACGGCAATAGTGCCATAAAACGAGCTCGCTTGATGGACTCAGTCAATGCATGCTGACTAATCGCGTGGCATCCGCTTTTGCGACGCCCGACGATTTTGCTATGACGATTGGTCTGCTGCTTAAGCAATTCCACGTCTTTATAATCCACGTACATCGGTCGTGGTCGCTCGCCATCCACATAAAGAGGGTCTCTGCGTGGAGTGCGAGTTTTAGTTTTGGCTTTACGCCGGTTGTTTTTTCTACGAAATTTGGCCAATGTTCTCAAAGCCTCGGTCTGGATTCCAACAAAATTGGACGAGGATGCTAACAACCTCGTCCTTAGTCACGCTATTATGCAAATCGGCTGTTTTTCCGCAAGTCGTTAATCTTACAGGTACTTTTAAAAGATCAAAAACGTGGTTTTCTTATTACAAAACGGTTGTATTCAGGGCCGCGACCACGAAAATCAGTCCTAAAACCGCTTTCAAAATCAGGAATGACCTCCAATGCAGATTGATAAACTCGTGCAAGCCAACGTTTTGTTGGTGTTTGCCGTCGTCCTTGTCCAGGCAGGGCTAGGGGCGGCTGTTGAAGCTCAAACTGCCAATAAAGGTAATGTGAAGTCTCCACCCCGGCAAACTAAGTGGATTCAACTGTTCAACGGCAAGGATTTAACCGGCTGGACCGCAAAAATTCGTGGCCACGAGTTGGGTGACAATTACGCGGACACCTTTCGCGTTGTTGATGGGAAATTGGTGGTTAGTTACGACCAATACACCGAAGCTGACTTCATGTCGGTTACCGATCCAAAGAAGCCAGCCTTCAACAAGTTTGGGCACCTGTTCTATAAAGACACGTTTTCCCACTATGTTTTGCGCGTTGAGTATCGATTTGTGGGGGAACAGGTTGCCAATGGCCCCAATTGGGCGATTCGAAACAATGGCCTAATGATCCATGGCCAAGATCCCGCTCTGATGAAAAAGAACCAATTGTTCCCTGCGGCTATCGAGGTTCAGTTATTGGGCGGTAGAGGGCCAGCAGGAAAACCCAAAACAACCATGAATTTGTGTACGCCCGGCACCAATGTGGTGATTGACGGCAAATTATTTAAACCACACTGCACGGGTAGCTCAGCCGCTATCTACGAAGGCGACCAATGGGTAACGGTCGAAGTCGAGGTTCTCGGCAGCAAGGTCGTACGGCACCGAGTTGAAGGCAAGACCGTTTTAGAGTACACCCAGCCACAATTGGATCCCAAAGATAACAAAGCGTTTCCGATGTCCGAACTTATAAAGGATGGAAAACTGTTACTCGAAGCAGGCACGATTTCCATCCAATCAGAAAGTCATCCAACTGAGTTTCGCAAGATTGAACTGCGAGTTATTGAGCCATAAGCAGCGGCCATTGGAGGCAATTCGGCATGAGTTAACGGTTGTTATCCCCAGTTGCCATACCCGCCTGTTCTGAAATATTGCGAGTGTGCCAATTGGCCCGTGTGATGGCTCTAGGAGTACGCGTCAATAAACTGAACGCTCTGTCAAGAGGTCGCTTGGTCAGCCAAGCATCAATTTTGCGTCGATATTGTCTTTCTATGACACCCACCCAACTTCCCTCTGAAAATTCAGTAACCGTCTACCGGGACTGACAAAAGTGACGGAATTCGTGTAACATGGCGGGGCTGAATTTTTGTTTTCATTCTTTTCGCATAAGCTATGACTCGCTTTATCACGCACTTCGAGAGTGCCATCGACCCAACAGTAACTCTGCCGGCTGATTGCGAACAAACAATGCACGAAAACCGCCCCCTTTGGTCGCGATACGACTTGGCGGGCGTTAGTCAATCGATGACCAAAGCGGCTTTGAAGCAGCGTCCTCATGACATGTGGCGGTACCGAGAGCTGTTACCGATCGGAGACGAAATCGAACCTGTGTCGCTGAACAAATCGATGAGCCCAGTTATTGAATGCCCACGTTTTGCAACCAATCGTGGCTTGCAGCATGTGTGGTTCAAAGACGAATCACAACTGCCAACGTGTAGCTTTAAGTGTCGCGGCATGTCGCTGGCCACGACGATGGCTAGGCATTTCGGTCGCACGCGGATCGCGATGGCCAGTAACGGCAACGCTGGTGGAGCGATGGGGATCTATGCGGCGCGGGCGGGGATGGAGTCGGTTTGCTTCATGCCTCACGATACTCCGATCACAAATCAAACCGAGTGTTTATACAGTGGCGCAAAATTATTCATCACCAACGGCTTGATCGACGTGAGCGGCAAGCGAATTCGGGAAGGCCATGATCGTGGGCTATGGTTTGATATTTCGACGTTAAAAGAACCGTATCGTCTTGAAGGCAAAAAAACGATGGGGCTGGAACTGGCTGAGCAATTCGACTGGAAATTGCCGGACGTGATCATTTACCCGACCGGTGGCGGTACAGCATTGATCGCCATGTGGAAAGCCTTCAAAGAACTACGGGAAATGGGGTTTCTGGAATCCGACACCATGCCACGGATGTACGCTGCTCAAACAGACGGATGTTGCCCAATGGTCACAGCATTTGAAAACAACCAGCGCTTTGCAACTCGACATGAAAACGCGCAAACGATCGCCTCGGGGATGCGAGTTCCTACGGCGTTGGGGGACTTTATGGTGCTGGACACCGTTCGTGAAAGTGGCGGAGCGGCAGTCGCTGTCGAGGAATCGCGATTGATTCAGTGGCAGCAAGAAATTGCTGCTGCAGAAGGACTAATGATTTGCCCAGAAACTGCGACCTGCGTTGGGGCGCTGCAAAAGCTGACCGATGAAGGGAAAATCTCACCTTCGGAGCGAGTAGTGATCTTTAATACTGCCGCAGGCCAAAAGTACTATGGGCAAATGACCGAGCCATTGAACGTCCCCTCGATTGATTTGACTCAGCCAACCGACTGGGACGAGTTCGAGACTAAGTATCTGAGCTAATTTGGCCGAGTTTAGCGAAGCAGGGCAGACCTAGCTCAGAACCATTTGCGTCGGTATTAAACCTGCGTAGAATATCGGGTCGCTTCTGCAAGCACTTTTTGACTCGCACTCCTAACTGAAATCCACGTTTGCCAAAAATGGCTGAAGACTACTACAAACTCTTGGGCGTTACTCGGTCTGCATCTGCGGACGAAATCCAAAAAAGCTACCGCAAACAGGCACGCAAGTTCCATCCGGATTTGCATGCCGACAAGGACGAAAAAGAAAAGAAACGGGTCTTGCAAAAGTTTCAGGAAATCCAGCAAGCCTACGATACGCTCAGCGACCCCAAGAAGCGAAAGATGTACGACCAGTTCGGTTCTGGCTACGAACAGATGGGCGGAGGCGCCGGGAACCCCTTCGGCGGCGCTGGTGGCAATCCGTTCGGCGGCGCGGGAGGAATTGACTTGAGCTCTCTGTTTGGCGGAGGCGGTTTCGAGGACATGTTCGGCGGTGCAAGTCCCGGTCGCGGGCGGCCTCAGCCACCGGCCAAAGGCAGTGATGTCGAACAAGAAATTACGATCCCGTTTGCAGTCGCCGTAAAAGGCGGCAAGCATCAATTGGGCGTCAGTCGCAATGGTAAATCAGAAAAACTAGATGTCTCGATTCCGGCCGGGATCGAGTCAGGCAAAAAGATTCGCTTACGGGGCCAGGGGAATCCGGGGGCGGGACAATCGGGAGACATGCTGGTGACGGTCAAGGTCGCTGCGCATCCTATTTATGCTCGTAAGGGGTTGAGTCTGTTGGTGGATGTTCCCATTACAATTTTAGAAGCGGTGCAAGGGGCGAAGATTGACTTGCCAACGCCGCATGGAACGCTTGTTTTGACAGTTCCGGCGGGTACCTCCAGTGGTAAAACGTTGCGGCTAAAAGGAATGGGAATCAAGACAAAGGATCGTTCTGGTGATTTACTGGTCACGTTGCAAATCGGCGTGCCGGAAGAAACCACCGAACAAGATTTGGAAACGCTCAAGCAATTGTCAGAAACTTGGACCAGCCAAGATTCTCGAGCGAAGCTTCGCTGGTAGTAAATCGTAGCGGGACTCGCCAGAGTTCAGGAGGCCTTAGCAATTCGCCCAAGTTGCAATTTCGCTCGAAGTCTGGCGAGCTTGTCGCCTTATTCAAATTAAAACAATAACGTGAGCCGTTTTGGCGCTAGCCACGGTTTAATGGCCGATGAACCGGTGGCGATCGCCAAACCGGCTAATAAAGCGACAGCCTCTGGCGACATCGGATACGACCACAAAAAAGCGACGCTTCTTGTGAAACGTCGCTTTCGAGGTTCTTTAATTTCGAGATTCTATTAACTAAGCGCTTGAGCTTAAGAAGTCGCCATTGCTGGCATCTTGATCTCATAGCCTTCGCGATATTCTCGTTTGAGGAATGAGTTAGCTTGGTCATCGCCAACGATTTGCTCGTTCTTGTCATCCCATTTCAGGTCGCGCCCAAACCGACCTGAGATGCCTGCCAAGTGACAGATATTGAGCATTTGCATGTGCGAATGCACGTCCGAAATCGGTTCGATTTGCTCTCGGTGGCAATGCAGGAAGTTTGCCCAATGGGCCTTTCGTTCATTGTGTTCCACTGGCAACCCTTTATAGACTTTCTGAATTGCGTCTTCAGGAAGCGGATTATCTTTCAGGGCTTTAACCGGTGCGCCATCAAGCGTACGGCGATTAACAACGATCCGGCCTTTTTCACCTTCGATCAAAACTCCATTACGAGTATCGTTTCGGATGACCATTTCCGTTCCATTGGCATACTTGACACTGAAATTGAATTTCGTAGCTGTATTGTACTTGTCATTACTGACAGGGAAGCCATCTTTGAATTCGACGGGGTGTGTGGCAGATCCACCAATTGAAATCGGACCGTCAGTTTGGCCGTTGGCTTTGAGTGCCCAGTTGGCGATGTCAACATGATGAGCACCCCAATCAGTCAGCTTGCCGCCGGAATATTCATACCACCAGCGAAATTCGTAATGGCAGTTGCTGTTGGGGCGCGGGACGCGTTCGCCTTTGGGGACTTCCTTCTTAAAGTAACGATAGTCGACTTTTGGCGCTGGGCCCAGCCAACGATCCCAGTCGATGTTCTTCGGCACTTTTGCTACGGGAATTGCTGGACTGGTAGGGGCTCCCCCGATTGCACAAGTGATCTTATTGATCTTTCCAAGTCGTCCATCTTGCACCATCGCGACCGCTTTAGTGAACAAGTTGAAAGTACTTCGCTGCTGCGTGCCCACTTGAACGATCCGACCAGTTTCCTTTTGGACTTTGCGGATCAACTTGCCTTCGTCGATCGTTAATGTTAGCGGTTTTTCGCAGTACACGTCTTTTCCCGCCAGCATCGCTTCAATGAGTGGTTTGGCATGCCAGTGATCGGGAGTTGCGATGTGTACGATCTTGATGTCGTCTCGCTCTAGAATGGATTGGTAGTCTTTGTAAACGTCAGCTTTGCCGCGGCTTAACTTTCTATTGGTGTGGTTCATACGGTCCGCATCCACATCCGAGATGGCAACAACATCAACCCAGTCTTTTGCCGCTACCATGTTTCCAACTCCCATACCACCTGCCCCAATCAAACCGATGGGCATGCGGTCGTTCTTTGAGCGAGTTTCGTTAGCAAGCGCGCTCGAGGGAGAGAAGTAGTATGGAATCGTTATAGCAGCACCAGTAGCGGCAGTCTGCTTTAGGAAGTCGCGACGATTGTCGTTTTGTTTTGACATTATTCACCTTTGATGTAGTGTAATCGGTACGTTAGAGACCTCTTAGAAGAGACTAAAGAGATCGACTTGAAGCAGCCCTGCCGATGCGGAAATTATTGACATTGTTTTTAATTTCCGCAAGGGCTAGGGCCGCTTCAAGCCTTCAAACACTGTGGTACAAAGCTCTCAAGTCTTTGTTTTGCGCAAGAATACGGCGATGTTGGTCTAGGCTTATGTCGGTTTATTAAATCGTTGCCAGAGCGTCAGATAAACGTTACAACGGAAAGGAATTGTTTCCTCTGTCAGCTCAAGTAGATTCAGTTTCCGTTGTAGTACTAAATCGCCGAAATCGGTTATGACCCGTTCGGTAGAATAGCGAAATGATTTCAATCAAAAACCTCCAGTTCCAATATCCGCGAACAGATTTTAGTTTGCACTTGCCAGAGCTAGAGGTGGCGACAGGCGAAACGGTTGCTTTTGTCGGACCCAGTGGTTGTGGGAAAACAACGTTGCTGAACTTGATCGCCGGAATCGCAACAGCTGGTAGTGGCCGAGTTATCACTGCAGAGGAAGACGTCGGAAAAATGTCTTCGTCACAGCGACGTGACTTTCGCATCTTAAATATTGGACTAGTGTTTCAACAGTTCGAATTGATCGACTATTTGGATTTGAAATCAAACATCCTGTTGCCCTACGCCATCAACCACTCGCTTCAGTTGTCAAAAGAAGTCGAAGCCCGAGCGATTGACTTAGCCCAAGGAATGGGCCTAGGTGGCAAACTTAAACGGTTCCCGCAACAACTTTCGCAAGGTGAGAAGCAGCGATGTGCGATTTGTCGCGCTTTGGTTACGGAACCGCGATTGATTTTGGCTGACGAACCCACCGGCAATCTGGATCCGAAGAACAAGGTCGCCATTATGGACCTGCTGTTTGAACAGGCCGAGCGGTTTGGCCAAACGTTGGTGATGGTAACGCACGACATGAGTATTTTGGGCGGCATGGATCGTACGATCGACTTTGAGCAATTTCGATCCGAAGCTACTCCAACGACGGAAGTGCTCTCATGAACGGTCCGCTAGGTTTGGCTTGGCGATACGTCCGGCACCACAAAGTTAAGTCGTTAATCTTGATCGCAAGCGTCGTGTTGACGGTGTTGCTGCCAGTCACAATTCGAATTTTGCTGTGGCAGTTCAACCAAAAAATTGCCAGTCGTGCAGATGCAACACAAGCAGTCGTCGGTGCCACTGGAAGTAATTTGGACCTAGCCCTCAACGCGACTTACTTTCGCATCAACCCAGACATGAAGCCGATTCGATACGATGAATCAAAATATATCGAAGAAACTGGCCTCGCCGTCGCGATTCCGATTCATGCCCGCTTCACTGCGAAGTCATTTCATGTAGTTGGTACGTCGTTGGACTATTTTGAGTTTCGAGGCCTAGAGATTGATACTGGTTTCGCCTTTGGCACGCTGGGCGACTGCGTTTTGGGCAGTGAGGTCGCGTCGAAGCTCGGCCTGCAACCTGGCCAGCGACTCGAATCCGATCGTCGCAATGCGCTCGCTTTCGCGGGTGAAACGCCGTTACGAATGACAGTGGCAGGAGTGCTGAAACCTAGTGGCAGCCCAGATGATCGAACCGTTTTTGTGGACGTGAAAACCGCTTGGGTGATAGAAGGACTCGGCCACGGGCACGAAGATTTGTCCGATGCTGCCGAAGGTAGCGTGCAGGTACTAAAGAAAACAGACAAACAAATCATCGCCAGCGCGGGAGTGACTGAGTTTATCGAAATCACTAACGATAATATCGACTCGTTTCATTTTCACGGCAATGTGGACGATTTTCCTTTGACATCAATTATCGTCATCACCGATTCAGATGAAAACGAAACGATTCTTGAAGGTCGGTATCAAACAGACCCCAATCGCAATGGCCTGCAACTGACTCGCCCACCTGTCGTGATTCGAGAATTGATGGCGATGGTGCTTCGCGTGAATCGATTTTTTGAAGCCAATTCACTATTAGTTGGCTTGGCGACGGGGATGCTGTTGGTGCTTGTGATCGTGTTGTCGCTACGCCTACGCGCACGCGAGATGGAAACGATGTTTCGCATCGGTTGCCGTCGTGGCACGATCATCTGGCTGCAGGCATGGGAGTTAGCGATAATTTTTACGACTGCTGCTGTCCTGCTGACCGGATTGATCATTTGGGTTTGGTCGATTTCCGGTGGGCTGGTTCAATCGCTGTTAATCGGCTAATCGTGTTACCAACAGACTACAAAGAGCCCTTTGTTCCTACTCGCGACAAGTCGCCAGATTATAGGGTGATCGTACGAATGAGAATTCAGGTTAGAATGGTTTGGGTTATCGAGTACCAACGCTATTTTTTCTTTGCAGCTCCAGAACTTTATTGAGACAATTCGTGAAACCTTATTTTGACCGACGGATCGGAAACATTGCTGCAATATGGGGTGTACTAGGCGCCTGCGCGGTTTTGAGTTTCGCCGTGATGCGAATGTTCAAGCAGGTTAGCGAAGGGTTTCAGCATCCGCTTGAAATCATGCATTATGCCGTGATGATTCCTTGGCTAATCTTCATGCTGTATAGCGAGGGTTACAAAGGATTCCAAAAAGGCTACTCGCCGCGTGTCGCCGCACGTGCGAATTATCTGCGAGACCACGCGACGCTCCTGCGAACGGCGTTGGCACCGCTGTTTTGCATGGGCTTTTTTCACTCAACGAAAAAACGAAAAATTGTGATTGGCTGCTTGCTAGTTGGTGTAACCGCCTTGGTCATGATCTTTCAGTTCATCCCACAGCCCTGGCGAGGTGTTTTAGATCTAGGGGTAGTTTTAGGGCTCAGTTGGGGAATTCTGGCGACGCTGGTTTTCTTTTTCAAGTACTGGTTTGGCGACGCGGCGACCGCGGACCCTGAAGTCCCCTAGGCGGTTGGTGTCAGTGAAGTCTCTCAATGGCCATAGACCATACCTCACGTCTGTAGGCCAATCCGCTACCGAATTTCAAGCGCCAGCATTAGGCAAACTAGATTTATGCGGCTCCTCAAGGATTTCCAAAACTGAGTTCATATTGAACGGCTTGGTGATAAATCCATCAAAGCCAAGACTGAGGCATTTCTGCTGGGCACGAACGGTAGCGTCTCCCGTCATTGCGTAAACCAAAACACAACTAACCTTCGACTTGCGAATTTTCTCGAGCACTTCAAATCCTGAATGGTTGGGCATCCTTAAGTCGAGCAGCACAAGATCTGGACGCCAGTTTTCGACAAGTTGGATCGTTCGCTCTAATTTCCAATCGGCTTTGCACTCTACACCTCGCGACTGTAGTTGTAGCTGAAGGGTATTGCGGATTGTTTCTTGGTCATCGACGATAAGAACTCGCTTGCCTGAAATCTGTGGGTTGCCAACGGCGCCATTTTTTTCTGAAGCGATGCGTTTTGGACTGTCAAATGCGACGCCGACAACTTCTACAGGCAGCGCGGCACTCACTTGGGTGCCAACGCCAATAGAGCTGTTTAAAGTAATTTCACCACCCATGCACTCAACTAATTGCTGTGTGATATACAAGCCCAGTCCACTGCCGTCTCGACTTGCTGCATTGCTTGCCTTGGTGAAACGCTCGAATACGGCAGTCGTCTGATCCGCCGCGATGCCAATGCCAGTGTCATGGACATTGATCACTAACTCCGCGCGAGACGACTTGTCTAGCTCGTTCAGTTTGAATGAAGCGTTCACGCTTCCAGTTTCAGTAAACTTGATTGCGTTGCCAATCAAGTTGAGCGCGATCTGGCGAATTTTGATTTCGTCAGATAGGATCAAATGGTTACTATCACCGATAAAATTGCACTCTAAATTCAAGTCTCGGTTGACAGCTTGCTTTGCCATGATACCGCGAATATCCTTCACGGTTTGTGCAGGGAAGAATTCGACAAGCTGTGCTTTTAAGCCATTCGTTTCAATTTTCGAGACCTCGAGGATTTTGTCGACGAGTTCCCGCAAGTGAATACTAGAAGATTCAATTCCCGAAACAATCTCATTGGGGTTTTTATTGTTTAGTGACAGTAATTCACAATAACCCAAAATAGCAGTCAAAGGATTTCGGATTTCATGATTGATTTGTGCTAGGAATTCACTTTTCGCGAGATCAGCAGCGCGCGACTTCTGCATCGCTTTCATAAGGGATTCAGTCCTCGCTTCAATGGCACCTTCAAGAGAACGGCTTTTTTGATATATATAACTAAAGCCAATTAAAAGCGTGTAAACCGACAAACCTACCGCAAGGGCAGCACCCCATAAATAAACTCTTGAATAAAATTCTTTATTAGCCTTGTTGTTGAGTTCGATTTCTTTGCGCGTCTCAAGTTTTGATTCCCAATACAATTCTGACGAGCGTTTCATAAAGCCAATCAATTCTGACCGACTTTTTATTCGAGCATTAAGTGCCCGTTCCTGCCAGTACAAATTATTCTCTCTATCACCTTGCTCAGCGTAGGCTGCTGCAATCGCATCGGCATACAGCGCAGCTTCGGCGTCGCTGGTAGCCCCCTCAAAAACTTCGTCGACACTATGCGTGTCATTGGCGAAATCTAGGTTCGCAAGTTCTAAATGGGCCAAGCATGACGCGAGGTTTTCCGAGTCGTCACTGGCTTCAAAAAGTGGAATGGCCCGTTCGCATGTTTCACGACACTTTGAAAACTCTTTTCGAATAAAATAGCCTCTGGCTAATTGATTCAACAATCGTGCCATCTTTCCTTGTGCTTCTTTCGTGACGCGACCGTTAACGGTTCGCTTCTCGAGTCGCTTAATTTCCATGTCCACGTATGCGATCATTCTGGACGACTTGCCAGTCACGAACATGGGATACTTGGCCACCATTGACCTCGGGAAAAGCCTAAGCAACGCTAAACCGGCTTCTGCTGCTTCAGAAATCTCCTCTTGGTACATCATTTCCCTAGCTAACTTGCGAAGAGCCAAACTCTTTACTGATTTTTCTCCGTAGTGGTCGGCAACTGTAACCGCACGGAATGCGTTCACGACAGCTAATTCGTCCCGATCTATCAGCACCTGTAATTCATACGAAAACACATAGGCTAGCGCGATCATTCGGTCGTCACTGAGTTGTTCGGCAATTCTAAGACCTTCTTGAACCGACTTAAGACCGGCTTCAAAATCGCGTTGCTCCCACCTTGCAATTAAATGCCCAAAGTAGAGAAGGCACTCTGCACGAGCTAAGGTCGGTTTTTTTGAAATCAATGCCTCGTAGTCTGCGAATTTCATTCGCCAGTTTACGTCCCGCTTTTCTATTTTAATGTTGGCATAGACGGATCGAATCAGTCCCCTGACCTTAGTCTCACTGGGGACGCTCGACCGATCGGCGAGTTCTAGGATTCGTTCGACTATAGCTTGCGCATCCTTAAAACTGCCGTCACCGTAAACTTGATCATCGTACTGTTTTACTAGTCTTGCGATTTCAGCGTCGACCGAGGACGTGTCCCGCACTGGAAGCGCAAAGGTAAAGACCAAAGCGACTAAGGCGAATAAGACGCCAGCCAGTATTATAAATGTGCGTTTGGACATCGAACCGCCTAGAACCAGTAATCAAAAAACAAACGAACGTCTCATGGTTTTTCTGTTTTATGAGTATTTACATCATGAGCTAAAAGGTTACGTATAGCTAGTCTTTGAAATTTCAAGATGATAATATTTTAAAATTGATCAGATAAGTCTAGGCATTAATTTTCATTTATCCGGCGATAAAAGTCACACTGCACCGAAAACGGTAAAACAACTGAAGCCTGTGATAGTGCTTGATCGTCGAACCAGCATACAGCCCAACCCGAATAAGTGAATCGGTGCCGGTCACAATTAGTTTCTACGCCGCTTTGCATCACATCGCAACACTTGGTTGGCAAAGCACTGAATCTCGAGCGCCGACACTGGGCCGGGGCTTAGGTTCAGCAAAACGTAAATAGCTGATATCTGGAACGCTATGTATCAATCGTTACCGTTAGAATCGGCCTACAACGCCTTGCGCGACCGATGGCTTTGAAAATCCAGCCTGTAATCGAATTTCCGTTTGACGGACCCGCCTGCGTGAACCAAACTCAAAGGAGATTTTTCTTTTGCTTGAACCAGTCGCCGGCCGCGATTCAGCTACGTTAAAATGGTTCTACAGCCTTCGAACTGACTCAATCAACTCCGCAACTGGAACGCACCTATGATTCGTTTTGCTCTGATTCTTTTACTCTGTATCGCTACCCCGGCTTTTGCCCAGCAACAAGAAGCCAAGCCGGAACCAAAACCAGCGACGATTCAAAAAAAGGCAGATGAAAAATCAAAACCTAAAGAGCAGGACAATCAAAACGAAACCAAATCAACCAAATCAAATTCGTCTCAAGAAAAGGACTCCAAAGAAACGACTGACGAAGACTCTGAGAATGAGGATGAGGAAGAAAAAGCCGAGCCAACCAACACCGCGATACTTGCAGGAGCTCTCAAGTTCCGTAGCGTTGGGCCGGCGTTTATGTCGGGCCGAATCGGCGACATCGCAATCGACCAGAAAAACCCCAACACTTGGTATGTCGCCGTTGCTTCAGGTGGACTTTGGAAAACCAGTAACGCCGGGACAACTTTCAAACCGATCTTCGATAGCCAAAAATCTTATTCCATTGGCTGCGTGACGATCGACCCCTCAACGAGCTCGACCATCTGGGTCGGCACGGGAGAAAACAACGGTGGACGCCATATTGGATTTGGCGACGGAATTTACGTCAGCTACGACTCCGGAAACACTTGGAAGCTCAAAGGACTGAAGAAATCAGAACACCTCAGCAAAATCATCGTTGACCCACGCGATTCCAATGTCGTCTTTGCAGCTTCGCAAGGTCCGTTATGGTCGCCCGGCGGGCAGCGTGGACTGTATCGTTCCGAAGACGGTGGAGACAACTGGGAACTGGTTCTTTCCAAAGGCGAATACACAGGGGTCACCGATGTCGTGATCGATCCAAAAAATCCGGACGTGTTATACGCGGCAACCCATCAGCGTCATCGCAATGTATGGGCGATCATCAATTGCGGTCCGGAGACAGGCATCTACAAGTCGCTAGACAACGGCAAGACTTGGAAGCCTTTGAAGAACGGTCTGCCCGGCGGTGACAAGGGAAAGATCTCGCTGCAAGTTTCACCTCAAGACTCAAACTATGTCTACGCAACGATCGAACTACCGAATCGAAAAGGCGGTTTTTGGCGTAGTGAAAACGCGGGTGCCAGCTGGAAAAAGACCGACGATTTTGTTTCTGGAGGTACCGGCCCCCACTACTATCAAGAACTGTGGGCCGACCCCCATCGCTTTGGAGTACTTTATCAAGCCAACAATTATTTGATGCGATCCACCGACAACGGTGACACGTGGAACAGAATCGAAGGACGCTACAAGCACGTCGACAACCACGCGGTCGCATTTCATCCCACCGATAAAGATTTCGTCTGCGTGGGGTGCGACGGTGGAGTCTATCGAAGTTACGACTATGCCAAGACATGGCTTTTCTGTCCTAACCTTCCGCTCACCCAGTTTTACAAAGTCAGCGTCGACAACGACTACCCTTTCTACAACATCGCTGGCGGAACGCAGGACAACAATTCACAGTATGGCCCGTCCCGCACACGAGACGTTGGTGGTATCCGGAACTGGGATTGGCGTAAAACAGTCGGTGGCGATGGCCATGACACCGCGATCGATCCCGAAGATCCAAATATTATCTACGCCGAATCGCAGCAAGGTTACTTGAGGCGTTTCGATCGCAAGACCGGAGAGTCTGTCGGTATCCAACCCAAGCCGGAGTCGGGGCAAGACTCGTTTCGTTTCAACTGGGACTCGCCGATATTGATCAGCCCACACAATCACAAGCGATTGTACTTCGCGTCTCAATTTCTACACCGCAGCGACGATCGAGGTGATTCTTGGAAGACGATTTCGCCAGACCTGTCCCGGAATCGCAACCGCTATGAAATGCCAACGATGGGGCGAGTCTGGAGTATTGAAGCCGCTTACGATCTTTACGCGATGTCTCAGTACGGCAACATTACTTCGATTTCAGAATCACCTTTGGTGGAAGGCCTGCTCTATGTCGGCACCGACGACGGCCTGATTCATGTCTCCGAAGATGGTGGCGAGAATTGGCGCAAAATCGAGCGATTTTTCGACGTACCCAAAGAAGCGTTCGTTAACGATATCAAAGCCGACCTGCACGACCCGGACACCGTTTACGCGTGCCTGGACAATCATAAAACCGGCGACTACAAACCGTACCTGATTAAAAGCACCGACCGCGGAAAGACTTGGACTTCAATGGTTGGGGACCTTCCTGAAAAACATCTTTGCTGGCGAATTGTTCAAGACCACGAAAAGGCCGAACTGTTTTTCCTAGCGACCGAGTTCGGAATCTTTTGCACCCTCGATGCAGGCGAAAAGTGGTTCAAGCTCGGCAGTGGCCTGCCGACGATCTCTTTTCGCGACTTGGAGATTCAAAAACGAGAAAACGATTTGATTGGAGCTTCGTTCGGTCGCAGTTTCTACGTGCTGGACGATTACAGCTTGCTACGGGATGCGAATCCCGAGATGTTTGACAAGTCGTTTCACATGTTTCCCATTCGTCGGGCATTTTGGTACTCGCAAACCGACCGCATTGGCGGAACACGCGGGTCTCAAGGAGACTCGATGTTTGTTGCGAAGAACCCAGACTACGGTGCTGTCTTTAACTACTACATCAAGAGTGAATATAAATCGAAAAAGGCGAAGCGTAAAAAGCGAGAAGCCGCACTTAAAAAAGCAGGCAAGGACATTCCAATCCTTTCGATTGACGAACTCCGCGCCGAATCGGAGGAACAGGCTCCTCAAAACTTGTTGCGAATCTCAGATTCTTCGGGGACGGTTGTTGCCAAATTGAGTCTAAAAAATTCTAACGGCATCCATCGCGCCGTTTGGAAGCTACGCATCGAAGGGCTTACTCGTTCCGGTGGCCCGATGGTTGCGCCCGGAACTTACATCGCCGAACCGTTTCAAATCGTGGATGGAAAAGAAACCTCTCTGGCAGAACCCGCAGAATTCAAAGTCGAATCAATCAGCCAGCCAACGATCAAAGGCCAGGATCGCGAAACTCTGATCGCCTTTATCAAAGAGGCAGGGCTGATGGCTAACAAAATATCGGCGGCCCGTTCAGTGCTTGGTGAGCGACAAGAGCAGTTAAGCAAACTGAAGGAAACTATTCAAAAGCACCCACAGGGAACGGCTGAGTTGATTGGCAAGGCAACCAAGTTGAAGAAGCGACTGTCCGATTACAAACTGAAAATCAGCGGTGACGACCTAAAAGCGGAAAAGTGGATCCGGAGCGAGCCCAGTATCGAATCGCGAATCAGAGGCGCTCTGATGAGCGGGATGAGTGGCACTCACGGGATCACGAAAACCGCCAAGCAACAGTATCGCATTGGCGTTGAGCAATTCGAGAGCATTGAAAAAGAGCTATTTGAATTACTGGATGAAGAAATCGAAGCGTTCGAGGACGAAGTTGACAAAGCGAGTATTCCGTGGACGTCAGGCCGAGACTTGCCTGAGTAAAACTCAAGCATTTTTATTCGAATACTTCAATCTCTGAATCGCCAAAGTTCAGCGTCGTCACCTTAACGCGGCTTGAACTACGACTGACTTCGTTCACCAAAACGACTTTTAGCTCCGGTCGACTGTCACAGAAAGCGAAAATTTCGTCTGGTTTCATGACAAAAAAAGCAGTCGCCAAAGCATCCGAAACTGCCGCCGAATCTGAAATCACTGTAGTCGACAAAAAGTGATTCGCAGGCCATCCAGTACGTGGATCGATGATGTGACCATACCTTTTGCCTTGGTAAAAGAAACCTTGCCGAGCCGTTCCAGAAGTTCCGAGAGCTTGGTTTCGTAGTTGTATTTCAGCCAGTCGCACATCAGCTGCGGTCGGATGGCTGATGCCAACACGCCAATAGCGCTGGCCGGGCGTTTGCGTGGCGTTTTGTTCGCAGGCGATCTGTTCGCCACTGCCACCTCGTGCCAAAACACTGCTTTGCCCACCGTGGATGACGAAGTCATGAATCGAATGTTTCTCGAAAACATCCGCCACGCGGTCAAGTGTATAACCTTTACCAATACCGCCCAAATTAATTTTGACGCCTTCACGCGTGATTGATAGTTTCTGTTGCGCTTCATCAAATACTAAAAATTCGCTCCCAACCAATTTCAACACAGATGCGATTTTGTCTTCTGGCGGTACAGCACCTTTCCGAGACTCGAATCCCCAGAGCTGGCTGAGTTGCCCAGAAGTAATGTCAAACGCGCCGCCAGTATCCTGATAAATCTGGTGTGCCAAACGCAAAAGTCGCAGTAAGCCTGAATCGACAGTTTGAGGCGTCTCGGATGCCCGCTGGTTCAGCAAACTGACTTCGCTGTGATCACGATAGATGGTCAGTTGGTCTTCTAAGTCGTCGACCAATTGAAACGCCAACATCGTGGCTGAAGCCGCCTGCCGGTATTGGTGCAAGTTAAACGAAATTTCGAACTCGCAAGCCATCGCCCGTTTTGAGTACTGCTCCCATGCCCCCGCATCATCGTCATCGCTCCAGTTCGCATCAACGCCATCAAGTTGTGCCTTCACATTTTCACGAATGGTTTTGATTGCTCCCATTCCGGTTATAAACTCTCGACGATTTGAATTCGACTTTAAATTGTCGGTATTTAAATCGTTTGATTCAGAATTAACTGGAAGCGAGTTGTCGGGAGTTTGATTCATAGTCATCGTTGTGGAATGATACAGACTCGATCATAATACCAAACTGGAGAAAATATTATGCCCCAACGTTCAAAACGATGCTGCCTGATTTTCGCAATATGGTTAGCGACTAGCGCCAGCGTAAATGGTCAGACGTCCAAAAACACCCAATCGACTCGGTCGGTTAAGCGAGTCGCCAGACCAGCGTTCACCGACGATGACGTGAAGGGTGTGTTTTTTGATGACGTGTTTCAAGAAGCCTTGGTGGGCAAGCGTCCGCCGGTGCCTTCGGCACATTCTCGCGATTCTAACAACGTCGCCAGCCTAGATGATTCGAAGGGGAAAACTTGGTCGCGTTTGATTTCAGCTGCTACGCTCGAAGATGAAGTCAAGTCGCTCCTACAGGACCTGAACCGTAATTTAACGACGATTAGCCGCTTCCGCAGCGATCATACTAAAATTCAAAAATCATTTGATCAGCTTTCGGTAATGTTTGGTGTGATTCGGGAATACGATGGAAAGATTCGCTGGAAGGCAGACGCTGCGGTCGCCCAGAAGTCCTTTGAAACGGCTGCCGTGAGTGCGCGGTCAGGAGACGAACCAGCGTTTGCAAGTAGTAAACGAAGTATTGAGGATCTCGTTCAACTGGTGCGAGGCGATCGTTTTCCCGGCAAAGCGAAACCGCCAGAAACACTGGATTGGTCGACGGTTACGGGGCACACACCGATCATGAAGCGTTTGCAAGTTTTGCATGACGAAATCAAATCTGCTAGTTCAAATGAGAAAGAGTTCAAAAAGCAACAACCTAAGATTGTTCATTATGCAGAACTAATTGCTTTAATGGCCGAAGCCGTTCAGCAAGCTGATATGGACTATGCCGACGACGAAGAGTACGTGGCGTACGCGAAACAGATGCAAACTGCCGCCACCACCGCTGCTAAAGCCGGGCGCAACAACAACTACGAAATGCTAAGCAACGCCGTCAATGGCGTCAGCCAAGGTTGTGCTGATTGCCACGGCGATTTCCGATAGCTATGGCAGTTATACTCACAACTCGAATGCGAATGCGTAACGGAAGAGCCACCTCGTGTCCGCTACCAATTCAGCGAAGCGATTGTGAGATTTACTGATGAGGAGTTTTATTTAAACCACCGAAGGCACAGAGAGCGCTATAGGATTAACTCTCTGTGTAACTTCGGGCCTCTGTGGCTAACCAACCTCTTTCTTAGTTTTCGGTCCAATTACGGCCGGTCCCACCACCAAACGACAGGCTGGTCATCGCCGCCGGTAATTGCTTTCGGTCGAACTCCAGCCAAATCATCGCCAACCGTTCTGGCTTGTTTTATATTTCCCGCCGTTGCCAATTGCTTTTTTGAATCGATCCAAACTCCACCACTCACACCTGCGACAATTACTTTTTTGTCGAGCACCTCATAATTGGCGATCGTTTCGACCTCACTGGCAACGGAAACGTTAGGCAGTTGCAACGCAACCGGGTCTAGCAACAACGTTGGTTGCCAGCCTGAACGGTCCAACAAGCTTTGTTTTTCGACCAATGCCAATGTCATCGACAAATCAAAAACATTTCGAAGCTCGGCGTACAGCGGGTACCGCTTGCAAATATTAACAAACTGTCGTGAGAACGATTCTGCAAATCGCTTATTCAAAGCTTCTGACTTTCCAGTGGCAATCCGTTTTCCACGAGCCGCCATTAATTGGTTCTCGCTCAGCACCTTTGCACCAACGCCACTTAACTCAAACACTTGGTTGTTCTCGGAAACCGCGACCGGCTGATAGTTCATTGCAAACCACCAACGCAATACCGACATTGGCGGCACCTCTCCATCGGGCCCCAGCTTGACGGTCTCTAAATAGCTTTCCACACCGTTGACCGATTCAGCCAGTCCCATGCCGATACACTTCATATGATAGTCGGCCGTCAACAATATCTTGGCAACATGTGAATCGGGTTTTAGGTTGAAGAACTGGACGTTTTGCTTACCAACACTCTCGCGGATTCCATTCACCCATTCGTCACGCTTTCGCTTTTTAATTGGCTTGGTCGTCGAGGTAGCCAAGTAATTTTGCATCTGAGCCAGCCCAGCTTCTGTGGGATTAATCGTAACTCCAAACGGCTCGGTTGGGTTCGACCGTCGCCACAGTGTTAGCAAGTCGTCGATTCGTACAACGGGTTGTCCATGGTCTTGGCTTACGATGATGCCATTGTCATCGGTTCGCCAGTCCCCAGCTGGCCCAGCGAGAATCAAATCGCCCGGTTGCTGGTCGGTCGCCGGCACTACTAATACGAATTGAATCCTTTGCAAACCAGCCAACGTCAATACTTCCGGTGGCAACGCTTTTCGTTGCTTGAGGTAGCCCGCCAAAGCAGATTCTAGCCGCGGCAGCGAAATGAATCGCAAATCTGAAGCGATCCGCACATCTCCAGCAGCCACTGGCGGTTGTGTTTCGAACTTACTGTTAGCTGACGAATCGTCACGAAGATCTTTCGACGCTTTCTTATCGCGTTTAGATTTCGTTGCGGGAACGAACCGCAGTGCCCCTTGGGCATCAGCGAAGATACCTTGAACATAAGGTTGAATCGAAGCTTGCCCGCCTCCTTCACTCCAAAGCTCCGTATCGATTGTTCCTTGAATCAAATCGATCAGTGGAGAAAAGTCCGATAAGGCAACACCACCCGGACGCCCCGGCCGAACATCAGCGGGCGGCGTTCGTTTGTCATCGCCACCAAGTGGCTCCAGCGTTTGTGCCCAAGCTTGTGAGCCGAGCATCTCTAGTGAAAAGTAAATCGCGCAGAAAGCGCACACAGCAAAGAACTGGCCAACGGTAACGCTTCTTCGATACAGTAGCGACATCGTAGTGCCTCCTTAAACAAATCCTTCTTGCCCTCGCTGCTAATTGTACCGCAGCCATTGCCAAAAAGACAGTCAATCAGTCCGCCGATTATCACATTTAAACTTGCTCTGACGCCGCCGGGTTGTAAGCTGCATGTGGGCTAGCTAACGACTTGCGCCAGTATTCTCCAACCTTCTGTTGGGCCTGTGCAAGCAATGAACCTTCAGGATAGGCATTGGACACATCCGTTCGGCCGGCGGGTACGCCCGTCATCAATTCGATTGCGTCGTAAATATTGTCGACTGCATGGACACGAAACTTTCCCGCTTCTGCAGCCGCAACGACATCTTGGCGGAGCATCAAGTCGCCTGCATTGGATTTGGGAATAACAACTCCTTGATCACCCGTTAATCCAAAGTAGTTACAGGCATCGAAGTAGCCTTCGATTTTTTCATTGACGCCACCAATCGCTTCTAAGTGACCGCGCTGATCAATTGCTCCAGTGATCGCCATCGACTGCTTAATCGGAACACCAGCTAGAGCGCTCAACAGGCAAATGGTTTCCGCACCGGAAGCCGAGTCACCATCGATGCCGCCATAGCTTTGCTCAAACGCCACCGACGCGGAGAAGGCCATCGGATGATCGGTTCGAAGCAAAAACCGCAACAAACCGCCCAAGATCTGAAAACCCTTCGTATGAATCGAACCCGACATGGATGCTCGTCCTTCAATGTCGATTAACCCCGCATTGCCAGGACCAATCGAAGCCGTAATTCGAGCCGGGAATCCGTAAGTCAACGCCCCTGCTCGCATCACTGCCAATCCATTGATTTGTCCGACAACTTCACCATCGGTTTCGACGATGATGGTTCGGTTTTTGACCATTTCAAAAAACTTTCGCGACGGCAAACTGGCTCGATCTTTGGTGCGTTTTATCGCTTCGTGCACGTGGTCTTCCGAAACTGTTTCGCCTGCAGACACGTAGGCGGCTTCGCGAGCAATATCAGCAATGCGACCAAAACGGGCGGTCAGTCGTTCACGACGCGCGACAATCCGGGCCCCGTGTTCAGCCAACGCTGCTACCGCCGAACGGTGAAATGCAGGCAAAGAATCGCGACGACTGAGCGTCGCCACAACAGCCGCATATTGCTGTAACGTTCGTTCACTCCGCTCAAGCTCACTATCAAAGTCAGCCAACACTTTGAACAACTCGCGAAAATCGGGATCTGCATGATCCAACTGATAATAAGTCTGCGAGCCACCAATCAAAATCACTCTCACATTCAGCTCAACGGCCTGAGGCAGTGTTACAACCGTCTGACGCATCAAGCCCATTTCTTGCGGCACGATTTCTAGCCGCTGTGTTCGCAAAGTTCGCATCAATGCTCGCCAAGCGCCGGGTTCGGCAATCAAATCGTTGATGTCCAACACCAAGTACCCATTGGCCGCCCGCAGCAACGCTCCCGCGCGAATACCACGGTAGTCCGAAATTGCCATGCCTCCCGGCCCCATTTTCGGTTCGACTACCCCCAGTAAATTCATCAAACTGGGAGTGCTTTCTATCACCACTGGTCTAAGGCCATCGTCCTCTTGACTGAGTACAACATTGACGCCGTACAATTCCTTGAAGTTTTCGGGCTCGTCACTAGGCGCGAGTCGGTTTTCGACAAGGTCTTTTACGACATCGTCCAGAAACGCTTTCACGTCATCGCCAGAGAACTTTTCGGCTACTGGGGCAAGCACTTCATTCGCCAAATCGCGAGCGATCTGCTGATCAAATTCTCGTAGCTCTTCATGTCCAGATCGGATCAACTCGTTGATCTTCCGGCCGGTTTCTTGTAATTGCTGTTGATACTTCGGCAACACAGCCCGGTATTGTTCCAATTGTTCAGCGGGCGCTTTTTCTTGGCTTACCAACTGCATGAGTTGCTCAACGGCGACCGGTTCGCCATCAACCAACGGCAAAATCATGGCCTGTGACGCTTGTCCTTGTTGCACACTGACCAGACGCATATCGTTTGCGGCGAGTTCTTTGTCCAAGGGTTCAGCCGTCACAGCGACAGCCTGTTGTATCTTTTCTTGAATCGCCTTTCGGTTGCCCAGATGAGGTTCAGACTCCAGTGATTTCCCTAAATCGTCTTCAAAAAAAGCCGCTGCATTATTCATCGCGCGACGGAAATCGTGCCCCGTGCTAGGTGGCAACGTGATCAAACGAGGATGATCCGGACGCCCGAAATTATGAACGTAGCAATAGTCCCGCTTAGTATCGCACTCAGGCGAAAGCTCGTCCAGCAAATGTCGAACCATCGTCATCCGGCCACTACCGCGTGGGCCACGAACGTAAACGTTTTGCTTTCTCGCGAAACACTCGATACCGAATTTCAATGCTTCGTAAGCAGTCGTTTGACCAAAAATTTGATTAGTCAACGGAAGTTCGTCAGTGGTCTCAAACTTCAAACAACCTAAATTACACTTCCAGCGCAGTTCGTCCGCGGGAACTTGAGTTCGCTTTACAGTCGAAGACGTATCGTTAGATGCTTTTTTTGCTGCCACGTTTTGGCTTTCACTGTCGGAGAAAATAATTGCAGATAAATTACAGCAGGTCGGCCACTGCGAAACGAGTTACTTTATAAAAGTGCCAGCTCGTCAAGCAAAAAACCAATCACCCACAGAAAACCAAAGTATCTCGTTTGGTTCTAAGACGCGAGGGGTTACTTCCGATTTTGTTCTGTTACTTCTCGGCGAATCCATTGAATGTTCACCGGAGCCCCGAAGGCCTCGACCGTGGGCCGAACATAACGAACTTCCTGTTTTTCACTGGGCATTTTAAAACGGTCGCCTTTTTGCAAGATCGGTCGAATCTCAGCCATCGAACCAAACGCATAAGTACCAGCTGCCTGACACGGAAACCAATGCCCGTTGCCGTCTTTATCTTGAAGAAAAAATTCAGGATAAACATGCCCAGGAATCCAAACGGACCTAGCCGGAACGCCCTGAGCCCGACAAATCGCGATGAACAAAGACGACAGTTCGCCGCAGTCCCCGTGTTTATTATCTAACGCTTCCAAGCAACTGCGATTCACTTTGTCAAATTTATAGGTGATATTCTCGCGCACCCATTGGTAGTTTTTTTCGACTTGCGCCCAAGCACTCAACGAATCGTCTTCAAGCTCTTCGGCGATGGCCCGGATTCGCTTGTTCTTACTTTCGATCAGCGGGCTAGGCCTTAAAAACTCTTTGTATTTACCAGGAATTTTTTTGGCCTTCACAAATACAGTCGTGTCTTTGGGCGCTTGAATCATTTTCTTTTTGACCCGAAAACGAACGTAAGCTTTCTCAGATGTTCCCGGCGACATTTGCTTGACGGAAAACCCAAATTGCTGCGTCCACTTGCTCGCCTTTTCGCGTTCAAATTTCGTTACGTTGTCCGTTTGAAAGTCTTGCAGCAGCTCTACCTCCTGTTCTGGCCAATCGATGGGCACTGGAAAAGTCGCCGAAATCTTCCTTGCCGATGCTGGCGAATCGATTTGCAAACCGAATTCCCAATCCGAAGGCACCGTCATCCCAAACGAAATCCCCAACCCCGGCGAACTCAGTTCCTCTGAAACGCCGCTGGATTGACTCTCATCGTCGCCGGTTGTCGGTATCGGCTGCAGCAATTCTGACTGAGCCATACAAGTCATGCAGCCAGACCCCACAATAGCAACAACGCACAGCCGCAACAGGATCAGTACGGTGTAACGACTAAAAATTCGAAACTGACAATCGCTCATAGTCAAATCTTATTTCCCCGGTTTGTCATCAAAAATCTCAGCGCGAAAAAAGCCAACCCGTGGCTTCACGTTTCCCTTGCAAGACATAAACTCGGCAACGTACTTTTGAGCATGCTTCTTTTCTGGAACTTTGATGCCATCGCCTTTTTGCAAAATCACTCTTGGCTCAGACAATCCACCAAACTCACGAATTCCACTCACGTCGCACGGGAACCAGTGTAATGTTTTGCCGTCAGGCCCCGCTAGCATGAACTCGGCGTAGGACGCCCCTTTGGCAAACACAATTCGTGACGGAATTTTCACACTACGGCACAACGCGACAAACAAAAACGTCTTGTCTTCGTTAGTTCCCGACAGATTCTTCAGAGTATGCTGAGCACTATGATACGCGGTGGCTTCGACTTGAATATTAGTGCGAACCCAATCGTATATCGCCTCCGTCTGGTCCCAAGCGGACTCATGACCGGCAATGATCTCTCTGGCTTTTTTCCGGAGCTTGCCGTTCTGATGGTTGACGTTTTTACTAGCCGCCAGAAACGGCTTTACCTCTTTCTTCGTATGCCGCGGCAAGACGAACAGATTTGTTTCCTTTGGTGCCACCAACGCTCGATTGACAATGTCCAACGTATAGCTAATTTCAACCACATCGTTTGCTGGCAAAACAGGAAACTGAACCAAAACTTGCTCCACGCCGGACGATAGCTTTCGAGAAGTCACGTTTCCGATGTCTGCGGGAATGTCCTGTTCAATAATCGTCACCGTTTGCTCGGGCCAATTCGCTGGCACCGGGAACGTCATAAAAACGTTGGTAGCTCGACCGGCCCCAGTTCTGATTTTGGCTCCGACCTTCCAACGAGTATCAACCGAGTTTTCATAGACGATCTGGGGACCAACCTCGCCAGCTTGGGGCGTCTGAGGTGGCTCATCAGCCGATTTAGCCTCGCCATCCTTAGCTTCATTCGCCTGGTCCGCCTTGGCTCCGTCCGCTTCTTCCGCAGCGGCTTCAACGCCGGGTAAATCTTGAGCCATAACCAAACCCGGCGACAGAATCCCTCCCGTTTGAAAAACGAGTCCCAACAACAGCCAACGAGCCTGTGCTTTCCGATTAAACTGCCTGACAAACCATCGATCGTCGTTTTTCATTTCTCTACTCGCGTTTCGTGTTTCACATCTCGAATCAACGCAAGGAATTTATTGAAGGTCGCGGGTCGTTCATCAGGATTAACCGCAATACATTGCATTACCGCTTTGGCAAGTGTGGGATCTAGGTCGGGAACGCAATCGGTAATTGGAGTCGCGCTACGGCTGTCATGAGCCAGAGCAGTCGTGCCGGTGGTATCGGTGGTGCCCCAAGGATGTTGAAACGCAAGCATCCGATAAACGGTTACCCCAAAAGCAAATACGTCTAAACGATGATCGGTTGCGCGACGTCGTACAATCTCAGGGGCCATGTACTGTGGCGTCCCTGTTCGATTCCCCGGCTTTCGGTAGGCAGGTTCATCAGGAACGGTTAAACCAAAATCGATCAGCTTCAACGATGAAACATCTTTGTTGCAAATAAAATTCCGAGGGCAAACGTCACGATGAATAAAACCAGCGTCATGAACCACTTGCAGCGACTTAGCCATCTGACGAATCAATTTCATCCGATGTGGCCCAAATGCCGACTTATCTTTTTGCCGCAGTAAGTAGTCCAATCCTGTACCTGCGAGATACTCCATCAGAATGTACTCTTGCCCGCTAACGGTTTTTCCGTATTCGAATGTTTCAACAATCAGCGGATGCTTGAACAGCATCGCAATCTCGCCTTCGGTGGGTTTCTTTAAACCTTTGAAGCGGTTTTTGAAGTACTCCGTTTTTTCGGTATCCAAAAACTTAATACCAAACAACTTACCGGTACCAATTTCCTTTGCCACTCGAAACGTCGACATCGTTCCAGCAGTGGACTGACGGTCGAGTTGAAATCGCTTGGCAACATCAAGTCGAGATACTCCTAGTTTATTGCCACCGAAAAGCTTGTTGAAGATACCCATGTTTTAAATTGTTGCTTGGCCAAGTCTTGGAAAACGAACTGCTTGCTGTTAAAAAGTAATACCTCAATCGTATTCCGCCAATCTTAGGCAGGAAAGACGATTGTTTGATGAATATTCGGCTTTAAACGCAACTGAAATCAACAGCACGCTAGTTTTACTTGATATTTCGGCGAATGTTGCCCCGCATTTGCCTAACTTACTGAAGCAACCTGTGAAAATCTTGTTCAAAATAGGTTTGAGCAACGCTTGCTTGCAACCTCAAAACAGATGACAAGTCAGTGCCCCCTTTAGCAACTAGCCCCCACAAAAAACCCTTGCCAAACCTACTCGTGCGATCGCAACTTGATTTGGTTTTTCAGCGTTTTCACGCTCACGGTTTGCTGCTGATTCTTGGAGTAATACTAGCCAGTATTGTCGGCTGCCAACCAACTACACAAAACACTCAGAAGACAACTCAGTCGTCCACCGATCTGTCTTCAAATAACATTGTCACCACAAGCTACCCGCTGCAATGGGTAACTCAACAAATTACCGGCGACAACTATCAAGTCGACTTCCACGCCAGCGATTCCAGTCACCCCGATCGCTGGCGGCCCGACCGAGAAACGATTGCCGAAATACAAGCAGCTGACTTAATCGTCTGCAATGGAATCGCCGCCCCGTATGCCAACTGGATGAAAACCGTTTCACTTCCTTCATCGAAAGTAATCGAAAGCGCTTCTAAAGGAATGTCTCTATCGGACTTCATCAGCGTTGAAGACATTCGCCTAGTTCACTCCCACGGCCCCGAAGGCGAACACTCTCACCCAACCATGGTCAGCCGAACCTGGTTGAGCCCGTCGATGCTCTCCAAGCAAGCCAGTTTCATCGCCAAAGAACTTTCTAAACGATTTCCAAACGATGCCTCGACCTTTCAACAAAATCTGACAGTGCTCCAAAAAACACTCAAGTCAAGCGTGCCTCAATCTTTACTCGCGACGCAGTTGGTTTTTTCTGCAACGCCTGAGCTCAAGTTTTTGACGAAAACGGTTGGCATCGAAGACTCACATTTCAACTGGAACGAGAATACGACGTTGACCGAAGTCGAAGCAAGCTTTGCCTCGCAACCTCAAGGTGTTGCCTCCAATTTCATTCTGTTCCCGCGACGTCTGGAAGCATTGGCTGATCGAATTCAGCCCGTCTTACAGAAGCGCAAGTTAACACCGATTTTCATTGACATGTTGGATCAGCCCGACCCTAACCGCGACTTCATGACTCGGCTGAAAACCAACTTTGAGCGAATGCAAAAACTGACGGCCGGCCAATATTCGAATCTGCCAGTCAAGTAGATAGCACAAACACGGCAGTATGTCGAAATGTTCGATGCGAAACAGTGTATCTCGGACCAGCGACAAATCTGATGATCGCTCAAAAACAGTGCGGTAAATCTTTAAGCCTAGAGGAAGTGCTGGTACTACCATCGTAGTAAGGTTTGTCATCAGCGCAAGATTCAAGTTTCTTCGATTGAGCTAGCAGCGCCGCTCCCCAATAAAGGACCAATTCACCATCACGCTAGTCACACTGGAGACACAGGCCTAACCATATTTTATGTAAGGAATGCCTGTTTTATGCGTCTTAACCGAACTCCGAACTTTACACCTAGAATATGCCGTTTAAAAGTATATAATTTTGTCGAAATTTTAATAATCATGCAATTTACTAGCCTTTTCCTTACATTTGATAAGTAACACTTCAGATATTATGGAATTCGCAGAGCCACTTTATAGGAGCGATAAATGTATAGAACCAAATCCAACGGCTTCACGCTGGTCGAACTACTAGTAGTAATCGCTATCATTGGCATTTTGATTGGAATGTTGTTGCCAGCAGTCCAATCAGTTCGCGAATCTGCACGAAGAGCCCAATGCGCCAACAATTTGCGACAAAACGTTCTGGCGATGCACAACTACATCAGTACAAATGAGGAATTTCCTCCGGGCAAGAACGATGACGGAACTGCAACCAAACGTACTCCTACTCCTGTCATTGGACGTCCTAGTAATTCAACTCTTGGCCGAGAGTATGCTTGGGGATTGTTTATTCTGCCGTTCGTTGAACAGCAGAACTTACACGACGAATTTAAGAGTGCGACCGGCAGATGGGAGAACGACGCGCTAAACGCTCTCGACGCCAACGGCCGAGCACTGGTATCAAACGTCATTCCTGGATTTATCTGTCCTTCTGACGCTTCTCCAAATGGTGACTTCAATCTGGGTTGGTCTCACTCAGACATTGTAGCCGCTGGATTCTCTCACTCGAAAGCTAACTACGTCCCGGTCGCTGGGGTAGTCGAGGACAGTACTCAAGAAGTTCAGCAATTGAACAACCCTGCAGTGGCAGGCACTCAGTCGCGATGGGGAATATTTGGCAATAACTCCAGAACAGCATTCCAAGACATTAGAGACGGTAGCAGCAATGTGATCGCGTTGGGCGAGCGTTCCAGTATCACAGAAGTTGAGGCTGGATTCACTGGTTCGGATCCGTTTCCTACTTCCGGTGCAATATGGGCTGGAAGGCCAGCAGTCGGTAATGACATAGCTGAAGAATTTAGGAGTGATGCCTCTCGTTCCGCGGCATCGCTTGGCTGGATCGTTAGCAATCTCCCCGAGGCCGTAACTGAATACGGTGTCAATGGGACTCGTCCCACAGAAGGGTATACGGCTAGTTTCCATCCTGGAGGAGTTAACGTTGGCCTTGCTGATAGCTCAACTCATTTTATTTCGGAAAGCGTGGCCTTTGATGTCCTGATTGCGTTGTCAGTCATGGCTGATGGACAAACAGTGAGTATTGAATAAATCCTGATTGAGATTGAGAATCGGATCATAAAGATAGCCGTTGGGGCAGTAGCTCCAACGGCTTTTTCTATGGCTAACCCTCAAAGGCTACACTTTTCTTACGGATATCAAAAATCACTCCCAATCCAGAAGCACACCAATAAGTGCAGCTATGTTTTTTCCTCCGTTTGCTTTCGCTCGTCTCGGACTAGATCAAAAATTCGATCGATGTAGTCATCGATTCCATGGTCGCCTAAATGATCGATGCGAAATTTCAGCAACTCTTTAAAAAATCCTTTGAGCTTATCGCTTGTCCTGCGCCAGCCTCTTAGGTCACGTAGCTGTCCGTTGTGATCGAGGTATTGTTCGGTCCCCGAATGACGATAGCCCAGTATAACAGGTGGGACACGAGTCACGATGTCGTTGTTGTTAACCCAGCGATAGTGTGTTAGCGGAACATGGTTAACGTAACGCCGACACCCAACTCGTGGACTACCAAACG
>CAZHCH010000030.1:0-35432 GCA_964530985.1 uncultured Pirellulaceae bacterium | reverse complement strand
GCGTTAGAGATTCAACCAGACGATAAAAAGGCTCTCAATCTTGCTCGGCAGCGAATCGTGATCACCCATCAGATTGCATGTGGGAACTTTAAAGATTTTGACCGCCGTGAGGAAGCGGCGGAACGGGACGCCGTGCAGCGCTCGCTCGGAGAATTTTATGATTGCGTACTCTATCAAGCACAAAAATCGGACTGGTTACAAGATCAGCTAGGAACCATGGATTTCCGCCCAACGCTGAACCGTGACAACCAGCTTTGGATCAACAAACACGGTCTTTACAGTGCAACCATTGCTGTTGAAATCACCGGAAGTCGGGGGCGAAGTGGCACGCTTAAAATGAAAATTTGGGAGCAAGAAACAAAAGGACGAAACGCTCTTGATTTGAACGCCACCACGCTGCGTAAGCCGTCGTTGCCGCTTGTTCACTCGCGAGTTTGCTGGATAGATTCAAACGGGAAAGAAACCAAACTATCGGCCAAAACACTGGCTCCAAATAAAGAGAAATAGGTGTGAGACTACCTAAAATCTATTTCATTCAATGAGATTCGAAGTACCCAAGACAGGTACTACAAAGATTACTTAATCTTTGCGTTGTACATGCGATACAGCGACCATACGGTTTCATCATCGCCGTAATACTCTTTCAACACAAAATCACCTTCCACGGTCACGGGCCGGACGGTGTAATTAGTACTGGATCCTTTTTCAAGTCGCACCAAAATATTGTCGAAAATCGCAGCCTGAGGACCGAAGCAACACTCTTTGTTGTCACGAACAAAAATAAACTTAGTAATTCCGGACTGCTTAAAATTGGGCCGAATATAGCCTCGAACCTTGACCTTCCCACCATGGTAACTGTTGATCTCCGGAGTCAGCATCGCCCGATCAAAGGTTTCTGTTTTTTCCATGTCAAACTTCAAGTCATCAAAGGTCAATGCGAACCGCTTCTGCTTTGGTGGGGCATCAGGGGTAGTCGCCTCCACTGAATTTGCTTGAGGCTGATCGACTTTCTGCGAAGCGACTTCTGATGACTTCACATCAACATCTACCTTTGCCGGTTTGGCTTTCTCTTGAGCGACCGCTGCAGAGGCAGGATCCTTTTGAGCCTGAGTCTGATCGCCAACTTGCTCCTTTTTCTGCTCTTGCTTGTCAGCTTGAGCAAATAACGCGCTTGCTCCTAGCAAAAGTACCAGCGCGACCGCCAAGGCAAAGGAGGTTTCTAGTCTTCGCATGGCATCGGCTTCCAAAGTTAACGGATGTAATCGGCTTCGATTGAGTAAAACACTGTTGGAATACCGTCTTCATTGATCCGACGCGACCTCGTATCAAGATGAAACGTGCCACCAATCTTTCTAATAAAATAAGAATGGTCGATCAGGTCATCCGTCGTAATATCAACCGCGACAACCTCTGTAATTTTGGGATTACCCCCAAAGCAGCAATCGCCAAAGTCTCCAACCAAAATGAAACTCTTCATATTGGTCATCTGGTCACTTGGTCGCACGTAACCTTTTAAAAACACTTTTTTCCCGTCAAGTTCCTTCGATTTTTCCGAAAACGGCAATGGAGTCCGCAAATTAGGCCGCAGATCACTGAATGCCATCCGAGTATAACCCTCTGGAACTTCCGTCAAATGAACGTAAGTGTGCAGTGAGATACTACCAACCGCGATCAACAGGCCCAAGCCTAATCCAATTTTCGCCGCTAAACCGCCGGTAATCTCTTCTGGGTACTTTCGAATCTCCATCAACGCGACAAAACCAAATCCAATCGCCAGCACTGGTAGCAGCACGAACGCCTGAAACACAAAAGCGCCTAGACCGAGTATTGCAAACGCAATGCTTGCGACAGCTGCTTTACTAACTGTTCGGTACTGAAATTCATTTCCAGCAAGCTGTGGTCCGGAAATAGCATCGTTTGACTGCATTGAAGAGATGTCGCTCATAAAACCACTTTAGGTCGCTACAAACAGAATTCAAAATGATTTGACGTTCGATAGAAACAATCTGGAATATCCGCTTTCGCCTTTAATGAAGAAACGGATACTACACCAAAAAACGGCCTCCTCGCAACGCCACCGGTAAGCAAGCCAAGCCGCATTGCTCCAATAAAAGCTACGTTCAAACGGCACCGATTGTTCGGCAGATTATTTCACCTTAAAAATTCCTTCGATCTCAACGGTCACTCCCAACGGCAACGCTGCGACACCAACGGCACTTCGCGTACCAATACCGACGTCTTCGCCGAACACATCTCGCATCAATTCACTGCATCCATTAACGACCGCCGGTTGCTGAGTGAAGGCGTCGTCACAGTAAACCATTCCAAACAGCTTCACAACTTGGACCACGTTGTCAATCGAACCGAGGTACTCAGTGAGCGTCGACAGCATGGTCAAACCTGCTTGGCGAGCCGCATTATAGCCGTAGTCTTGGTCGACATCCTTGCCAACACATCCTTTGATTAGCGAACCGTCAGGTTGCACAGGCAAGTGGCCAGACGTGTAGCAAAGATCGCCAATGGTCATGGCGGGTTTGTAGATCCCTAACGCAGAGGGAGCCGGTGGGAGTTCGAAGCCAAGTTGCTTTAGTTTTTCAGTGGGTTTCATGGCAGTATAAAATTCTAGATTAGTAAAGATTGAATAACTGGCTTAAGAACATTGACAGCCTATTTAACATCACGGAATCGGAATTGATGCCACTCAGACCAATTTGCACTCAACTTAAAACCGAAAACCTCGGATAGACTACAATTTGTTTTTGAAGCCGCAACTACTTGCTTTTTCCAGCATCGTCGTTGGAACCATCAGGTTTGCGCTTCACAAACTGAGCCAAATCAGAGAACGACCGCATCGGTTCGTCTCCCTGCAACATTTTTTCCGTGATCGGCTTAACTGGCTTAGGCTTAGATCGTCGTGTATCACGCTTGAACTTCGGATTGTCTTTCCGGCGAGCCTGGCCGCCGCGTCCACCTTCATACTTACCAGGCCGACGACCTTTACCACCCTGCGCGGGTTTACCCGCTGCGCCTGCTGCAGCATCTGCGCCCGACCTGACAGGCGAACGGCTGGTTTGCTCTTTCGAACGTCCTCGATTGGAACGACCGCGGGAAGTCGCTTTCTTGGTACCCGGACGAATCGCAGTCAAACGGACTCGCCGCTGCTGAGCCGCAACCTCGGTCACCCAAACCTTCATCGCATCACCAACAGCAAAGACTTTATGCGGATCGGCGATATAATGATTCGACAGCTGGCTTACGTGGACAAGCGAACTCTCCCCCAACCCGATGTCAACGAAAACACCAAAATCAACCACATTAACGACCTGTCCTTCCAACTGCATCTCGGGTTTCAGATCGTCCACCTTGAGGATTCCACGACGGAAAATTGGCTTTTGAACTTTATCTCGAGGATCCCAAGCAGGTCGCTTGAGCGTCATAATGATATCTTTTACGGCCAAGCTACCCGTGTCATGCTGTTTCGCAATTTCGCTTAAGTCCAACTCGGACATCGATTTGACAATCACTTTGCGACGCTGGTCAAACTGTCGGCGGTCGACCGTGGGGGCCGAATCATCCGGACCTGTCTTCGCTTCCACTGGCGAGCTTGCTGCTGGCTCAGCTCCCCCTTCGGGCTTGTCAGCGTCGGCTGGTGAAACCGCCGTCGGCAAGGCTGCTGTTTCTTCAACTGGACTAGCCGGAGCAGGTGAAGCTTCCGTTGATTCAGTCGGTGCAGGCGATTCGGCAGGGGAAGGCGTTTCACATACAGGCTCAGCTGCTGACTCGGTTGTCGCCGCTCCCAAATCCTGTGCAGGCTGTACCGGCTTGCTCCCTGCAAGCTTCGCCGCTTCAGCCCTTTCTCTTGCTCGAAGTTCGGCTTTGGCTGGTTGCATCAGCCAGCGAGGGAAAATCTCTTCAACTCCAGCTTCCACTTTCTTCAGAATATCGTTTGCTACCGTATAACTCTCGGGATGAATCCCTGTTGCATCCAACGGATTGTCACCGCCATGTATTCGCAGAAAACCCGCCGATTGAACGTAAGTTGCGTCACCAACACCGTTGATCGTTTTCAATTCCTCTCGGTTGTTGAACCGTCCATTGGCGGTTCGGTGATCGACCGCTCGCGTCGCCGTCAAAGAATTAAATCCAGAAACGTATTTAAGCAGAGCAGGGCTGGCAGTATTAATGTCAACGCCGACCTGGTTGACACAAAACCGAACAACCTCGTCCAACGACTCACTCAAATGTTTGGCTTTAATATCGTGCTGATACAAACCGACGCCGATGTTCGCAGGCGAAATCTTTACAAGTTCCGACAAAGGATCCTGCAAACGACGACCGATCGAAATCGCACTGCGGACCGCCGGAGTCTCGTCCGGTAGCTCAGCGCGGCCAATTTCACTGGTTGAATAGACGCTGGCTCCGGCGCCGTTAACGATCGCGTACTGAACTTGGCTATCTTGCAAGTGCTCGGCAATCGTGTCGGAAACCAACTGCTCGACCTCACGGCAAGCCGCTCCATTGCCGATCGCAATCACATCTACCGAATGAGCCATCACCCAGTCACGAATCCGTTTTATGCTATCGTCTTTCCGCGTCTGATTTCCCACTACGAAGACTTGGCCGGTCTCAATTAAGTTGCCACAACCGTCGATCAAAGCAACACTGCAGCCTCGTTTATAACCAGGGTCGATCGCTAAAACGACTCGATTTCGCGTTGGCGGTTGTAATAGCAAATTTCGCAAATTACTCGCAAACACCTCGACTGCATGACGTTCTGCTTGCTCGGTCAACTCCCTGCGGATCTCTCGCTCAATGCTAGGCAGCAGAGAGCGGGAGAGCATATCGTTTGCACATTTTTCTAAGAAATCAGCCGATGGATGGCCAGCTGAAATCGAGTGTTGTTTGACCAGCTCATTGACTTTAGTTTGATCGACAGTCAATTTAACCTTTAGCTTACCGCTACGCTCACCGCGATTGATTGCCAGCACACGGTGGTTAGGCAACTTACTAATTGGCTGGTTAAAATCGTGGTAATCTTGAAAAGGGTCGACCTTCTTTTTTTTCTTCTTTTTCTTTTTCTTCTTAGCAGGAGCTGGTTCACTAGTAGTCGCCGGCATCGATTGGGTCGCTGACGTATCGGTCGCACCTGCTGCTTCACTGGAAACGGGCTTTATCAAATCCGAAGGTGTTGTTGGCTCAGTGGACGTCGCCGGAGTATCGGATGCCGGTGATTCGCTTGATGGCGCTTCGCTCCCATCCGCACTCACAGGGAGTTCTGTCGCAGGATTTTCTGACACAGCGGGTGCTGGTGCAGATTCCGGTTGAGTAACGCTGGCTTCGTTTGTCGTCGCAGCCGACTCAGAGTTTAACTCCGGGGTATCGGATGCTACCTGCGTCGGTGGCTTTTCTACCGCGTCGTCTTTGGCAACAGCCGAATCCGGCGTAGCACCCGACAGCGGTTTTTCATTGGGCTTTACATCATCAGTTTTTCCGGCCGGCGGATCCACTACGATCAACTGACTAGAAAGCTTCGCCGTATCGCGAAAGAGTTTTCGCAAGGATGCTCGTAGCGTTTCGTTTTCAGCTAAGTTCTCGGAAATCAAATCGCCGACGCCTTTGATCACAGCGTCAACCGAGTCCAACCCTTTGTCTACTCGAACGAACTCAGTTGCGCGAGTTGCAAGATCTGCGTCCGAGGTTTTCGACTCCAAGATTTCATTCGCCAATGGCAACAAACCTTGTTGTCGCGCAACGGAGGCTTTCGTTTGCTTTTTGGTTTTGAAGGGCAAGTACAAATCTTCCAGTCGTCGACTGGATGTGGTTTTTTCGATTTGCGTACGAATATCGTCATCGAGCCCGTTTTGAGATTCGATGGCGCGCAAGATCGTTGCTTTCCGCTCAGCCAAAGCCCGCAATTTTGCAGCCTTTTTCTTTACCTCAAGCAACTGGTTTTCGTTCAACCCGCCGGTCAAGTCCTTGCGAAACCGAGTTACGAACGGGATCGTATTACCCTGATCAAGCAAGTCCAATGCCGCTTCTACATTTTGCGGAGCGAGTTTGAGGTCACGTGCGATTATTGAAACGTCAATTTTAATGGGATCCATGGTGGGGGATCATCCGTCTTTTAACATGGGACATGCCAGCAACCTGTTCGTGCTGCGCTATATTTCACACAATCTTATCATGATTGAGCCTCATTTCGTAAGGGTCTGAATGCTGATAACAAGCGTTTAGATTTTGTCAGACACTTTTTTTATCGTCTCGAGCTTCAGATGTACTAAAAATGGGATATTTGGGGTAAAGTTTCCTACACCTGTTAGTGGATCATGATCGACATTAGTCTTATCTGAAATAGCTCCCATTCCATAAAGTCGGCTTGGAGATTCCTTGGAATAATAGACAATTTGTGGTGCCAAAGATCCTCGACGAGGCAAACGACCACTACATCATGCTATTTTTTATCGCCAAACTTAGTTAGTCACGGACAGCGCAAGCCTGTTCGAGAATTTTTGTGAACGACACTTCATCTGAAAACTCAGCTTTATTGTCCACCGACGATGTTCTCGCTGAATTGGGCAAGCAACAAGACACCAGTTCGGTTTGGTGGTCATCTTTAATCGGGCCAGTCGTAGCGACACTGCTGCTTCTGCTTGCGATCGGGCTCCTCCAAGGTTGGAATATTGCCGGCAGCTACGTGGCAGCAGCCGCGACCGCATTTTTTGCGTTAGGAAGATTTGTAATCATCATCGGCGGTGAAACCGCAAACCAAGACCAGCACTTTTTCCTCAAGCATCTTCATGCGACGCATTTATTTTGGATGTTGACGTGGATCGACATGATGGTTGCCATCTTCGTGGCATTCCACATGGCCATTCTTTATAAAATTCCGTGGGCTGGTAGTCGGTTGCAAGACCTGGTTTCCGATGGACGGTTCATCTTGGCAAAACAACCGTGGATTCGGCGAGCAGCTTTTTCAGGGTTGGTGATGTTCGTTATCTTCCCAACATCGACCACAGGTAGCATTGGGGGAACGATTTTTGGTCGCTTATTAGGAATGACTCGACTGCGCGTGCTGACTGCAATTTTAATCGGTAGCTTACTGGGTAACGGAGCAATGTTATTCGGTGCAAAAATAATCAAACAAGTACTGCCACACGATCGCTTGGAAATCAAAATCGCTGGAGTGGTAGCGATCATTCTTGCTTTGGTTTTCTTTGAACGAAAAATCAAAAGCCTAAAGAAGAAATTTTTGGCCGAAGAGGCCGCACAGCAAGCCGCGTCTAATTCTAATGTAGGTTCAGGTGAACAAAGCTAAGTGGCAACAACTTCGTCGCGAAGTAATCGCCTGTGAAAAGTGTGACCGACTCATTCGCCACTGCCAGCAAGTTGCTGAAGAAAAACGCCGCGCCTATCGAGACCAGAAATACTGGGGAAAACCCGTCCCTAACTTCGGACAACCCAAATCGAAACTACTAGTGGTTGGGCTGGCTCCTGGAGCCCACGGTGCGAATCGAACAGGGCGTATGTTTACTGGAGATCGAAGTGGCGACTGGCTGTATCGAGCGATGTGTAAAGCGGGTTTTGCCAACCAGCCGGAATCGAGCAAGCTTCGTGACGGCCTGAAGCTAATCGATGCCGCCATTACCAATATCGGCCGCTGCGCCCCACCCGGCAATAAGCCAACGACGCAAGAACTAATCAACTGCCAACCATTTTTTGCTCAAACACTAAAGCTGGTCGACCCTGTTGTGATCCTAGCATTGGGAGAACTTGCGTGGAAGCAAACCATTAAGTCGATCGTCTCGCTTGAGTTGCTCGATCGCCCCAAGAAAATGCCCAAATTTTCCCACGGTGAAACTTTACAGATCGGGAACGACAAAGTCTTAGTCGGAAGCTACCACCCGAGCCAGCAAAACACATTTACGGGGCGACTTACCGAAAAGATGCTGGACAACGTGTTTGAGATTGCTCGCCGACAGATTTTGAAATCAACAAAGCGATCCGGTTAACCCCAACTCGATAATCGCACGCGAAGTTTTGCGATTAGAATGCTTCACACCGGCCACGTTATCGTCTGCGAATGCGATCCAGCAGCAACCTACCCAACTGGAAAATATTACTTCCTCGTTCGGTTTCAGCACCATCGGAAGTTGGAGTCTCCAATGTTCCACCGATAGTTCCGAATCGTTGGTCTGTCAAACCATCACCTCTTTGGAAATCAAAACCACCGTTGCGTTCAGTGGACGCATTATCGCTGCTGGGTGTTTCTCCAACGGGACTAGCCAACGTCGTCAATGGCAGAGGTAACTGACTGTAAACCGCATAGTTGAACGGCGGAATCTGACTTTCTAGGCCTAGACGTTCAGCCTGCAAACGCAAAACTCGTTCGAAATAAACGAACGGATACTTAGTCGATGGTCGCTTGTTGCGCACCCATTCAAAACTGGTTGTAACGAGCTTAGAAGGAAGTTCACCAACACGAATTTGGTTTACGACAAGACCGACAAATTCCCTTTCTTCATCGCGTCTGGTTTTCAACATTGCGTTTAGCTGTCGTTCAAATTCAATAAACTGATTGCTAACGGCGCTAGAATCCTCAGGGCCATCCGTTTGACTGGCCGCCGCCAATCCCAAAATGTCCCCCGCATCTGCTGCCGTTACTTGGCCGTGACACTCGCAAACATCACAACAAAACACTCCGCCGAAAAACATCGCCGCCAATAAGAGCCGACCGAATGTGCATCGCACAACGGATAAAAGACCCAATTTCCAGCTAATCGATTTCCGACGCATCGCGCTAGTTAGACCTACAAATACAATAACAAAGAAAAAACGCTCTGGCTTATAGCAAAATCGGAGCTTGCTCGGCGAGAGAGATCGAACAGCTAACCGAGGATGCTAGCAAGCCTGCCTGCGTACCGTCAGCGCCCCAGCAAGCATCCAGCGATAGAAAAGCTAAGTAGAAACAGAATCTTGCTGCAAGTTCACCGCTAGTAGACCGCTCTTCATCATTATTACGCGGTTAACGACCTCTTTAATCAGCCAAGTATTCCATTCGAGGTTGCCTCGGCTACCACTGCAATGCGAACTCATTACCAATGTTTTTGACTCGAGTGTCATCCAAACCTGGCAAAACGTCAAACTTCCCGGGCTCTCTGTCTTGCTGGTCCTCAAAACGATTATCCTCTTGTGAGCCACTACCTTCGGTCGTTTGTTTGGTTTCTTGCTCAGCCTGCTGTTGCGAAGTCTCCGGTTTCATTTCATGGGTGGGTTGCTGTTTGCCTTTACGAAATGAGCCGAGTGTCTTTTCCCAAAACTTTTTTACACGTTCATTTTGAAAACGTAAATTCGTAAAGCCATCTTCAATCGCTTGAATCGCCCACTCACCGGCCTTGTCTTCGTTTTCAGCGTTGAGCACCTCATGCTTGATCACACGACGATACAACGTATCGCGATCGGTCCGCAGCCAATGCCTTCCTGGTTCCAGCGGATCGCTTTTATTTAGCAATCGCTTGTAAGCAGCAATCGCCTTTATTTGCTCGCCTGTATCGGGCGAGTCGTACATAACATGAGCTTTTTCAAGCGTCGTGTCGGGATTCATTAACTGAGTGTAGGCGTACCAGCCACCAGCAGCTAAACCAATCAACACCAAAGGGACGACCCAACCACCACGACGCGAGCCGAACAGAATCTGCATGCTAGCGATCAAGTGGATCAACCGCTCCACTTCGCTCATACCTCCATTGTTACGACGCCCGCCAGGACGATATTGACCATGGCGATGTTGACGGGGGCCACCATATCCGATTCGAAATTTCATCAGTTCATTATGAACGATTAACCTGTTAAACAAAACCCGTAAACCAGTGCAGCGCCGGCTACTGGCGCCCGTCATTTCCTAAGTTTGACTTAAAATTCCAATTCGATCCGTTGTAACAAAACACCTTCATGGCTCAGGGCAGGCCTAATCTAATCCTACATTCGCGCAACAAGCACTCACACTGAACGCCAATCCGCCGACGCACCAATCAAATCTAACTTTCTCTCAAATCGCGATCACTCTGCAAACTTCAGGCTCGCAGAAACTTCAATCGTCCTCGCGCAGCCATATGGGACAAATCACCCATAGCTGTAAGCAATCTACTTGAGTTGCGAAAACCGAATGCATCTGCGCCAAACTCGTTCAAAGTTTCGCAGGGTCTCAGTTTTCAAAACTCACTCTATTCATACGCGGTTCTGTTAAACCTTGCCGGTTATGACGTTTGTGCATCGATAGCTTTACATACCCTCATAACCCGAAGAGTCCGCATTTTTACTAAAAATATCAGCGCGCGTTAAATCTGTGAAACCTTCACCGCCGATAACTGCCTTTGAGAACGTGCCGCGACAACACTTGATTTCCTAACTAATTAAAAATTTTCAAAACGATTACGTCACGATGTCAAAATATAAGCAACACTCTGATAAACAGAATTTCTCCAGTGATGTTTTATCAGTCCCGACAAAGGCATTCAGTATGCAACCTGCCGAACTATTTCAAGATGAAGCGTATAGCGATACTAGACAGCTCAAGCAGAAAAAATATTGCAAGCAGTGCTGGCGAAAAGATTTCCATTTTCGCACAAACTATTCGCCCGTTGTCATGGGATTTTTGATTGTTGCTACCTGTGGACTGGCCTTGCTGATCCGCCCCTCTCGTTGCGTCTGCTGTGGAACAATGCGGATCAACTAAACTCTTCGGATTGATCACTCTTTTGATCGATTGAAAACACAAGCAGAGCTTACCAACACCGAACTCACGAGTTCGGTTTTTTTATGCGCGAACAGTCCCCGCACTACCTTTGGCTCAACGAGCAATGCTTCACTTCACCGATGCAATCGAACAAACGCCTATTTGGGCCCGGGGCCATCTATAACGAATGTAGCGATTCTAGCTCAAATGCCGTCTCTGGCGTTATTAATAATACCGACGGTTGGTACGGTTCTAATTAGACGCACTAAAAGGACGCACGATCTGATTTTAACCGTCGATGTGTAAGATTAGAAATGTTGCAATCTGCGGCTTGCAGGAATCAATTTGATTCCAAGGCCGTCGTTCCAAAAAGTGCATTAGGCGGTGAGACATGCGAGTTTTCCAATTTATCATGTTATTTTTAGCTCTTGTAGTCGTATGCGGTTGCAGTCACCGACGCATTCATCGCACACCTGTAGCAACGAGCGTCTGCAGTTGTGAAGCTTGCCAACACGAACAACAACAGTTGATCGATTCTGGTGCAGTTCCAGAAAACTATTTCGAAAGATCTGAGGCACCTGAGACCTCCGAAACAATAACGCCCGAAACAATAGTGACAACCAACGAAGACTTATTATTAACTGAGCCCCAATCAAACGAATTGTCACCAGAATACGCTAGTGATTCCAACGACGAAGTTGTGGATGAATCACCGTTCTCCAGCGGTAATCCCGTTGATATGAATAACGAAGCACCACGAAGCTTTAACGTGCCTGCGGTTGACGAAGTCAACACGCCCCCACCCAACATAAAGGTGGACAACTCATCAAGTCTCACTTTGGAAGTTAAGCCAGACGATCCCTCGATCCAAGACTCCACACAAACCTCACCCGAAGATGTATTCCAGCCATCCAATCGTGAAATTTTTGAAATCAAAACTGAACCCAGCAAGCCAATACCGTTAAACAAACAGCCTTCAATTTTGATCGACCAAAGCCCAGAATCCAACCAATTTGACTCGGGCTCAACTGTACCGACAGCCACACCGCAACTTACGCTCCCACTGAGCGAGTCTGCCTCAAACAACGGCTTGCAAATCCCAGATACAATCGTGTCAGTTCCACTTACATTTGAGCCATATCAACCTGCAATCACCCAATCCGAAGATAAGAAAACTGAATCACAACGCTACGTATACAAACCAATCACAAGCAAAACTTTGCGCGAACATATCGCTAACACAAAGGTTGTCACAGCCGAACCGGCCCGACAACCTGAAATAGTTGTCGAAGGCGACTTGTACGAAAACCCAATCGTTCTCAACGCTCAACCAAAACGTAGTCCACAAATTGCCAAACCGATTCGAACCCAAGACAACATCCAACCGGCTTCGACTCAGGAACCGATCGAGCAGCAAAGCATTGCCCAGAATTCAGAACTCGATCCAGTTTACGGTTTACCGTTGAGCAACAACGTGAATTTCCACTCGCTACCTGCGATCGAAGAATCTTCTGCTGGCCGTCCTAGAGAAGCGCAGCACCTTCACATTCACATTCACCACGAGTACGACAATGCTGCACTTGCACAAAGTCAAATAGACGCCCTCAACGGCCAAGCTGCAGCAAACGTACAAGTTATGTATGGTGACGACAAAAGCCAGGTAATCATAGCACCACCTACTCCGACAACTAACATTACTCCTGTCCAGCCAAACGGAGACCGCCGAACTTACTACATTCCGCCAAAACAAATTCTGAGATTAAAAGCGGTTTCACCAATCGGCCAAGGACAACCCAATCCAAGCGTGGCGAACATTCAAATGCAAGACACCGTTGTTCATGGTGGTACACACTTACTGACCACTCCCGAATACCGAGCGCGGCCAGTTCAAAAAAACCATGGCCTGCCTGGAATCGACCACGCAAAACTAAGGAGAGCATTCAAAGCCTCTCCATCAAGTGACGCGTTAAGATAACCAAGGACGCGCAACCCACTATCGAAATCATTGCTCCACCGTTTGTCACCTAAATTGCTAGATTGATTTTGTCGATGAAAAAGCTGAGCGACACCAAACCGTACATCGTTGGCAGCGATGAAAAAATTGAACTTGCAAAGATCCCCAGTGACTTTCACGACAGTGACTTTAGCAAGAAAAAAGCCTACAAGCGAATTGAAGCCAATGCGGTTGTCATGGCAGGACTTGCAAAACAACTCTACGCTGAAAACCGTCGTTCAATTCTGTTGGTCTTGCAAGGTATGGACACGGCGGGCAAGGACGGAACGATTCGCTCGGTCATGCGTGGAATGAACCCAACCAGTTGCCAAGTTAGTTCATTCAAAAAACCCAGTGAAATAGAACTCGACCACGATTTTCTTTGGCGAATCCACCAAGTCGTACCACGACGGGGGAACATTGGTATCTTCAATCGCTCGCACTACGAGGACGTCTTGATCGTTCGCGTGCATGGACTGGTGCCGGAAAAAACTTGGCGGGCTCGCTACCAATTGATCAACGATTTTGAAAAATTATTGTCATCGACCGACACGCGAATCGTAAAGTGCTTCCTGCACATCAGCAAAGAAACTCAGCGAGAACGCCTGCAAGCTCGCGTCGACGATCCGGCTAAACACTGGAAGTTTAACCCTGGTGACTTGTCCGAACGACAGAAATGGGACGACTACCAATGCGCCTACGAAGCCGCTTTGGAACAATGCTCAACTGATTACGCTCCTTGGCACATCATCCCTTCAGACCGCAAGTGGTACCGCAATCTTGTCGTTAGCGAACTACTACGATCGACGCTCGAAGAAATGTCGCCCCAATTCCCTCCAGCCGAAGCGGATTTTTCGGACATAAAAGTCAAGTAGCTTTTGTGCTCAAAATGTCTCGTTAAACCACGTCGTCAATCATGTCGCGAATGTCTCGAGCTCGGTACGAAGGCTCCGTCGGAATCCGCAGCAGAGGCAAATCAGCTGCATCAAATGCCGCGTTCACAAAAATATCTCGTTCAATCCGATCGGGGCGATTGTGTGACGGGTCATCCAATTCGATGCACACTTCAGGCACTAGCGTGCCCGGATGACACAGAACAAAATCGATATGCTTGGCCAAGATTTTATTCAGCCACTTACGATGATTCTTATGCCCCTTCTCTACTCTTAGCAAATCCGCAATTCGAACCATCGCGAAGATTTCCCAGTCGTCCTGCACCGCTTTAACCAACGCCTTATAAAACCGAAGCTCTGACTTGGTCACCAGTTGCCCCCTAGCGATATAAGGCATCCGTTCAGGGCCGGCCCATGTTCGCAACAACAGAATCAACGCAACCGCTATTCCAAGTAGCACCCAAAACGGCCACCAAGCGATCAAAATGTGTTGGGCAAATTCAAACAAGACAGCTATCCAAAGCAATATAAGTGCGACTTTTAAAGTCGAATGAGTTTCCGTTGTCGGAATTTTAGCTGAAAACGCCAGCCGCAATAATGCGGATTTGAAACACAATCCTGTCGGAATTTCGGCGGTTATCGGCTAAACTTTGGAGCCAACCTATTCCTTGAGCCCTTTATTTGGCATCTCGCCATCAACCCAACATGCAAGCGGTCGAACTACGCCCTCTAAAAATCGGTAACATCGAAATCGGATTTCCAGTCGTCCAGGCAGCACTCTCTGGCTATAGCGATTGGCCTATGCGTGTGATCGCGCGTCGATTAGGAGCCCCGTATACGATTTGCGAAGTCATGCTGGATCAATTCCTGACCAGTTTGAAAGAGCGCAAACGGACGAGTCACTTCTTACACATTTCCGACGAAGAACATCCTGTCGGTGGACAACTCATGGGCGCCGAACCAGAGAACTTCGCCGCCGGTGCTGTTAAACTGGTTCAAGCCGGCTTCGATATCATCGACATCAATTTTGGCTGCCCGGTCAAAAAAGTGCTCGGGCGATGCCGAGGCGGGTTCCATTTGGGCCAGCCGGACATCGCTTTAGAAATCGTCCGGCGAACTCGTGAAGCGGTCCCTGACGAAATCCCCGTCACCGTAAAAATGCGGCGCGGCATCGATGACTCCGCCGAAAGCTACGACAATTTTTTTGAAATCCTTGACGGAGCCTTTGATATCGGCGTGGCCGCTATCACCGTCCATGGACGCACTGTCACTCAGCGCTACATCGGTCCGTCCAAGTGGGAGTTTCTGAAAGAATTAAAGGCCCACGCGGGCGACAATATTATCTTGGGCAGCGGCGATCTGTTTACCGCTCAAGACTGCTTGAACATGATCCAGCAGACCGGCGTCGATGGCGTTACGGTTGCTCGTGGGGCAATCGGCAACCCGTGGATCTTCCAGCAAACCCGAGCACTCGCTGCCGGCAAGCCACTGCCCGATCCGCCTTCGCTGCATACCCAACGTGAAGTGATTCGCGAGCATTATGTGCTGGCCGAATCGTTGTATGGCGAAAGTCGCGTCGGTCCATTGATGCGGAAGTTTGGGATCAAGTATTCGATTTTGCATCCGGAGTTCAAAGCGGTTCGATCAGCGTTCGTTAAAATCCGCAGCCGTCAAGAATGGGAAGCCGTGCTGGACGAGTTCTATAGCGAAGACCTTCCTGGTTGTCACCCCGACGGCAAAATGCACAAGGCTCAAGGCAGCGGAAACAATAGTGTTAAATCCATCGTCGACAACGCCGAAAGCTGCTCACCATGAAAGCAGCCACGATCGCCGAACTAAAACGGACGCTTGTTACCTTGGACCAAGGAGAGCTGCTGGAAGCGGTTCTGCGTTTGGCTCGTTTCAAAAAAGACAACAAGGAACTGCTGACTTACTTGTTGTACCTATCAAAAGATGAATCGGCCTACGTTCGTTTGTTGTGTGATGGAATCGACGAACAGTTTTCGCTAACTCCCAACGCTCATAAAAAGACACTGCGGAAACTCATTCGCTGGATGGACAAATGCCTGCGTTACTCGGGTGACAAAGACACTGAAGTTCAAGTTCGAATTCATTTTTGTCAATCGTTGTTGGCTAGTGATACGCCGTTCCATAAGTACCCCGTGATGAACAACATGTACTTGGGGCAACTAAAGAAAATCAATAAAGCCGTGGCCACCTTCCATGAAGACATCCAGTACGACTGGAATCAACAAATTGAAGCAATCACACGGTAGTCATGAGCCGCAGGGCGATAGCCCACGGTTTTCACACGAATAACTGTTGCCAATAAAAACGGGCTTATTACGTCCACGTAATAAGCCCGAGATAAAAACTACATGCCTCTCAAGTAACTTTGAGAGTTTCAAAGTCCACTTCGTTCAAGCGTTACCGCCATTTTAAGATTCGATAAACCCCCTCTCCTTCTCGGATGCGACGCGGCAAACTAACCAATCGGTCACGATAAATGCTCATCAACAACGCCGTTGCAAAGAACAATCCACCGCCGACCATCATCATGACCGAGATCGATTGCAGTTGATCGGGCAAGCGAATCAAAGCCAACAGCGACAGTAAGTAGATCCCCAATAGCATCGCGCCTGAGATCGTGGTCGAACGAAGCTTGCAGCAAACACCTCCACCAAACAAAATCAGCCCCACAGCGATCACGGCAATCTCGTGAAACCACATCCACCCCGCATCAACTGCGAATCCGAAGCGATAAGCCAACAGTCCGATTAACAACGGCACAACCACAAGCAAACTACCTAGCGTAAGACTAGCCGACGCCGCATCGTCCTGCTGCTCACCTTCTCGCGACCAAGCCACATGGCCCAGGCCGAGCAAAATCGCTCCACCCAGAATGCTGCACAGTTCACCTTTATGCCAGCCATCAATCGCCAACCAGCCATCGAACACGCACAAGCTCGCACCAACCAGAGCAACAATCAAAGCACGGAATGTCGTTCGCCATGCTTGCTGCTTTGTCAACAAGCTAACAACGGTTGTGCCGACAAGCAGTGCTCCCGTAACCAACATCAACGTGCCGTCCGTTTCACTGACCACCCAGCGACTCAGTGCCAACAGCACTCCGCCAACACCCGCGACCAGAACCATGAGGTTGGCGTATGCAGCAGCCGTCGATAATTTTGGTTCGCCGTTTTCGCCGACGACTTCATCACCGCCCAGCTTCAGCGATTCAGCGATTCGAATCACAACCCCAACGATCATCGGGACTAACACGAGGAAGTAACCAAACTCCAAGCCATAAGAGTGAGCCAAGCCAGCGACCGACAGTGTTCCAGCGATATAGCTCAACACTCGGCCAAGACTCTTCGCTGATCCCTGCGAAGCGACCCAGTAAACGCCGGAGGCGATTGCAAGGAATGCGCTCCATTGTAACGATGGGTGAAAGCCATCGAAAATACTAGCCGGGAAAGTAAACTCAACCACTGATCGAATTGCTAGGTGGGCAGTCATTGCAACGATGGCTGAAGTTTGCAAGGCAGCAATCGAGCGTTTTCCTTTTAATGCGATACACATTGCCGCCAGTCCGACGGGAATGAGGACTAGCAAAGCAGCCGTAAAGCTAGTTGTCAGCGAAGTCTGCACAAAGATGGCCGACCATCCAGCTGCGACCACTAGGCCCGCTCCTGTCGCTGCCAATAAATGCTGCATGGTACTACGATGCCGTGATTCATTTGAATCACTCTGGCAATTCCAAGCACAAGCCCACGCGGCCAATCCAGCGGTCAAAATTTGCAAGGTTGAAATCCATCCCAGCGGACTAAAGATTCCAAGGGCATCTAAGCTAAGCGATTGAGCGATCAATTGTCCGGTTGCAAGCGTTGCCAAGCAGCCAGCGATTGCCGGCGATACATCCGCGACTTGGTTAGCGGTGCTGGTGCTAGAGCCGTCTTGCTTTTTGCGGCGCAACCATGCGACAAACACATTGCCCAACAAGACAATCGTAGCAGCTGCGATCGCAGCGTGACTAATCGTGATTTCGATCGCGAAAAAATTCAATGACGCAGGTACCAACCAGGCAACCATTAATGCAGTTGCTCCACGATACAAACGACTCTGCTTCATTTTGCTTTGCACCGCGAACCCCAGTGCCGATCCAGCAATGATGCCCATGGCCCAAAGTTTCTGCGGTTGGCTACTGGCTAATAAAGGCCACAGTTTATCGAACAGTAGGTAGCTTTGTATCGCTACCAGATGGCCCCCCAGCAACAACGTCAATCCGGCCGTAACGACAATCAGTCCGGCGCGATGAAAGGCCAGTCCAAAATTCTTTCGTGAGAAATCGCCTTCACCGTCGGTAAATAGTCGCTCCGCAAACGTGGCCAGCCAACCGATTACGACCAAGAAAGTCACTGGCGGCATTAACGCCCACAGGCGGCCAATGCTTTCGTCGGCCAAGAACAACATGCCCGTCATCACAACACCGCCGACCAACGCGTAAACGAACGTTGAATCTCGTAGCACTCTCGCGACGGCACCATAAATCAAACAAATCAGCGCGGCAGGAATCCACAGATGCCCGCCATTGGACAACGTTATCAGTCCTTGAGCGTCATATAGCCAAAGGTTCAACGGCAGCGCGACCGCGCCCAGCAACGCAATTCCACGTCCGGCAAGTTGGTAGCGGCTGAACCGGACCATGGCGACGCCACCACTTAACAAGCCCATCGTCACCGCTCCGACCAATCCGCTGGCAACCAGCGGGTTTTCGAAAACCCGTATAGACCAGAGCCAGACAACCAACCCAACCACTAAAAGTCCGCCACCGGATAGCATCATCCATTGCAGCGCCTGCGGGCTCAGAATTTGCTCAATCAATCCAGAGTTGGGAGCTGGTGCTTGCTCCGTTTGCACGGCCTCGTCGTCATGGACCAGTTCGGCTTCAAAAATTTCCTCGGGTTCCATCGGTCTTTCTCCTCAAAAGCAGTAGAAGTGGCTTTGTTGACTCAACTGCACAGGACTAACGCACCGCTGGTGCCAAAACGTCGGCCAAATAGGTAGGTGGGCGCAAAACCGCGTCAAATACTTGGAAAAATCGAATATTCACCGCAAGAAACACTGACAAGCCGCAAATCCAAATATACACTCAGTGTACACATTGTCATTCAATGAACTTTTGAGGAGGCGAGGATATGGCAACCATCAGCAAGGCCGATCAGCGACTTTTGGCCCAGCTCTCGCAGCTGGCCCTTTGCAATCCGTTCACCCCCGAGCGGTTGAAGCTAGAGAAATCCGTGCTGGGTAATCGGTTCCAACCCGAAGAAATGATCGCCTGGAGTCGAAGTCATTCGTTGACCGAATCCGAACGGCCGAACGTAACGGAATTGGCCATTATTTCACGAGCTGCGATCCAACGAACCCAGCAAGCGGTAGCCGCGGGCAAATCGATCAACGAGCAAACGATACGGCACTACTGGAACGTCGCAACCTACGTGCTGCTATACCGACATATCGTTCCCGTCGCGCCTGACAAAATTTCCCAACCAAAATCAATCGCCAAGGTCTGGCAAGCCTTTGAAGTCGACTATCGCCAACTCGTGAACCTGCCGGGACTAACCGCCAGTCACCGCCAAACGGCGGAACAGCTCTTTTCATTTTTGTGTCAAATCCACCGCGCCTTTTACAACATCTTTACGTTCATCCTTGGCGACTCATTGCCTTCAGCGCAGCTACGCGCGTCAGTTTGGCAATCGATTTTCACCAGCGACCTTGAACGGTATCGCGGCGGTCTATTTGCCTGCATGAGCGACCTGCCTTCCTTGATCACAGGTCCGTCAGGCACGGGCAAGGAACTCGTCGCACGCGCAATCGGGCTCTCCCAATTTGTGGCATTCGATCCAGCTAAAAAATGCTATCCCGAGTCTGGCCCCGGTTTGTTTTCACCGTTGAATTTGTCAGCGATGTCAGCCAACCTGATCGAATCCGAGCTGTTCGGGCATCGCAAAGGTTCGTTTACTGGCGCGGTTGCTGACCGCAAAGGCTGGTTGGAACTTTGCCTGCCTTCGGGAGCCGTATTCTTAGACGAAATTGGAGAGCTTGATCCGGCGATCCAAGTCAAGCTGCTACGAGTTGTCCAGCAACGAACTTTTTCGCGAACTGGCGAAACAACCGAACGTCGTTTTGTTGGCAAGCTAATCGGTGCGACCAATCGCAACTTAAGCGACGAAATGAAAGCTGGGCGATTCCGAGAAGACCTTTACTACCGGCTCTGCGCCGATCGCATCGAAACCCCAAGCCTGCGCCAGCAGTTGGACGATCGACCGGACGATTTGCATTCGCTGATTCGGCATCTGGCCAAAAAAGTTGCCGGCGACTATTCCGAATCCTTGGCCGACCAAGCCACCGAGTGGATCCAAGCCAATCTCGGCTCCGGCTACCCTTGGCGCGGTAACATTCGCGAGCTGGAACAGTGCATTAGCAGCATCATGATCCGTAACGAATACCTACCCGTGGAATCGATGGCTACCGTACAACATTCGGCGACCAGCCAGTGGACAACCGATGCCGTTGACTGTCGCTTGACGGCCGATCAATTGCTGCGGCGCTACTGCACTTGGTTGTATCATCACACCGGCGGTTACGAGGCCGCTGCAAAAGTTCTCGACATCGATCGCCGCACTGTAAAAGCCAAAATCATCGAACCAATGCTCCAGTCGCTCCGTTCGGATTAGTCAAACTAGTTGCTGGGCGCGTCCGGGTGTGCAAATTCCCTGCGATCCATGGTGCGGACACCATGATTGAGTGACATCGCTTTTGGCCGCATCAACAGCACTGAGAATTTCCGCTACAATTGCGGCTGATTTTTAAATTCACTTGAGACCAAAACTGGAAATATCAATGGTGTTCAGACGCCTGCCTTGTGCACTTGGCCTAACTTGCTTGCTTTTGCTTTCTCTTTTTCTGGCCTCCTCCAGCGTGACGGGGCAAACGTCATCCGCCTCTGGCGAACCGGCGTCAGAAACTGTCAGCGGTACAGCGGTTCAAGCAGAGCATCCCACTGAAATTTCAGAGATTGGTAAAAAACTCAAGCAGGCGTTTCCAGACGACAGCGCGTTGGCAAAAGCTTTGCTCAAAGAAGCCGAACGAGAAAAGTCCAATGCATTGATCACAAACGACGCCGTGGTTTTTGGCATCCTTGCCTTGATGCTGGGGTTTGTCTTCTACACCTCCAGCATCAAAACAGGGTTCTTTGGGGTGTTTTACAAATTCATCCCGATGCTACTGGTCTGCTATTTCCTGCCGTCGCTGTTGACTTTTTTTAAAATCGTAGATCATGAAACTTCAGAACTCTACTTCGTCGCCACACGGTACCTATTACCAGCAACCTTGGTCTTGCTAACGCTCAGCATCGACTTAAAAGAGATCTTCAAGCTGGGGCGTAACGCATTGATTATGTTCCTGACCGGAACTGTAGGAGTCGTCCTTGGTGGTCCGATTGCCGTGTTCATTGTCTCGATGGTTGCGCCAGATGTTATCGGCGTCGACGGACCAGAAGCAGTTTGGCGGGGGCTAAGTACGGTTGCGGGAAGCTGGATCGGTGGCGGAGCCAATCAAGCTGCGATGCAAGTTGTATTCATGACTCCGCCTGAAGGCGCAACCACAGTGACCGAAGACAAACTGTCTGATTTGTATAGCGTGATGGTTGCGGTAGACATTCTTGTTGCCGAAGTTTGGATGATTTTTCTTTTGCTGGGTGTCGGCAACGCGAAAAAGATCGATCGATTTTTTAAAGCCGATTCGTCCAGCATCGATCGGCTTCAAGAAAAGATGGAGTCCTTTAGCTTGAGTGTTGCCCGCGTTCCATCAACGGTCGACTTGATGGTGATCGCTGCTTTGGGGTTCGGGGCGACTGCGGTTGCTCACTACTTTGGTGCAGCAATTTCCGAATACGTACTGTGGATGATCGCTGAAGATAACTCGCTGGAATTCCTAAAGGGCCTTGGTTTGGCAAGCGATTTCTTTTGGTTGATCGTGATCTCGACGACGATCGGCGTGCTGATGTCGTTTACCAAGCTTCGAAACTACGAAGGGGCCGGGGCATCGAAATTGGGGACGGTTTTCATTTTCATGTTGGTTGCGGTGATCGGTATGAAGATGGACATTCGAGCCATTACCGAACATCCTGGCTACTTTTTGATCGGTGGTATCTGGATGGCGTTCCATGTTGGGCTGATGTTCTTCGTGGCGTGGTTGATCAAGGCTCCGTATTTTTTCTTGGCCGTTGGCAGCAAGGCAAACATTGGTGGTGCGGCGAGTGCCCCTGTTGTTGCTGCCGCGTTCCATCCTTCGTTGGCTCCCGTTGGTGTTTTGATGGCCGTGTTAGGATATGCACTGGGAACCTACGGAGCCTTACTGTGTGCTTGGCTAATGCAAGCAGCAACACCCGGTGGATAGTTCTTTGCGGTGGTTTCTACCAAGCCAATAGAGATCGCCTCTGCAATCAATCTGCCTTGGCAGTTATAGTATCAATCTTCGCCGGCCATGACTTACGGTCTAGCTGGGCCATTTAATAGGATGATTACAATGACCTTACGATTAATGATTTTTGCTGTGGCCACGTTGGGTTGCTTACCGCTTCAGGCTCAAGATTGGACCATCGATACTGCTCAAGAGTGGAAGCAGAATATCGAGTCAGCCGAAGGAGCTGCCGTAGCTGATGGCATGGTTTCTCCCACCGACAAAAAGGCGACGGTCGTCACGAAAGTGTTTTCGTCGGACACGAAGCGTTCAGCCGCCTCACTAACGATCAGTCAATCACCGATCTGGCAGAACTGGAACCCGATTAAAGGTCTCGGACCGTCTAACTTGGGGGATGCTCCCGTCATGTTGACGCTCGGTCCGAAAAACTATTGGATGTTCGGACGCTACAGTTCAGGCGAGAGTAAGAAGAAAAGAAAGGGTAAAAAGAAAAGCAAGGAAAAGAAGAAGCAACCTGTCAAAGAAGTTGTTCAGGACAAAGAACCATTTGTAGCCCAAGACGCCACGCTCGAAGGATTTGACATTCCGTTGAAAACAACCCGCTTCTCGAATCAGTTCGATGCCCCGGGTGGACTCAAGGAAGGCAAGGGGGGTTATCACGCGTGGCAAAGTCGCGACATGAAAAACTGGGTCCATCACGGCCCTGTCACAGAAAACTTTTCTCGGTGGGTAACCAATGCCGAACACGTGGACGGAAAAACATTGATCTACTATGACTTTCCTAACGACCAAGATCCCCATGTCTATGTCGACGAAGACTTGTTCGATGGTGAACCGGGGAAAAACATGGGGATGGCTGTCAAAGATCCCTCGCATGGTAGTGACGCCGGATTCATCCGCGACTTGGATGGCAACATGCATGTGATTCTGGAAGACTGGAGTCCGATTTGCGCCAAAAAGCGCTCGTGGGATTCGCCACTGGCCGCCCACGCAGTCAGTCCCGACGGAATTAGCGATTTCAAGTTTCTCAAACCGCCAATTGACGAACGAACCAAGCCGACCGGTGAAATTAAAAGTTACAAGCACCCACACTGGAAGAAAGAGGATCCGGATAATTACAAATCCAGCGTTGCGGAATACGAAGTCCATGAACCCGAGCAGGAAGCTTATGGTGATTGGGCAGCGATCTGCATCGGCGGGCAGTATTATTTGTTCGGCGATTACGATCCCGCTGGGGGGCACACGATGAGCGTCGGTTGGTTTACTTCATCCTCAATCGACAAACAATTCAAATGGTGCGACCACATTGGCAGCGGACACCCTGATCCAGATGTTGCATTTGCCGAGGGGAAGTTTTACTTGGCGACTCAGCAAAAAACGGATTACACCAGTCCCGGTCCATGGGTTGAAACGGTCGAAGCGCGAGTTGGTGTCGATACCGATAACGATCAGAAGGTTGATCAGTGGACCGACTGGACGCAGGTCAAAGAAAGCTACGACTACATCAAGGGGTTTTCGAAGCAGGTTGCCAAAACTCCTGCCAAGCTCGACCTGTCAAAGCTGCCGGATGGTTTTGGATTCCAAGTTGAATTGAAGCTGACCGACTCGACCGAAAATAAATCCAAGCCGATGATCGATCGCTTGTCGGTTTCGTTTGACAAGTAAACGAGCCAAGTAACTGGCGTCGCCAGACTTCTGGCTTTTTAACGCGGTAAAGTACAAGCTCGACGCGCTAGTTTTGAAGTTGCAGTGTTTTTAGCGGCGAAGCCGTGGTCGCAAACAAACATTGCGATCGCCACTTCGCGGCTTAGGAGATTGTGTTATTCAGATCCGTGGGCTTACACCCACGGCTATATGCGGCCGTCGCTTCGCGACTAAATGTGCAACTTCAAAACGCGCTGGCGAGTGCATCGGCTAATCGTGGCAAGAATGCACTTGCTTGCGCGGCGAGCTTGTATTAATCGGTTGTCGCAGGCAGACGGCGGCTAGATCCATTGGCCGGCCAGTGCCGCCAAATCGTCGCGGCTGGCTGGTTGCTGGGTCAGTTTTTGTTGCTGGTCTTGATCTACTGGCACCAACCACAGCAAGTTGACCGGGTCATCGCGGAAATCCTCTAGCGGCTGGATATCTTTGGGTCGCACCAGAGAATCTGCCACCAACACGGCATTGAGGCAGTCTTTACGAACGCCCGAAAAATTACAACTGTGCCCAGCGCCCAGCCAACTAAAGTTCCGCCATGGGTAACCTGCCAACTGGCTGACGTTATTACGAGCGGCAGTTAGGCAATTTTCGTCAGCGGCGTGCTTGGGCAATCGAACCGCGAGCTCCACTCGTCGAAACAGACTTGGTTGTTCGCTGGCCAGTTCCACCATCGGCTGAGGAAGCAGGCTCATTCCGATCGTTGTGATCACAATCGAATCGTCTTGGTCGTACTGCACCAACCCACGAGGCGGGAACTTTCCGCTGTCGATTGAGAAATAAGCTTCATTGGCCACGTTTCCATCAACGTTGCTGTCTGAATCCAAACCTAAGTAACGATGGCGGCAAGACTGCAACTGCGACTTTTGCAACTGCACGAACGGATTACTCGCATTCTGAAAACCACGCCAGAACTCGTCGGCTCGATTGATTCGTTTGGTTAGTGCTTCATGCACTGGCATTGGCCAGCAAACCTCGTTTTCCACAGCGCACTCGGTCGAGTACCCATGGAAACCTTCTTGGCCGCTCCACGGTGGAATGACCGCTAGTACTTTTTCGATTTGTTGCTGGTCGTCTTGAAGGACCAACGCCGCGCCATTGCCTTCTTCAAACCAAACCACCGCCAGTCGATCTGCATCGGGCAGCGGCAGGCCATCACGCTGGCGACTATGAGTGCGAGGCATCAGCAGCGGCAGGCCTTGCCGCATTTCCGCTTGATCAAACACAAGAGGACCGGTTGTCAGGTTTTGCACCCAACAAGCCCGAGTACCAAACTTGGGTTTCCCCGAAAGCGAATCCGGATTTTCATTCAAATAGAAATATACCGTCCGCCTGTCGTGTTGAACGATTGCGTCCACGTTGCCCAGCGGCGACGATTGAAACAACATCGTCACCGGATCACTCGCAGGCGTTTGGTCTGTCAAATCGTTGGTCTCGGGCATGATCGTGGTTTTCGGCCGCCTCGATTTTTTAAAGCGAGCGGCTGTTTTACTTAAGTATTGACGTTTAATTGCCTAGCGTTCGCTGATCACCAAAGTTCGCTGCAACACACGAGCAGTCAGGCGGGAAGATTGTACCGAGAAAACTCAAGCGTGCCTTGCCCCAAATGGAATGTTCTGCAAGACATTTAATAGCTTGCTCTTGAATGATTGGACAAACAACTACAGCAAGCGGATTTTGAATTTTGTCCTAAGAGATTTGAAAGTCAAAATAACACACGCAAACGGAATTCGCTATATTGATAGACAATAGTTAGGCTGGACCCAATAATTAGACCCTTTGAGTCGGAAAGAGTTCCCGATGAACGTACGTAGCTCACAAGTAAGTGCTGAACCGGCTCGCCAGCGTCTCCCACAAACTAAACCAACGATCACATTCACCCGATTGTTGATCGGTATATTCATGATTCTTGCAATCGTGGCGGCTGTATTTTGGTTTTATAACATTCGCCAACCGGGCACCTCTTATCAAGCACCCAGCCAAGCCCAACCGGCAAACCCGCAAGCACCCATCACTCCGCAAGTTGCAGACGAACCTATAACTGTTGCCCAACCCGTTCAAACCAAAGCTCCAACTTCCGGCACCTTGCCGGCCACGGAGAAAACTCTTGAGAAATACATCGTCCATTTGGCAACGACGATCGGCGAAAGAAACCTGCGAACCTACGATAAACTGTGCGAGGCGGCGGACTACATCGAAGCCGAATTAAAATCCTATGGCTATCAACCGGCGCGGCAGACCTACCAAGTGCACGGTCGCGATTGTTTCAACATTGACGCTGAAATTAAAGGATCAAAGCTCCCAAACGAAGTTGTCATTATTGGTGCTCACTACGACAGTGTCGTCGGGACACCCGGCGCAAACGATAACGGCAGTGGGACAGCGGCGATGCTGTTTTTGGCCAAGCACTTTGCTAAATCTGCTCCCGAGCGTTCGTTGCGTTTCGTCGCTTGGACCAACGAAGAACCACCCTATTTTCAAAACCGAGGATTGATGGGTTCGTGGGTTTACGCTGAAAAGTGCCGACAGGAAAAACAAGACATCGTCGCCGTTTTAAGTCTCGAAACAATGGGTTTTTATACCGACGCCAAAAACTCACAAAATTACCCGCCACCGTTGAATTTACTGTACCCATCCACTGGGAATTTTGTGGGGTTTGTTTCCAACGGGAAGTCACGGGGCCTGCAACGAAAAGTCATCAAAACCTTTCGCGAACACGCCAAGATTCCCAGTGAAGGCGCTTCACTACCTAGTAAGCTGCCGGGAGTTGGCTGGTCCGATCATTGGTCGTTCTGGCAAGAAGGCTACCCTGGGTTGATGGTCACCGACACGGCGCCGTTCCGCTATCAACATTATCACAAAGCCACCGATACCCCCGATAAAATCAACTACCCTGAAATGGCTAAAGTCGTTGAAGGGCTAAAGTTCGTCGTAAAGGATCAGACCAAAGTCACCCCCAGACGGCCCAACAAGAAACAGAAACCAAAGACAAAGTTCGACAACGTCAAACTGAATAGAGACAAATAGTTTCAGGTTAGCCAGACTTATTTGCGCTCGCTTGTTGCAACTTGGTGACGATGCCAACACACACCCGTCAACCAAATTAACGAACAAGTTCAAAGCGAGTTTGTGGTAAGCTAGTTATCCAGCATAACAAACCCGAATGAAACAACAAAAATGAACTATTCGATGGCCCTGCGAACCCTCATCCTAGTCGCCTTGACGCTCAGCAACTGCTTAATCGCATGCGCCCAAGAACCCACGAACAATCCTAACATCATCTTGATTTACACGGACGATCAAGGGTTTGGTGATTGCAGCGCGCTCAATTCGGATGCAAAATTTAAAACCCCCAATCTTGACCGCCTGGCCAGTGAAGGCGTCGCCTATACCAACGCTCACTGTCCAGCTTCGGTTTGCACTCCCTCACGCTACGGTTTACTGACGGGGCGCTATCCCTGGCGGACTCATCTAAAGCGGAGTGTTTTTGGCGCAGAAAAGAAATGCCTGATCGAAGACGGTCGGACCACCATCGCTTCGTTGCTTAAGCAAAGCGGATACCACACCGCGATGGTCGGCAAATGGCACTTAGGCATGGACTTTCCGGGGACCTCTTGGAAGGACCGTGATTGGTCCAAGCCAACCCTCGACATGCCGCTGGACAAAGGGTTTGATTACTTTTATGGGATCCCTGCGTCATTAAACTACGGGGTGTTGGCTTGGTTCGAGGGGCGGTACGCCAAGGTTCCGCCCACACTGCGGACCAAAAAGAAACCTAACAAGCGGCACGTCGACTACCGAATTATGCCGCCTTATGAAAAACCGGTCGATCCTACCAAGCCTCGAGACCTCGAAGTTGCTCCAGACTTTATCGACAACCAGTGTTTAACTCGATTCACCGACAAAGCAATCCAATGGATGGACGGCAAGCTCGACGACGCCAAAAATGGCAAACCGTTTTTTGTGTACCTGCCGTACACATCACCTCACTATCCTGTCTGCCCACTGCCGGAATTCCACGGAAAAGGGGACGCCGGTGGATACGGTGAATTCATGATCGAAACCGATTATCACATCGGACGAGTGCTGGACTTTTTAGACAAGTCGGGTATTGATGAGAGCACGCTAGTGATTTTCACCAGCGACAACGGTCCGGAAAAGTCGTGGCAAGGTCGCATTAAAGAATTCCAGCACGACAGTCGTGGCGGGTTACGTGGTGGCAAGCGATCGGTTTATGAAGGCGGACATCGCGTACCGTTTCTGGTGCGTTGGCCGGCAGGGATCGACCATCCCGGCCGACAAGTTTCATCCTTGATCGGACAGGTCGATGTATTGGCGACGATTGCCAGTGTGGTGAAAGCAGAACTTCCCAACGACGGTGGCGAAGACAGTGTTAGCTTTGCTCAAACGTTTCGGAACTTAAAAAACGATCATCAACGTGCTCCGCTGGTGACTCACGGAAACGATGGCCGGTACGGTATCACACAAGGCGATTGGAAGCTGATTCTGGGTGAAAACGCGAAAGCTTGCGAGCTGTACAACCTTCGGTCCGATCGGGCTGAAAGCAAGGACGTATCCCAATCCAATCCGGAAAAAGTGACAACGTTGACGGCCAAAATTAACCGTATCATCACTCAAGGTCGCACGACCACCGGTCCCGCGCAGCCCAACGACACCAGTTACTGGAAAGACCTCGTTTGGTTGAAAAAATCTGACTACAAATCCATGAGCGTTCCAGAACCCACGTCTCCCTAAGTGCCACATCCAACTGACGTACCATCGACGTTGGCTACCTTGCGACTAATACGCGAACACTCAAATCACTACTGAGACCGGGAATTACTGCTTCTTTTTTTCAGCCACAGATGCCCTCTCTTTCGCCCTCGAAACCGGCAAAAATTGCACTGGAGCGGCCTTGGCAGTTTTGCTAATGTCGACCAGTACATCGTCAATTTTTCGGAAAATCGATTTCACTAAGCACTCTGATCGCTGTCAGTGTAACGGACCAGAATCATGAACAAAGTCACGTTGAAGTTCAACTTAATCGTTATTGCGACACTGCTTACAGGACTCGCTTTTACAACGTCCGCAACCGCCGTGCAAAGGCTTCCCTTTGGCCGATCCCCACGCAAAACACTTCAGCTAAACTTAACTGAAAACGCAGGTCCTTGGTTGATCATGTGTGCATCATTTGACGGTATCGATGGCCGCCAGCTGGCCATTAACTTGGCGAACGAGCTACGTGTAAAGCATGACATGCGAGCATACGTCTATCGCCAACATTTTAATTTCGCCAAAGACGGTACCTATCGCGGCAACGGTTTCCAGCGACCAACTTCCGGTGGCGCATCAAATGTTCTTCAGCGCGAGATGAAGCTTGCCAAGCAAGACGAAAAAACCGAATACGCAGTGCTGGTAGGCGACTACGAGTCAGTTGACGACGCCGCGGCCCAAAAAGACCTCGCTTCTTTAAAAGAACTACAACCAGAGTCGCTAAAAATCTATAGTGCCGATATCCGAGATACTCCTCAAGCAGGAGCTCGATTGCGTGCCGAAAGCGAAGCAATGTTCAACACCGGTAGCGGATTCAAGCAGATGACTGCCGGCAATACTAAGTACCCGTTGCGACTAGCCCTTCTAGTAACAAATCCGATGATACCGGAGGAAATACAAGCCCAGGCAGAAGTTGACCATTATATCTTGAATATAAACAAAGGGTTAAAATACAGCCTGCTGGACAACCCAAAAGCGTATACCCTGAAGGTAGCGTCCTTCGCTGGTGAGGTCATTATTCGACCACAAGATATTGCCAAACGCAAAGCTGACCCACTTTGGCAAAGCAAAAACCAGAAAGGCAAAAATAATTCCGGCTTAGTAGAAGCCGCAAAGCGCGCCAGAATTTTAACTGAGTACCTACGTAAGAAAAACGTAGAGGCTTATCAATTTCATGATCGCTATTCCAGCTACGTTTGCGTTGGCGGTTTTGACTGGGTCCGAGAAGGCGAAGGCCCCGACGCAAAGGCTAACCCAAAAGTCACTGCCTTGGCCAAAGTTTTCGCAGCAAAACCAGTTGGTGGCGGCCAAGTAACGACCTTCCCGCTACCGGCAAGACTGCTAGAAGCAGGAGTAACCTGCGACTCTAACCCACTAACGGTTGCCGTACCCAGAGCAAAAGGTCAACTGGCTCGGCAACCTTGGCGACTACGATAAGCCCTGCCAAACCGACTAGCCCTTTAGGAAAGGAAGCCAGTTCTTTTTCTTTTCCTTAGTATTCACGCTTTCATCCGCTCCTTCGTCGCCAGACAGCTTTCTGGCGAGTTTCGCGATTGAATGAGTGATAGCAGCTTTGGGAGCGCTTTTGACCAGTGGAACCCCATTGTTTCGGCAATCAGAAACGACGCCGTAGTTATTGGGGATTTTCCAAAAAATATCTCGTGCAATTGTTTCTTCCGCCTTCTGAGAGCTAATCTGACTGTTGTCCAGGCCACTTCGATTAACAACCACACGGACGCGATCCTTTAAGCCCTCCTGACTCTCCATCGCGGAAAGTAAGCGAACGACATTACGCAAACAAGGCAAATCAAGTTGCGTTAGCAAAAGGATATGTTCAGAAGCCTTTAGAGCCGCCATATCGATTGCGTTGTAAGACTTCGACAGATCGACCACCAAATGACTGAAAGAAGCTCTCAACAGCCCCATTGCTTTCTGAAAGTTTTCTTCGTTGATCTCAACACTGTCTTCAATTTGAACAGGACGGGGCAACAAGTAGATACCACTCTCGTGCTTTGTCAGAGACTTACGTAGCAACGCTAAATCCAAACGACCAATGTTTTGTGCTACGTCCAGCAACGTATAGTCGGGCATCATATCCAAGAATACATCAGCATCACCCAAAGCCAAATCCAAGTCGATTAACGCGACGCTGTGATCTGGATTCTGTGCCAAAGCAACCGCCAAGTTAACAGCAATGGTAGTCGAACCAACGCCACCAGATGATCCAGCAACAGAGATAATTGATCCCGAATTGTTACGCTTACTTCCATCAGAGGTTGCTGTTACGCGGTCTAATGCCCCCATTAATTCGTCCAGTTGTACTGGAGAACTAAGAAACTCTCGTGCCCCTGAACGCATCGCCTTCAAAATCAACTGCCCGTCAGTACGACTACTGACGACCACGATTCCACAGTCTGGATGAGCACGACTTACCTTCTCGACTAGCGCGAGTGCTTTTTCTTCGTCGCTATCTAAATCGACAATGGCTACGTCTGGCGTGGCTTGAGCCACAATATCAGGAAAGAATTCATACCTTGACCCGTCTGCTTCTAGCCAAACGCTCTCCATTCCTATCAGAAACTTTTTGAGATCCTCCCGCGAAGCTTCATCTGGATCGCAGATCGAAATTCTTAAAGTGCCACTCATTATTTTGCGTCTTTTCGAAAAAAAAACTATGGTGCAAAAAACATTTCACCATCTGAATCACTGTTGCTATCAACATCGTGAAGAAGCGGCTTGCCAGACCGCTTCTTCATATTGACAGTCGCTTAACGTTTAGGCCAACTAAAACCACTTGCTTGTCGATTTCTAGTAGTAGATCCTTGGGCCTTGCTAAAAGTTGGAGCAAACACCGGTTGGTCGCTTGGAGCTGTCCGATATTGGTTAGTTGGATCAGAATTGATTCGAGTACGGAAACCATCAGGCGCTTCACAACCGTCGGCTGGGCAAGGCGGCACTTCAGTGTGACCGTTAATATATAGCTCACGATCCGATGGAGACTCAGAAGCTTTACCGATCGGATTTCGCTTAATCCTGTTTGCTTCCACCGCATCGATAAATCGCGGAGTCATTAAGAACACCAATTCAGTTTCTGTTTTCACTTCTTCCGTTCGCCGGAACGCCGCCCCCCAAAAAGGATGGTCCATTAGCTTTGGAGCTCCACGCTTAAGCGTCTCAACCTCTTCGCGATAGTCACCAGCTAAAGCAAGTGTGTGGCCAACAGGCATATCAACTGCAGTGTTTACCCGACGCACTCGGAATCCTGGTACACCAGTCGTGCTGATCGAATTATCAACTTCAGATACTTCCGCCCGAACCTCCAACGTCAGCCGACCTCGACCTAAAATAATTGGAACAATGTCTAGCTTTGTTCCGAAAGGTCGGAACTCAATCGAATTGGTCCCCAAACCTGAAGCTGCTTGGAATGGAATTTCTCCGCCCGATAGAAACTCAGCTGGGCGGCCATCCTTGGCGACTAGCGTCGGTTCGTCCAACAATTTTGCGATATTGTGTTGCTCAAGAGCTTCGATAAAAGCATTTAGTCGCCTTCCATCGTCTACGACTGCGGCACTGAATTGTTCAGCTCCGCTAACTGCCGATCCAGCAGCACCAGTGGAAAACTGTTGAATGACATCAGCAAAAGAAGAAACTGCAGAGAAGTCTGGCCCAAAGAAAGCCCAATCGACGCCTAGGCGACGTAGCTTTGTACGTGAGACTTCATAAATTTTAACTTGAATCGCAACATTCGGAGACTTTGCGACACGCATATTTCCAATCACGCCCTCTGGAAAATAATCTTCAGCAAGCTGCATTACGTTAATTACTTGTTCAGAATCAGATACGTAACCTGAAAGCACGACCTTGTTGGTTAGTGCTTCAACGGAAACTTGTGAGGACGGAAAGATTTTCTCGATCGCTCGTTGAAGAATTCGAACATCAATCTTAACCGACACTGTCAGAGTCTGGGTATTGCCTTGATTGTCGACAACTGTTAGCGAAGAAATACCCGGCTTCAGGCCAGTCAGCAAAATTTCGCTTGCGGAAATAGCGCTAGCATCAATTACTTCGGGAACCTGCACCAACAATTTGGGAATCGGGTACTCAAACCGAAGTGGCTGGCTGGCACCTGCAATCAAGTCAATTTCCGTCATATCCGGAGTGACTAAAATTTGCTCGCCGGTCGCCTGAAAAGCAAACGCTTGGGAGTAAGTCGCTATGGCAGCGACGGCAAAAACAATCAACCGCAGTGTGGGTCGCAAAATCATCCGTGAATCCTCGCGAAATGGCTTGGGCTAAGCCGTCTGTATTTTCCCTGAATGATCATCCTTGATTCAGTGGTTGCCAGCTAAACTAAATAAGCTTGCTGACAACCGTCAGGGGAACAACAAAATAGTTGTTTCACGAAGAATCTATTCGAAACTATTCACCGGGATATTGATCGTCACCGATTCCGCGATTACTATCCCCGCGATCGCTAAACTCATCCTGGTCACTGTATTTTCCCCCACTGCCCCCCGGCTCGCGTTTTCCCGAACCTTCGCTAGTCCCCGGCTCGCGTTTCCCCGAGCCTTCGCTAGCATCTCCACCACGTGGACCAACATTCACATTTCTCACTCGAGAACCATCACGACCGAATTCAGTCGTACTGGATTCATTTCCAAGCCAAATGTCCATGACCGTTTTCACTCCTGGACTTGGAGCAAATTCTTCTTCTGCGGCTAATAGTTCACTTTTTATCTCTTCCAGTGGTCCAACTTCACCCGTGTTTTCGACGTCATCGCCACGAAGAACCAGCTTGATACTGCCAGTATCTTGAACAAAAACTAATGCTTCGGACTGTTTTTCAGTGACTAACAGGCCTACGATCGAAACCGCCGATGGATTCTTTGATTGTTTGGTCGGATCTATCGTGGTTTTGTTGCCGATAGAGTAGACCTGCAGAGCCTTCAGGAAAGTCGTTGAGGTTGTAATCGTTTGACGGCTTTTCGCATCACGCTTTTTGAAAACACCAATCACATCAACCTTGTCCCCAGGATTTAATAGGTTGCCAACCGTTTGATCTGCCGAAACTCGGATCGCAAAAACCTTCATATTCTCGGGAATCGGAATCCTGGCCGCAGTATTTTTGTGCTGAATCGCTCCTCGTACGATCGGCATTCCTTGACTCATACGAGACAAGGTTACCATGTCGATAATTTCTTCCATATTTGAAACAGCATCTGGCGGAATGATAGCAGCTGGCCAACTCTCAATTTTAACATTTTCTTCGGTTAATCTAGCTTTGAGATCAAGTGGCCCTGTAGCAACAAGCACAGACCCCATCGGAGTTGCTGTTGTTTCAGCATTAACGCGACCATTCATAACTTGACTAATACCGATCGCCGCGACTACACCGAAGCCAATCGAGAGTACTAGCAGGATTAAGGACTTTGACTTCATGAGAGTGAACCTAAAATTGTATGTGGGGTGTAAAACGCGCGTGTAAGCCACGCTAGTTCATTGTTAACCCGTAAGTTGGGCATTGAAATCGTCCTTGAATTCTTCGCCGCTCCATGGCAAAGGACGTGCCAGCAGTTATGCCAGCACGCTCTAAGATGTCTTTCGTCTAGTTTGACTAGACTTCCGTAAAAATCATTTACAGGTACGATTTCCGGTCAAATTCGTCACAGGCCATATGGACCGAACATTACGACTAGACCAGTTTTCCAGTCCAAGCCAGATAAAGAACAGTCCCGATTGCCATTGGAATTCCATACGGCAATAGACGCATGGTTGTTTTGCGTTCAGTTGCGATCTTAGCAAGTTCCTCTGGATCACGAACCGTTTGAAACTCATTCAAAATCATAAAGAACTGATAGTAGTGTTTCATAATGTCGCCAGCTGACACGATCATAATCACTGCCATAATGCCGCCGACGATGGTTCCAACGCAAAACGAGCAGAGCACAATGGTTGCTCCCAGCCAAGAACCGATAGCGGCCATCATTTTTGCGTCGCCAGCACCCATGCCACCGATAGCATAAGCGGGAAGCAGTGTAGCAAGACCAGTTGCTGTACCTAGTAAGCTGTAACCCAAGCCTACGTACCAACCTTGGCCAGTCATTGCTGCATTGACAGTGCAGAAAATCCACCCAGCGATGATCATTGGAAATGTCAACTTATTTGGTACTCGCAGTTCTTTGCCATCGATATACGCAGCAATCACAGCAAAAACACTGACAACCCAAAAAACCCAGTTGTCACTCATTGATGTAAAAATTTCGTTCATTTGAATATCCTTATGCACCCACTTGAAATCGGAACGGAGATCAGTCAATTTCAGCCGACCTTAATCCGGCATCAGGCTCGTAACGTCATCATGAAACTTATGAACGCTGCAATGATGGTAAAAACGCAACAAATCATTTCGAATGCTTGTTGCTGCGCGCCTTGTGCCGCTAACCATTCCATTTGATTTCCTCGTTCTTAGTTCGGGCAGATAGTTGGGGAGCTAATCTGTTTTGTGTTGATGTAGTTCTGAACTGTTGTGGATCAGCTCAATAAGTCAGTTGGACAAAGGTCCAAACTAAAGTTGTTTTTTCACTTCATTTGTAATAACACGAGAAAAGCCCACTCCGACAAAATGTACTGGAGGGGCAAATCCCGTCATTTTTCTAATATCAGCAAGTAACTAAACGCGACCCGCTGAAATGTAGAGCAATGCTCAGAGCAATGCTCCTATCCCGACAAATTTGTCAAGCAGCAAGCATATTAAGGAGTGCCACCACCGCCAGGAATTGTTCCCATTTCAGTGGCAACGTTATTGAACGCACCGTTAGCAGCAGTACCAACACTTGTGATAGCTGTGATACAAACAATA
>CAZHCH010000029.1:23541-36715 GCA_964530985.1 uncultured Pirellulaceae bacterium | reverse complement strand
TGGTGGTCGAGGACCCACCGTTGGAAGAGGTGATCTCGAACGTGTTCAGCCAAGCTCAAAAGGCTCAAGAAGCCGAACTGGCGAAGTAACGTTAGGGTGAGTTTGGAGTTCGGCCTCGTGCCGGTTTGGATGTTTTTGTTTCAACTGTATTGCAACCACTGGTCTTAGTTTAATGCTTGCCGACGCCGTCACATGGTGGACGTTTTTTAAGATCTCGATCAACGAGCGATTAGTCTACCGCGCGGATTTTATGCTAGGAACCTTGATGAGGTTCCTGCCGACGTTGACGCAGATTTTTCTGTGGTGGGCGATCTACGATGTGATTTCGACTGCCGGATCAGCGGAATCAGCCGAGGGGCCGGATAAAGCCATTGCCGGGTATCGCTACGGAGACATGGTCGCCTATTACTTGATGGTGATTATCAGTCGCGCTTTTTCGAGCATGCCTGGGCTGACTTCCGGAATTGCTCGGCAAGTTCGCGATGGCGAAGTGAAAAAGTTTTTAATCCAACCGGTGGATATGCAAGGCTGTTTGTTGATGCAGCGAATCGCTCATAAGTTGGTTTATTACTTGATCGCGATCATTCCTTTTTCGATCGTGTTTTATAGTTGCGGAGGATTTTTTGAACGTGGTTGGCCGCCGGCGGAGGTGCAGGTTGTGTTTTACTGTTCGTTGCTGTTGGCTTTTTTACTGGGCTTCTTTTTGGAGTACTGCATCGGCCTGATTTCGTTTTGGTTTTTAGAAGTTACTTCGCTGACCTTCATTTATATGTTGATGAACTTTCTTCTGTCAGGGCACATGTTTCCTTTGGAATTACTCCCAACCGAGCCCTTCAATGCTCGACTGGTTGTCGATTTCCTGCCGTTTAAATACTTGGCTTATTTTCCAGCGGCAGTCTTTTTAGGAAAAGTAGAAGGGGTAGCGATGTACCAAGGGCTGGCGGTGTTGGTTGGCTGGGTCGTGTTTTTCGTCGTGTTGTCGCGGGTGCTATGGTGGCGCGGCATCAAACGTTATAGCGGCTACGGAGGATAATTTATGCAACCGTCCTATGTAAAAGTCTTCCTCACGTTCGCGCGAAACTCGTTGGTTCGAGATATGTCGTTCCGACTGAATTTCATTTTGCAGTGCATTTCGTCGGTTTCATGGGCAATCATGAACTGGGGTTTGTTCAAAATTATTTACAACTTTACGCCGGAGATCGGTCGTGGAACGGGGTGGCAAGAAAACGAGTTTTTTGTCTTTTTGGGAACGGTGTGGATTGTTAATAGTTTGATCCAAACGTTCTTCATGGCCAACGCCGAAGAGTTCAGTGAGTTGATTCGGACGGGGAACCTGGACTTCGCGTTGTTGAAGCCGATCGACACGCAGTTTTTGATTTCATTTCCTCGCGTTAATTGGGCGCAGCTTCCCAACGGTTTTCTGGGCGTGGCGTTGATCATTTCCTCGCTTAACAATATGTCGGGGGATTTAACCAAAGTGCTGAATCCGTTCGTACTGTTGGCGTTCGGTTTCTTTTTGTGCTGCGGTGCGGTGATCATGTACAGCGTGATGATCACTTTGGCGTCGACGAGCATTTGGTTTGGTCGAAATCAAAATCTGTATAACTTTTGGTTTTACATTACCAACTTCTATCGCTATCCGATGGAGATCTACCAGCGGAATGGAATCGGCATGGGATTGTGGGGGACGTTTACGTTCGTCGTGCCGGTACTGGTGGTGTCGAATATTCCCGCTCGCGTATTGGCCCAGCCTTTGGGGGCTGATTGGAATTGGTGGGAGTGGGCGTTGGCTGGCTATACCGTGTTGGCGGCGATTTGGAGTTTATTGGCCAGTCGTTGGGTGTTCAAAAAAGCCCTCGCCAGCTATCGAAGTGCCAGTAGCTAGTCTCCGATTGGTGGTTGAAGTTGGCACGGCGAGAAGCTGACCGTGGCTAAGGGGCCCTTGGAGAAGCTTTGTCCAGCACATGTTAAGCCGTGCGGTTTTTGTCAGATACGCAGGTCGTAGCGTTGGTTTTCTATGTTGGCAGCCGAAAGATGAACCGGTTGTATCGATGCTGTTGTTTCTACTAGTAAACGCCTTATTTTGCGCCCCAGAAGTGCCGAGAAAAGACTCAGTGGCTTTGTGTAGATAGCCGGAGCAACTGCAACCAGATATTTAAGAGCACAAAGTTCATCCCACCTTGAGACGCCTAAATCGTGGAAAACTTGTCAATCGGACAGGTATAGTCAGGGTTTTTGTCGTTTTATGTTGGCTTTAGTTTGACTCGATTTCCAAGTCAGCTAAAAAACAAGTCAAAAGAAGTAGAAATCACTTCCGTTTTTCGGCAGTTTTCAAATAAAATAATCATAGTCCGCGAAATTAAACGAATGCGAAGTATAATTAGCAATCGCCACTTCTCGCAGACAAAATTCCCTACAGTTTTCTCGCTCTTATATAATCCGTTTTCGATGTAGCTGAACTGTTTCAGTGTCAGTTCAATTAAAAATCGTCCCCCAATATCTCGTTGCTAGACACGCAGCAGGAGTCACACTTTATGTCAAATCTAATTCCAATGGACGAAGCCGCTCGCATTCTTGGAATGACGGTCGAACAAGTCTCGGAACTTAGGGCGGAAAATGAGATTTTTGGCTATAAGGACGGGACTACTTGGAAGTTCAAAATGTCCGAGCTCGAGCGAGTTGCAGGTGAGCGAGATATTAGTTTGAATATGTCTGAGGCTGCCAAGGTCGCTAGTGACTTGAGCGAGAGTTTTGGTTTTGATCTGAGCGAGTCGTCAGGCTTGTTAATGGAAGATTCGGCTGTACAAGGGATGGTTGAGGATCTCGATTCTGCTGAATACATCGAAGACTCATCCGTCGAACTTGCTCAACCAGAATCTACTGCCATCAACTTGGACAATGATTCCGGCTCGATTGATTTGGACGATTCGGGTATTCGATTGGAAGATTCAGGATTGCTTGCCGACAATGCCTCCGACACTGCCAAGTCATCAGGCTCAGACTCAAATAGTGTATTGGATGACGACGAAGATAAATTGTCCTTTGGTAGTAGCAGCCTGAAGATGGCTTCTGACAGCCGGAAATTAGCGGCCAACGATGATGACCTAGCAAGTAAAAGTAGCGTTAAGGCTACTGAATCAGCTATATTACTCGGTGGCAGCGACGATGATCTGTTGATTGCTGATTCTGGCGATGATTTCACATTCGGCGACGACAGTGGGTCGTTCGAGGACAGCGCCGAATTGGGCAGCGATTTCGAAGACAGCGGCAATTTGATTTTGGATGATAGTGATTCAAGTCAAGAAATCAAACTCGAGGCAAATGAGAGCGGCATTAACTTAGCGGCAAGCTCCAGCGGCATTTCATTAGCCGAGAGTGGCGAGCTTAATCTTGCTGCGTCGGACATTGACGCGATGGGCAGCGAAGAAATTGTCGAACTTGACGATGATGACTCACCGATGATGCTTGAAGAAGACGACTTCAATCTGACGCCATTGGATAGCTCAATGGACGAGGAGGACGACACAAGTGGGTCACAAGTGATTGCGCTTGAAGACTCTGAAATTTATGCCGACGATTCGGTAGCTACTGTTTTGGGCGATGACGGTTTCGAGCCAGTTGAAGCAGAGGCCGCATTCGACGATGGCTTTGGTGGCGGCTACGATGATGGTGGCTACGACGCTGGTTTGGCACCTGCTGGGATAGGTGTAGCAGCGGAGATTGAGGAGTCGCCTTACTCGGTGGCTCAGATTATTAGCCTAGGCGGTGTCTTGTTGCTGATGTTGCCTGCCGGCATGGTGGCTTACAATCTTGCTCAAAACCTTTGGTTACCGGCGGATCAAGTTGTTGGTGAAAGCGTGCTGACGTTCTTCTTGGAATTGGTTGGGGCCGCCTAAAGTTTGCTTGTGAAATAATTCAAATCAACGGAAGCCGAAGCCACTGGTTTCGGCTTTTGTTTTGCGCTGTCAGCGATCCAAGCGATAGATGACGTAGTGGCGACAGGTTGGTTTCCGCTGACTGCCTAGTAACGTGCCACGGAGGGATCGACTTCGAGGCTCCACGCATCGATTCCGCCCGCCATGTTTTGTGCTTTATCGAATCCCTGCTCGCGTAAGTACTGAGTTACCTTCATGCTGCGACCGCCGAGGTGGCAGTGGATGACGATTTGCTTGTCTTGATGAGGCTTGAGCAAATCTAGCTTCTCAGGCGTCTCTTTCATTGGTATTAGCAGCGAACCTTCAATCCGACAGTGATCGTATTCTGACTGTTCGCGGCAGTCGACCAGTAGCAAGTCGCCGGAATCTAGCAGTTGCTTCACCTCAGTTACCGAGATTTCGATCGGAAACGCATTCTCTGGCGTTTGATTCATGAACATGATCCTATAAAAACAGTCTAAGAATTATCCCTAGTGTTTCGTCAATATTGAAATTTAGGGTAGCCGAAGCCACCGGACTTCAGGCAAACTTTAGCCAGCCTGATTCTGGTGAATCCAGTTGCCGCTGATTCCAAAGACTTATGGCTGACAAAACGCTAGTCTACTCGTTCGTCGCAAAGTTAACCACGATCTCCTTATGAATTCTCGCGCCTTTGCGATTAAAGTTGTCCAACAGTTGCAGGAAGCTGGCCACCAAGCCTTGTGGGCCGGCGGCTGTGTGCGTGATCAGCTGCTTGGTTTGACGCCCAAAGACTACGACGTGGCCACTGCCGCTACGCCTGACCAGGTAAGAGACATTTTCGGACATCAACGAACGCTGGCTATTGGTGCTTCCTTCGGAGTAATTACGGTGCTGGGTCCGCGCTCTGTCGATCCGATCGAAGTCGCTACGTTTCGACGTGACGGTGGATACTCTGACGGACGGCGTCCCGATACGGTTGAGTTTACTGACGCTCGCGAGGACGCGTTGCGAAGAGACTTCACGATCAATGGAATGTTCTACGATCCGGCGAACGACAAAGTAATCGATTTCGTTGGCGGGTTAGATGATTTGAAAGCCAAACAAATTCGCGCGATTGGGCTGGCCGATCAACGCATCGAAGAGGACAAATTAAGGATGTTGCGTGGAATTCGCTTTGCAGCCAAGTTTCAGTTCGAACTTGAAAGTAAAACACTGCAGGCGATCCAGCGGCGAGCGGCTGAAATTTCTGCTGTTAGTTGCGAGAGAGTTGGAGTGGAGATGCTACGAATGTTGGCGGATCGAAATCGATCGACGGCGGTAAGGTTGCTACGGCAGTCCAATTTGCTGACTGAGGTAATTCCCGACGGTCGACTGCTTTTTGCGTCCGAAGACCAATGGCAACAAACGCTTGCTCAATTGTCTAGGCTTCAGCCAGACGATTTTTGTGCGGCAGCTGCAATTTTGCTGAATCCGATTTTAAAGTCGGCTAACGCTGAAGTGATTATGCAATGTTGGAAGCTCTCCAACGAGCAGCGCAAGAAAATTGAATTTGCCAGCAGCAAACAAGCCATTCTATCGGACTGTCTCAATCGTCCTTGGTCACAAATTCAACCGCTATTGTTATCGCCGTATATAGAGTCGGCGGTCGCGTTGGTGGAGGCGTGTGGGGCTGCCGACAATGCAGAGTTTTTGCGAGAGCGATTAAGCTGGGCAAAAGACAAGCTCGCACCGGAGCCGTTGTTGACCGGCCAAGATCTAATCGAAGCAGGCATTTCGCCAGGGCCTGCGTTCAAGGCACTACTGGACGAATGCCGGGCCAAACAGCTAGACGGCGAGTTGGAAACTAAAGACCAAGCGTTAGCACTGGCCTTGAAAAAGAAAGCTTAGCCTTGGCTTGTTTGTGCGTGGTCCAGAGACACGAATGTCCACGGCAAGCGGTTAATTTCAATGCAGGTCGTTCAGGGCTTGCCGAGCAGCGACGAAGTTGTCGGCGCTGGTTTGCAGGGGTAACGGTAGTCGCGAGCGGTACTTTTCTAAGTAGTCATCGTTGCCAGTTTGAATTAACAAGTGCGCCCACTGCTGCGGCAACCTGTTGTTGCCAGCGGTGGCGCTTACTAAAAAGGTTGGAAATGGCAGTGGTTTGGGTTTTGGTTGAGAAGCTTGGTGGCGCCGCCAAGCCAATCGCAAACGTTGTTCGGCTCCTGCGAATTTTACTGCGGCGGCTTTGGCCTGCGAATCACCTTGACGATAAACCGGTACAACAAAAGTTCGCGACGTTTCAAAAGGGTTTTCCCAGCTACCAAAAATACTCGTTGTGCCGATGGCAAAGCAGTTGACCCGCAAAATTCCTGCTCGCCAATCAGGTGGCACTAGAAACTGTGCCATCAGCTGACGCCCGCCTTCAAGAGCAGTTTGGCTAGAGCGATCGAAGCGAAAGAAAACGCCCGTGCCACGGTGGCTGGTTCCGCTAGCGACTAGGACGGACTGGCTCGGCAATTGTGTGAATTTTTTTGTCACCGAATCGGATGTGCCTGACTCTGCCAACGCTTCGCCACTTACGATCGATTGAAGGTCAGCGTTAAGATTCAAGCCAAAGCTAGATTTGGTTTCTTGAGCTGTTTCGGTAGTGATTTCACCTTGTATTTCTGAGATGGTTTGCGTTTTAGGCGAGTAGTCCTGAACTGGGTACGCGACTTGGTTCCAAAAAATATCAAACCGAAACGCGCTGATGGTTTGTTTGGACTGGGTTCGAATCTCTGATGAAACAGGGATTGCAATCTGCAATAACTGATCCGCCAGTGTGTCATGCGCGTCGAAGTCAACTGCTTCTACAGAGGCAGCAAGGATGGCGGGTACGTCAAACTTGACTGGTTGAGTGGATAGCGATTGCCCCGCTACACTGCCAAGCAGTGACAGCAAAGTTAGCAAAAGAAAGAAATGTGCTTTAACGTGCGTCGGCATCCAGATACCCTTATCCGTCGGACAGATTATCAAGGGCGTCTTGCCGATGTTAGTGGACTCCATCGTGAAGTTCAATAAAACGATTCGGTGCTGTTACGTAGACAAATCATGATTGGTTCATTGGTACGAACAAAAGCCAGCCGCATGTCAGCGGCTGGCTTTTAGTAGTTAGTATTTTGGCCTACAAAGGCGATGGCCGGCCAAAATTATTTGATGAACTGGCAGGCGATTAGGCCTAAAAGTAAAGATGCGATCATGAGGCCGTAGCGTTGAATTCCGCGGGCGCCGATTTTACGAATTGCAAATTCCATTGTTCTTACTCACTTTGCCGGTTGATACTTGGGGAGCTTCTTGGTTCCATCCATGCAGCTTTTATGCCAAGTCGCAGAGTGGTGTTTTTCGCCAATTTAAGCTGGTTTTTGCCGCAAACTCTCGATGACTGTTAAAGTCTGCTATGCGGCGTGTCTTCACATCGATAACCATTGGTTGTCAGTCGGATAATAGTAATCTTGCATTCGACGTTTGTCTCCGCCTGCTGTGTCACAACTATGTTATTTTTGCGTCATGTCGCTGGAATGTGACCTTAGCCACCGCTAAGGGTGCTCCAACGGTGGTCAGTGTTGGCTAGGTAACAGGAGAGCCTGTTTTTTTGGAGATTAATTGCAGGCACTGGCGTTCTATGCGAAGGCTGCCCAGGTCCAGTGGCGATCCGAGGTCGCTTTAACGCCATCTGGATTCCAGCCGCAATCACTTACCAACTGTTGGATCTCGTCCAGTGTCAATGCGGCATGCAGTGATTGATGGAATAGCTGCTGGGAGTACTCGGTTTCTTCGCCCGCATAGGTTTGCACGATCGTTTCTAATGTCTCCATCGTTTGCGGGCGCATTAAGTCGCGAACGAAGACCGCTCCGTCGGGTTTGAGCACACGCAGCATTTCAGCCACACATTGCTCGGGTTGGTGGATGTGATGCACGATGCTATTGGACATCACGACGTCGAACATTTCCGAATCGTATTCCAGATCCTTGGCATCAGCCAAATCAAGCTGAATTCTATCACCCAGCGAGCTGGCTTGTACGTTGTAGTTGGCCAGTTCTAGCATGCTGGTTGCCATATCGACAGCCATTACTTTGAACGCGGAGTATTGGTCGCACAGCATCGTTGGGATCAATGCAGTTCCCGTACCAACATCCAGCACGCTGATTAGTTCTCCGGTATCGTCGTCCAATCGTGATTTGAAGCCTGCTTGCGAGCCCAAAAACAGCAGGAATTCGTCGACGAATTGTTGGTTCACGTCGGCGTGATCCATGTCATTGTATTGCGTCGCATCTTCGGCGGAGTCCATCACTTCGGGCTCAAGTTTTCTTGAGAGCGTCATGTTAGGTTCTCGTAGTCTTTATCAGAATCGATCGGCGTTACTTGGTCTTTCAGCAGGAATCCTAGACCGAACATCAGTCCAGCGGCAAGTAGGTAAGTACAGATGAACTGGATCGCGATCGAGGATTGTTTGAAGTCCATCACGTTGGAATCAAACAATTGGTGCGGCAAAAACATCTGATCGTCGGGCAACGGCGAGTGCATCAAGCCAAACATCGACATTGCGGCACCGGCCAAAAAGAAAATCCCAGCCGAACAGAACCTCCGATCGATAATCCGAGCTGTCGCGGACGCCCAGATCAGGCTGGTCATGATAAAACCGCCGGCCAAAACGTTGATGGTCAAAAACAAATCTTCGTTGACAGGAACCGCTTGGAGCTTTTTCAACATGATCGTGATCAGTTTGGCTATCGCCGGAAAACAAGCCATCGCTAAAGCGGCATAATGCCGACGCGGCGTAGCAAGGTAGCTCTGCGCCGTGATCTCGATGCCAATGAACAACAGAATCGGCACCACGGCTTCTTTGGGGATGAATTGGAAAATGTAACCGAAGTAACCGATCACCCCTGCTCCACCGATAAACAACGCAGTTCCCAGCGCGTAGGCTGCTCGCCCTCCCATCGCTTTGTAGGCTGGGTGTCCGATGTAAGGCGTCGTTTGAATCACACCGCCACAGAACGCGGCCGCCAAGGTTGCAAACGCTTCGATACCGATCACGTGACTGCTCTTGTATTCGTCGCCAACCGACACAGCACTCTCGGCGCAGTCGATGCCGCCGATCACCGTCGCAAATGCAAACGGCAAAATGAAACCCAGGTAAGGTACGATTTTCGGCATCGCCTCTAACCACTCAAAGCGAAACGCTTCCAACCATTCCATCGGGAATAGCGCCGGGGTAATGGCTTCTCGTGCTGGGAAAATAGTTTCTTTCGGGGAGACACCAACTAGCCCGCTGGCCTCTACCCCCATACAGAGATAAAACAACACCGTACCAATCAGCACCGCCGCCAACGCGCCTGGGATTTTAAACGGCAATGATTGCCGGGCGACCAAGGTTACGACCACCATCGTCAGCGATAGAAAGCCGACGATCGGATGAGCGGCCATATCGGGAATTGCCAAAAACGAAATCAGCACCAAAGCGATTGCTGCTAGCGACCCCAACAAGCCAGCTCGCGGGAACACTCGGTGAATCCAGTTCGAGAAAAACGCCAGCACGGCCTTTACAATTCCCGTCACCAGAATTGCACACATGCCAATATGCCACATTTGCATCGCAGCGTCATGCGGCGACAAATCGTCAAGGCCTGCCTTATAAGCCGGCCCAAGAACTAAGAACACCATTCCAATCAAGCTGGGCGTATCGATCCCCAGCGGCATAGCGGTAACTTGCTTGTTACCTGTTTTACGTGCCAACCAAAATGCAAGTGCGAAGAACATTAGGTCGCCCACCAGCACGCCGATGGCAGTTCCCGGAACCATGTAACCGAGTGAAAATTCTACAGGGACCTTATAGACCGCTAGCAATGTGCACAGCAGTAGCAGGTTGGCAATATTGTCCACAATCAAGCCAAAAAACGCGTTTACGTCGCCTGCTGTCATCCATTGATAGCGTTTTGAACTCATAAGTTTTCCTTCCGGCACGCGGTTTGCTTGAGAGGGTAATCAGCTGAACTTCAAACGAGTTGTTTGAGAGCTTCAGCAAGTTTTTTGCGAAATCCAATTTTGCACAGAACGACGGCGACCAAACGTGTCAAACCGGTCTCCGATAATTAAAAACAGACCCGAAAGCATCGCCGAAACGCGACCAGACACGAACCTAAAGGAGCCAGCCAGCAAATTTGTTGGCGAACCAACCTGCGGGTTATTCGGTCTGAAACAACGATTCGTACCATTTTTAAGGAGTCGCATCCCAAAGGACGGGTTGCAAGCACTAAAAAACAGTTTTTTTGCTGCTTCATTCGAACCCAACCGCGATAAGATGCGTATCTAACCATGTATGCTGTGATGACGGAACCGAGCTACATTTCACGACAATTGAAAGCACGTACCAGTACTGTGACTGACGAACAACTACTTATCGAATATCGATCGACCGGTAATCGGGAGTTGTACGCGCAGTTAGTATACCGGTACGAGCGAGAGTTGTTCAACTATCTACGACGGTACCTTGGCAATGCTGAGCAAGCCGAAGACGTTTTTCAGACTGCTTTTTTAGCGGTCCATACAAAAGCCCACACGTTCCAAGAAGGCCGGCGTTTCCGCCCTTGGTTGTATTCTATCGCAACGCACGCAGCAATCGATTCGCGTCGTCGCAATAAAAAACATGCCAAGTTGTCTTTGGATGTGCCAAACTCTGATTCGTCAGGGTCAAATGATCTAACGCATGCGAATTTGTTGGAGAGCGAATTGCCTTCGGCGGAGGGGCAGGCGTTAAGCAAAGAGCAAACCGAATTGGTGCGGGCGGCATTGAACAAGTTGCCAGAGTCGATGGCTACGGTCATTCATCTGGTTTACTTTCAAGGCATGAAGTACCGTGAAGCGGCTGAGGTTTTGGAGATCCCAGTCGGAACAGTTAAGAGTCGTTTAAACACTGCGATCAAGCAATTGATCAATGTCTGGACCACGAGCCAAGTTGATTAGTATTTTGACAAAACCAATTGCGGTCAGGGACTGTCCGCTAATTCGGTTTCGATAGTGATCACGCGGCGTAACAAGATAATAAGAGACCCATTAACGTGAATCATTCCTCGCAACAAGATTTGCTAGGCTACGTGTTGGGAGCACTGGACGCTCAAGAACAACGTGACCTACAGCAACAAATCGACAACGATCCAGCCCTTGAAGAATCACTGCTAGACCTCAAGGCCGCACTGGCTCCGCTGGACAGCATTGATAGCAAAGGTTATCGCCCGGGGTTAGCCCGACGCACCTGCGAAGCCGTCGCCAACTGGGACACCGAATCAGCCACATCGCGACTGGCGTTCCTCGATCAAACCAACATTGATTGGGAAGAAGGCTGCGAACTCCAGCCCAACCCAACACCTGCTCCGGCCGCTGCCGTTGAGCCTAGCGAACACAATACAAACACCGTCGCTGAAGTTGCGACCGTCGGAAATTCAATCACCGAAGATTCCGCCTCTGTCACTGCTCCAGTAGACACTGAACCACAGCTGAATACGCTTGCCAGCGGCGGCGAATTCAAGATATCTTCTTGGTCGATGAGAGACATGTTGGTTGGCGTGGCGGCATTGGCCGTTTTGGCTGGCTTACTGTTCCCCGCGTTGAACTACAGTCGCAATCAAGGCCGGTTGGCTGCTTGCCAAAACAACTTGCGACAGGTTGGCATGGCCTTCATGGACTACAGCTCGATTCATGAAGGTGGATTTGTAGCGATCCCCGGTCAAGGAAATCTTGCTGCCAGCGGTTGCTACGGCCCGATCTTGAAAGATGCAGGCTTGCTAAAAAACGATTCGCTGTTGGCATGTGCTGGGCTGGTCGATGTTGCTCCAGTGGTGATCCCATCGGTCGAGCAAGTTGAAGCCGCCGAAACCGAAACACAACGTTCGCATTACCGTAAAACCATGGGCGGCCACTTTGGTTACTCGATGGGCTATAAAGACGGCGATCGCTATCAAGCACCACGAGCCGGTATCGCAGACGTAGTTTTGCTGGCCGACCAACCGTCCAGTCGCTCAGATCGGCAGAGCCTAAATCATGGTGGCGACGGACAAAATTGTTTGTTCGGCGACGGACGAGTGATGTTTGTTTCGGGGCCTGCGTACGGCGAGGACCTCGTGTATGAAAACGACCGTGGTATCGTTGGGCCTGGCACTCACGCATTGGACAGTGTGATCGGCCCCAGCCATCTATCGCCAAAGTTCTAGTCGAGTGTTGTTGGCATCAATGATATTCGATGTAAAAACATGAGACGATCACAGCTCCGATAGGGCTGCATCCGTTTAAGTGGTGGGTTGAATTGAACGGCGGCTTTTCTTATTGATAGAACTCAGATGAGACCAATTTTGGTTAGCGTAAACGAACTGGCCATGTTCTAAAAACTGGTCCAGCTTTCGGCGGTATTGCTAGGTCAGCATCTGTCGTAGTTCAACACTCTCACTCTTTTACCGATGCGATTTCAGTTGTGCTGCGCATGGACAAACTGACAGCTTGCCTGTTTTGCGGAGGCGCAGCGGGGATTCCGAAGGTGCGTTCTAGATCGGTATCGCATTGGCAGTGGAGGTTGAAGTGCCTTTCCATCCTCCGGACCACCACACCACCACGATACGGCAGTCATTTCTAGGCCACCGGTAAAGGCCGAATTGTATCTCTATTTAACCTAAACGGAACACTCAACGGGACAATAAGTCTAAACGGAACAACAAGTATCTCCTTGCAAATTACTAGGAAGGTAGGCAGTAATTTCATTAAGACGACCATCACAGAACTAAATTTCTGACCAGAGATAACCGAAAAAAATAGTGGATGGGACACTTGATTTCATAGACGATAATTATTTCCCAATTATCATCTATCTAGCTTTGGCCAATTCAATACGACTGTATCGAAATTTGCTCTCATCATTTTTATTAATAGCGCGTTTTGAATCCAAATTTCAGCGGCTAATAACTTTTACAAAAAGATAGAATAATGAAATCGCTTAAACTTTTTGCAATCACGGTTATCACATTCGTGGCGGTCGCAGTTTCGAGCTCTACTTGCCGAGCCCAACTGGTTCCACTCACCGGAGGTGAAATCACTCTGGATCTTAATGAAACTGCTTTAGGTGCGGCTGCTGTCGTTACTAGCGTGACGTCAGACGTTACTGTAATTGGTTCTATTGATTCTGGCTTTGACCAACTCGTGTTTGACATCAATTCTCGTGACGCCCTATCCAACCCGACAACCTTTGAATACTCAATTCCGGACCCCCTAGACC
>CAZHCH010000029.1:0-23441 GCA_964530985.1 uncultured Pirellulaceae bacterium | reverse complement strand
CCTTGATTGGGACATTTGAAATCGATGCAGTTCCAGAACCAACAGGACTGAGTTGCTGCGTAATTTTTGGAATCGTGATGACATTGTCGCGTCGACGATCGGCGTGATCGCTTGGAAGATTCGAGCTTTCGAGACGGTTGTTAGATAGTGATCTCTAGTAGCTCTACGCCGTCTTGACCGACTCGAATTTCAGTTGTGCTCAAGCAAGCCGGTAGCAAGGCGGTGTCACCGAGTTGAAGCGGGGATTCTGAAGGGTCGTTCTGAATCGACATCGATCCCCCAATTACGGCAAAGATGCGGAACTTGCCGTCGCCGCAAGTGGTCCAATTTTCAGATGGCTTTCCATGCCGCATTGTGAATTGATCGCAACTGACGACTATCTTCCAAGCAGGATGCTCACATGTTTGCGGCGGTAGCGGGTTGATTGGCCCGCGGTCAAAATGTGTTGCCGTCAAGGCTTGGTCGATATGCAGTTCGCGCGAGTTGCCTTGGTCGTCAACTCGGTTCCAGTCGAACACGCGAAAGGTCGTATTGCTGGCTTGTTGAATCTCGGCGACCAGCAGCCCTGCGCCGATCGCATGCATCGTTCCTGCTTCCACAAAAATACAATCACCTGCTTTGGCTTCGAACGCGTGCAGCAATGTTTCAGTGGTGCCAGCTTGGATTGCTGCAGCGAATTGTTCGGCGGTCACACCTGCCTTAAGGCCCGCGTAAACTTTCGCGCCGGGGTCGGCGTGAAGCACGTACCACGCTTCTGTTTTTCCTAAGTCAGGCGGAGACAGCGTCGCTCCCATTTGGTTGTCAGGGTGGACTTGAACCGACAAGTTGCGATTGGCGTCTAAGAACTTCAGCAGTAATGGAAATCTTTGTTGTAGCGCTGCGGGTAGCTTTTCATCATTGATTCGTTGCCAAGTTTTTTCGCCAACCAAGTCGGCCCCAAGTTCGACCAATAGTTCGTGCAAGCTACGTCCGGCGAACGAGCCAAATTGAACCACGCTTTGGTCGTCGCCGTGGTCCACTACTTCCCAGCTCTCTGCGGCTTTTTGGTCGCCAATGGATTTGGAGAGCACTTCAGCGAGGCGTCGACCACCCCAGATATAGCGACGAAATGATGGCTGAAAGCGAAGTGGATACATGTTTTGAAAATTTGCTGAAGTATTCAATGTAGAAGAATCTCACCGATTCAGTCGTACGTCAGTTCTTTTAGAAGATATCAAACCGAAGCGAAAGTAGCTACGCCTTTGTTTGGCCCTACGATCGTGTCGACCGATCTTGGTGGCTTGTAGGGGCGATGGACAAAGTGACTCAATAACGCATTTACCATCGACAATCAGGCTCGGACCAATCAAAATTAGACGTTTGCTAAATCCCCGATTCGCTGAAGCACGTTACATTACGGTCTACAGAATCGTATGTTTGGCGATGCCGAGTACCCGCCCGGCATTGCCGGGCCATTTGGTAAGCACAACGCAAATACCACCAATAAACGACATAGATGATCAAATTACGCGACTCAAACGAAGATCTCTTCGCCGACAGCCGGATGTCCTTCGGTTCTCATTTAGAGGAACTGCGGAGAGTGTTAGTGCGGTCGTTGATATGGGTGGCGATCGGTTGCTTGATCGGATTCTTGGGTGCGGAAAAGATTGTTGAAATTTTACAATTGCCGTTGAACAAAGCGGTTGTGAAGTTCAAAAAATCTCAGGCTGAAGGGCAGCTCGAAACGGATATCGGTTACATTCCGCCAGAGTACTTGCCGCTGTTGCAAGAGGGTTGGGTGCCGGATGAAGTTAGCGTGGACCCGGGGCAGTTAGTGGCCGCCTTACAGACGGTAATTCCAAACTTCGGGCAAGCGGTGGATCTTGAGCCGTATCAATTCCACGCCGGCAATTTTGATCCAATTCAGGTCACTCAATTGTGTACGCGTTTGTCCCAGCAGCAGGGTTCTGATTCGATACAGACAGCCAGATTGAGTGCAATCTGGCAACAACTTTCCACCGATCAGCAAGTGGTCGTCGAGCAGATCGCGAACGCGGATTTGGGTTCCAAGGACGATGCTCTTCAGAGTGTGCTACGGGTATTCAATGAACTGTTGGAGGTTGAGACGTTGCACCAAGACGAATCGTTTCGGGATTTGTTCGAGCAACCGGCTTGGTCAATTTCAACGATGCTGTTGCCGCCCGAGCCTCGTCCGTTGGCAGGAGTAAAAGAGGCGATCGAAAACCCGGCAACGACCGCCGGTGATACGATTGGGTTGCGGCGGAAGATGAATCGTGCGTTGATCGCCAGTTCGTTGCCCGACGAAATGAATGCTGGCCGATTGGAAACGGTACCGTTAAAAATTTGGCGCAAAACGAACTACAAGCCGCAATCATTGGGGGTGACGGAACCATTTTTTGTCTGGCTTAAAGCGGGACTACTCGGCGGGCTAACGCTGGCGGCTCCTTTTGTGTTCTACGAACTGTGGGCGTTTGTCGCCGCGGGACTCTATCCCCACGAAAAAAAGTACGTTCATCTGTTTCTACCGATCAGCTTGATGCTGTTTGCGGCGGGGGTGCTGATGGCATTCTTCTTCGTTTTTAGTCCGGTGCTGGAGTTTTTGTTTACGTTCAACAGCTCATTGAATATCGCGCCAGAAATTCGAATTGGCGAGTGGCTGAGCTTTGCCATGTTCTTGCCGCTAGGTTTCGGGGTGGCGTTTCAGCTGCCGTTGGTGATGTTGTTCAGCAACCGAATTGGTGTGATCGATGTGCAAGTTTATTTGGAAAAGTGGCGAATCGCCATTTTGGTGATTTTTGTTTTGTCGATGTTTCTGACTCCGGCAGACCCAATCAGCATGCTATTGCTGGCAGTCCCGCTAACTGGGTTGTATTTTCTAGGTATCGGGATGTGTGTGCTGATGCCTCGTCCTGAAAACCCATTCGGTACCGAAACTGAAACTAGCAATTAATACAGTTTGTTTGCGATTGTTGACATGGGCGGCAAGAAATAAGTGTTTGTAGTTTCGCCGCGTTTCGGAAGGTTGATATTTGGGGTACAATCCAAGCTTAGGATCGTATAACCGATGAAAAACATAAAAGAAATGAAATTAATGGCTGCATTTTCCGACATTCCAAAAATCGTTTATGAGGGGCCAAATTCTGACAATCCTTTAGCGTTTCGATGGTACAACCCGGAAGAAATGGTCGAAGGTAAAACAATGAAGGAGCACCTTCGTTTTACGGTTTGTTACTGGCACACGTTTCGTGCCAATGGATCAGATCCTTTCGGCGCTGCCACCATGCAGCGTCCCTGGGACGATGGCACCGATTCGGTTGAAAACGCTTGCAATCGAGCTCGAGTTGCCTTTGAGTTTTTTGAAAAACTGGACGCGCCTTATTATGCGTTTCATGATCGGGACGTGGCTCCAGAGGGCGACTCGCTGGCCGAAACCAATAATAATTTCGATGCCGTTGCCGATGTCCTACAGGAAGAACAGGACCGAAGCGGCGTCAAGCTTTTATGGGGCACCGCGAATATGTTCTCCAATCCGCGATTCTTGCACGGGGCGGCAACCAGCTGCAATGCGGAAGTGTTTGCCTACGCGGCAGCTCAAGTAAAGAAAGCTCTCGAAGTCACTCATCGCCTTGGCGGTGAAAATTACGTGTTCTGGGGCGGACGTGAGGGCTATCAAAATCTATACAACACGGACATGAAGCGTGAACTAGATCATTTGGCAAGCTTCTTTCACATGGCAGTCGACTACGCGAAGGAAATTGGCTTCACGGGCCAGTTCTTGATCGAGCCAAAACCCAAAGAGCCAACTAAACATCAATATGATTCGGATGCTGCAGCTTGTTTGAACTTCTTGCGGGCGTACGATCTGATGGACCACTTCAAGCTAAATATTGAAACCAATCACGCAACGTTGGCTGGTCACACGATGATGCATGAACTCGACTATGCGGGCATGCAAGGGGCACTGGGATCGATCGACGCCAACACGGGTGACCTTCTGCTGGGATGGGACACCGATCAGTTCCCAACGGACTACTACTTGTGCACGCAGATCATGCTGGTATTACTCAAGTACGGTTTGTCACCGGGAGGTGTTAACTTCGATGCCAAAGTTCGTCGCGAGAGCTTTGAGCCAGTCGATTTGTTTTATGCTCACATTGGTGGCATGGATGCGTTTGCCAAAGGTTTGAAAATCGCTGCCGCAATTCGAGCCGAAAAGGGATTGCAAGCGGTGATTGACGAGCGATATTCAAGTTGGGGGTCAGAACTTGGGCAGAAAATCGAGTCTGGTTCGGTCGGCTTCAAAGAATTGGAAGCTTTAATGCTTGAAAAGGGCGATGCTGCTCCAAGTGGTAGTGGTCGTCAGGAGTTGGTCGAAAACATCGTCAACCGATTCATGGACAAAATTTGATTGCCATCAATAGATTGACTTAAATAAAAAAAGAAGGCCTTGAGGTGAATCTTAAGGCCTTCTTTTGTTTCTTCTAGAGTGCCCGATAGCGGCAGTTGCTTGATGAAAGCACCTAAAATACAAGCTCGCTGCGCAAGCAAGTGCATTCCCAAGAGCCTTTACCGATGCACTCGCTCGCGCGTCGAGCTTATAGGTAACCAGGTTACACCTTACGCACGACGCCGATCATGACACCAATCACCTTAGCGGTCTTGGTGTAGATTGGCTTCATTTTTTTGTTGGCGGGTTGCAAACGGATACGGTTCTTTTCAGGGAACCAGTATTTAAGTGTTGCTTCGCCATCGGGAGTTCGGGCCACAACGATATCGCCTTTGCTGGCGGTGTACCGTTTTTTCATGATCACATAATCACCCGGAGCGATTTGGGCATCGATCATTGAATCGCCGACGACTTCTAAGACAAACGTGCTTTTCTGTGGCCAGAGTTTGGACACATCGAGTCGTTCGGTTTGCTCGACTGCTTCCATTAGCGCCCCAGCTTGAACTCGTCCAGCAAGGGGAAAGCCATTTAGTTCTTCGGACGCTTGGTCTGTTAAAACGATAGATCGAGAGCGATGACTGGTTCGGTTGATAAGCCCTTTTTTTTCTAGGGCTCGCAAGTGACACATCACCCCATTGGGCGATCGATAGCTCATTTCCTCAGCAATTTCACGGATGGTCGGCCCATACCCTCGGCCTTCAATCATCTTTCGAATAAAATTGAATATTGTTGATTGGCGTTCGGTTAGCGTTTCTTGCAACATGGTTAAAATTCTTTTTTTGAAGTGGTACTTATTTACAAAAATGGATCGACCAATGTTGGCCTAATTGGTGTTACACGCGGCCTGTAATTGATCAGTGTACACGTTTGCAATAAAGTTAAAAGTACACTAGTTCGTTTTTGACCAAATCTCTTGTTCGATTGAAAGTAAATTGCTGATTTTGATTTGATGGTCTTCAGTGGGTTTTTGTTTGAAATTATGGAGAGAATGAATAGTGAAACCGAGTGCAAAACTAGATTCAAAGCAAGTATTTAAGCACGAATTCGTGCATGTTGTGTATTTCTGGCTTAAGCCCGGTCAGACGGAGTCGCAAGTGGCCGAATTTGAGGCGGGCTTGCGTCAGATGCTTGCCGACAGCCTGCACGCTAGTACAGGGCATGTTGGCAAACCCGCCGGTACGCCAAGAACGGTGGTGGACAATTCGTATGACTATTGCTTGATAGTCACCTTTGACGATGCTGCAAGTCACGAAGCTTACCAGCAGGAACCGGCTCATGATCGCTTTCGCGAAATCAATGATCGGCATACCGACCGAGTGCAGATATATGACTCGATGGGCTAGAGAGCCTAGAGACGGGATGTTCTGGCGAAAAACGCGTAAGCCAGAACAGTAGCGTTGTCGCCAGACTAACTGTCGCCACGAATGTGGCCGCCGCGCATAGCTGTGGGTGGAAACCCACAGACACGCCGTACCATTGCAACTAAAAGCCCCGAATGGGGCGGTCGCAAGCTTCCGGCTCGTCGTTAAACTGAACTAGCCTTCGAGCTTGGTCCACGCAGAATTGTTCTGCGACGATTTGACGGCGGCTTCGATAAAGGCCATGCCGGTTACGCCATCGTCGACGGTTGGGAAATCGTAGCCCGCAGGTCGTGGAAAATTGCCTTGCACTTCGTCAGCGATGGCTTCTGCGGCTGCCATGTAGACATTCGCAAAGGCTTCAATGAACGCTTCGGGGTGACCAAACGGAAGCCGAGTATTTGCGGCGCATTCAGTGCCGTTGTAGCTGTTGCCACGACGGTGGATCTGCCGTGGGGCGTCGGCAAACTTCATGGTTAGTTCATTTGGATGTTCTTGGTGCCATTCGAGTGATGCATCGGTTCCGTAAATTCGAACGTTCAAATTGTTTTCGTCGCCAGCAGAAATCTGCGACGCAAATAATATTCCTTTTGCGCCACCTTTGTATCGCACTAACATGTTGCCATCGTCGTCTAGTTTTCGACCGGGGACGAATGTCGACAGTTCGGCGGCCACTTCATCGATTTCAAGTCCGGTGATGTATTGAACCAAGTTTTCCGCGTGGGATCCAATATCGCCGATGCAGTTGGATATTCCGGAAACACTGGGATCCATGCGCCAGTTCGAGATCGCTCCTTCGTCTTCGTCGTGAAACGCGCTGCTGGCGTAGCCTTGAGGGTACTCAGCAACAATCTTAAGGATGCGACCGAGTTTGCCGGCAGCGACGATCGCTTTGGCTTCTTTGACCATTGGGTAGCCGGTATAGTTGTGCGTCAAAGCAAAAACCTTGCCGGATGCTCTCACGGCTTCAGCCAATTGTTTACCTTGTGCGAGTGAAAAGGCGAGTGGCTTTTCACAGATCACGTTGATGCCGGCCTCCAAGAACACTTTGGCCACGTCGTAGTGCAAATCGTTGCGAGCCACGACAGAGACAAAATCAATTCGTTGTTCGGATGGCAACGCTGCTTCTTGGGTTGCCATTTCTTGATAGCTGGCGTAAACGCGGTTCGGGTCCAGCATTAATTCTTCACCGGAGCGTTTGCTTTTTTCTGGGCTGGAGGAAAACGCACCCGCTACGAGTTCAATTTTCCCGTCCAAGGCTGCTGCCATACGGTGCACTCCACCAATGAACGCCCCCTGGCCTCCACCGACCATTCCCATGCGAAGCTTACGATTAAGATTAATTTCAGGCACTGGAGTCTCCTATGAGTGGGGTTTGACGTGTTACGCTAGTGGCCTCGAAACAAAACGCAAACGGCTTCTCGTCGCTCAATGGATGGTTCGTTTGCGTTGGTCACAGCTGAATCGAAAAACCGGGGGCTATCGCCCTGCGGCTCATTGGCGTGAGCCTAAGTGTTGGGCTCGTATTGCCTACGAGCAATAGCTCGGATTACTATTTGTCAGCGTGGAACTTCTGGATGACGTCCCAAGTTTCTTGCGGCGTTTCGGTGTATTGGAAAAGCTCAAGGTGCTCGTCTTGAATCACACCTTCGTCGGCCAAGAATTGGAAATCGATAATTCCGTCCCAGTACTCTTTACTATACAAGATGATCGGAATGTCTTGCATGCGACCCGTTTGCTTGAGAGTTAACGAGGTAAACAGCTCATCCAAGGTTCCGAATCCACCTGGAAAACAAATCAGCGCTTTGGCTCGCAGTAAAAAATGCATTTTGCGAATCGCAAAGTAGTTGAATTGAAATGCTAATCCTGGCGTGATGTAGCTGTTAGGTTCTTGTTCGAACGGCAGGATGATGTTGAGTGCCGTTGATTTGCCGCCAGCTTCGTGAGCGCCTCGATTGCCGGCTTCCATGATGCCTGGCCCACCGCCCGTTTTCACCATGTTTTCAGTGCCATCGACGCCGTTGGCCATGTTGTATTCGGTCACGAGTTTTGCAAACTCGCGGCATTCTTCGTAGTAACGCGATTTGTAAAGAACACGTTCTGCGCGAATCATCAATCGCTTCGCTGTGGGCGAGTCGGGGTCTTTTGCGATCGCTTCTTTGGCTTCGGCCATCAAGCGTTCGCCTTCTTCGCGAGGTGAGACTTGTGTTCCGCCGAAGATCACGATCGTTGACTTGATCCCAAGCTCATCCATGATCATTTCTGGCTTGAGCAGTTCCATCTCAAGACGCAACGGTCGCAAGTCTTCGGAGCCAATGAAGTCAGGATCCTTGTAGGCCAACCTGTAACTGGGGTGAGCCATGATGTCGTCAAGACGTTTTTGTGTTTCCGAGTCGTGAGCCATAATCGATTCGCTTTAGGGTAAGTCTATGGATGGTTCTTGGTCAAAGTACGATTTATTAGTCGTTGGGCTTGGCGACAACGACTGAGATGTTTTGTCCACCGAAGCCGAAACTGTTGGTTAGGGCAATGTTGCATTCGGCTTCCCGAGCTTCGTTGGGGATGTAGTCCAGATCGCAGAGAGGATCTTCGTTTTGGTAGTTGATGGTTGGTGGCAATACGTTGTCGCGAATGGCCATCATGCAAACGATTAATTCGGTTGCTCCAGCAGCGGCAATTAGGTGCCCCATCATGCTCTTGGTGCTGCTGATTGGAGTCTTCATCGCATTTTCACCGAAGACTTCACGGCAGGCTTTGGATTCAACTTTGTCGTTGACCGTTGTGCTGGTGCCGTGTGCATTGACGTAATCAATTTGCTCAGGTGCGACGCCAGCGTCTTCAAGTGCCATTCGCATGCATCCGATCGCCCCTCGACCGTCAGGGTGGATGTCAGTTACTCGATAAGCATCGGCAGTCGATCCGTAGCCAACGATTTCGCCCCAAATTTGAGCTCCACGAGCTTTCGCAAATTCGTATTCTTCTAGCACGACCATGGCCGAACCTTCGCCTAAAACAAAACCATCACGCAAACGATCAAAGGGGCGAGAAGCACCGGTTGGGTCGTCGTTGTTGGTTGACAGAGCCGTTAGCAAGTTAAACCCAGTGACACCAAACGGGTGGATCATACTATGGGTACCACCGGAGAGCATGACGTCCGCTTCGCCTCGGCGAATGATTTCAGCGGCTTCGCCGACGGCTTGGCTGCTGGCTGCGCAGGCGGTCAAGCAGTTCGCGTTTGGTCCTTGGGCATTGAACATGCTGGCGATGTGGCCAGGGGGCATGTTGGGTTCTTGTTCGAGTTCGATAACTGGGTTTAGGATGTCGAGTCCGGCACGGGTGAATTTTACCAAATCCAAGTTGCCATCGGCGTCCAACGATGTGGCCATCATCGACGCGAACGAATGAAAGTCTTGGTTGCCTTCGCCGCTGCCCATGTAAACACCGAAGCGACGTCGGTCTTTAATGTGATCGTTGACTCCCGAGCTTTGGAAGGCTTGGGTGGCCGCGCCGGCAGCGAAGCGAGTGTGGCGTCCGCGAAGTTTCCAAAGTTCTGGATTGTCGACGGCGTCAGCAATATCCCAGTTTTTGATTTCGGCTGAGATTTTGGTGGGGAACTTACTGGCATCAAAGATCGTTGTGTAACCCACGCCAGACTTACCCGCTTTTAGGTTCGTCCACAACGTTTCGATGTCATTGCCAAGCGGGTTAATAACTCCAACGCCAGTGACAACTACGCGGCGGCGAGTATTTCTTGCAATCATGGCTTAACCTAGTCAGTCTTCTTAGATATGGTTTGGAAGTTGGTAGTTCGAATGAAATGTTCTCGTGGCACTTGGATAGTGTCAGCTTTAAACGCCAATTCTCAAAAAAGCTTTTTCGGCATCGATCATGTGATCAGGAACTTTAATCGGCGTTCCATCAGGATTTACGCCAACTTCAAATATCCGCAGCAAGCGAATCATGCGACAAAATTCGGCCGGTTCGAACAATTCAACATTATTAAACCGCTCGTCGTCCAGTTTCGCAAACATTAATTCAATTTCCGCTTGTAGGCGACCGTTGATGTGCGAAGTACCGATCGCAACCGCACCGATGCCTTCTTGAGGCCCGAGCGTGATGTGATAGGTAAGGGTGTCGCCGGGATAGGCTTCAAAGTGAAACTTTGATTTCGAAACTTTAGCTAAAACCACGCGATCCTTAAAATCACTCATTTGCCCCAACAGGAGCCCGCCGCTTTGCGCCATTCCTTCGATAATCAATGACGATGGGAAGTGCGTCCGCCCAGGCGCGTAATCGTCGACTACTTCTTCACTTAAGCTAACGCTCTTTTCAGAAGTCGCAGTTTGTCCACTGACGAATTCGGTAAAACGATCTACCCAAAACCAACGCATTGAATGTTCCTGAGGAATTTTAATTTAAAACCGGTGGACACGTGCCGCAGCGGCTTGATTGAAGTACGGCACTGAGCACCAAATTGCTGAGCACTAAAGCACTTAAACGGGCGTTTACGAGAGCAATTATTGGCTGATTCATTTCCATTGGCTTTTTCGCCAAATGCACGTAAAAAATAAAGGCCCACGAATACGTTGATTCAGTGGACCCATGTTTTTAAGCCGAATGGTTTCGCACTAGGCTTTTTTTGTTGCAACGTAGTTGCATAGATCTTTGACTGTTAGCAAATTGCCAAAGTTCTGGACTTGAGGATCTGATTCAAATTTCGTCAGGTCAGCAAACGGCATGCGCTCTTTTAGTTGAGCCACGCCTTCAGGGGTCAGTTTTCCATCGGCGACGTAATCGGCGTTGGTAAGGATATCATCGGGGAACAATTCTTCACGTGGAATTGATATGTCGAATGACTTTTCTAGTTTGAAAACGATGTCTAGAAAGTCAATTGATTCGGCACCCAAATCGCCAACCATGGTGGCGTCTTCTGTTACTTCATCGTCATCAACTCCCAAAGCGTCGATCAATGCTTCTTTGACTTTTGCAAAGATCTCTGGGTCTAAAGGCATTGGATTTTTCTCTCTTATGGAATCGGTTAAATGGTTGGTTATTAGTTGATTGGTTTGTGTAGTTAGGAATCAACGTCCTTTTCCCACGTGTCATCGGAAAGGGATCATTTTGTTTCCTAGCCACTATTGTCGCTAGTTAGCGGAAATTTCGATAGATTGATCTGGTGATTTTGGCGTTTATCTGGCCCGTCAGGTCATTTTTTTTTGTGAATCCAAAGAGCCGATTTTGAGCGGCAACTAGATGATTTACATGGTGCTGTTTGAGACAAAACCCGTCAATACAGCGGAGTTTTTTCTTGATTGGCGGGATTATTGGGATCAAACGGGTCACATAGCCGGCGAAATAGTAATCGTTTTTCGTGGTTCATATAAGCGTCGATTGCTGGATCGACCCCTTGTCGCTCGGATAAATTGAAAGAATCCAAAATTAGCCGGCCGCTGGTGGCTAGTTCGCCATTGATCGATCCACTGACTTTGAGGTTAAAAAGACCACTTTCCTTGATCGATTTGATCTCAGCCACAACCTCAAGCGAATCCCCAGGTGCCACGAAGCCTTGGAATTTTAGGCTTTTAGTTTCTTTCAGCGAAATGCTCGAATGAGCAAAGTCAGTGCTGGCGCGGACTAACCAGCTACTTGCTTGGAACATCGCTTCGAGCATCAAAACACCCGGCATGACAGGAAATCGCGGAAAATGGTCCCGCAGATACTCTTCAGATAGTGCCAGACACCTGACAGCTGAGATCGACTTACCTTTTTCAAGGGATGTGATTCGGTCTAGTTGAGTAAAACGCATTTAATCAAATGTTGACGGTTTGAGGAGGGAAGGTATGTAACTGTGATTTATAAAGTGAAGGATTCGGCATTGATGTTGGTAGCTGGTTGTGCCAAGGGCAGCGAATTTTGAAAAATTGACCCAACAAGCCGCTAAAAGATAATCAAAACCGTATTAATACTCAACATTCCCCTTTGCCGGTATCTCAAAAGGGGTGATTGGCACTTCAAAGTATCGAAAGTTCGACATTTTTGCTATGCTGAGGTTATGAAACGAGGAATTGCTGTTTCTCCGGGGGTTGCCATCGGCACGGCTTACGTGATTCACGAAATATTTGTGAATCCTGACCGCAAGACATTGGCCGACTCGGAAGTCACTGCCGAACTGGCAAATTATGAAACCTCCCGGGATAAAGCCGGCGCGGAGCTTCGTGCATTGGAGCGGAAGGTCGCCGCCCAAGTTGGCCCGGAAGAGGCCGCTATTTTCAGTGTGCACCGTGCGATTCTGCGGGACAGTGCGTTTACTAACAAAATCCGAAACTGGGTTTGCGAGGACCGGATATCGGCTGCCGCTGCACTCAATCGGTTACTCGGTGAGTACACGCTCATTTTAACCAAAAACAAAGACGCTTATTTGCAAGAGCGACTAAACGACATTCGTGATGTTGTGATGCGTTTGTCACACCATCTGTCAGACGCGTTCAAGCCCGTAGTTGGTCCAGATTTGACCGACGGTCCGTTGATTGTTATCGCCGACGAACTGTTACCATCGCAAGCAGTTGCGTTGGGGGAAATGGAAGTTCACGGCATTGTGACCCAGCGTGGCTCGCAGACAAGTCATGCCGCCATCGTAGCTCGTTCCCGAGGCATTCCGGCAGTCTCTGGGGTTAAAGGGGTCGTAGGGAAAATCAAAACTGGTGATACGGTTATCGTTGACGGCCGCGATGGCCACATCGAAATCCGCCCCAACAGCGAAACCGTTACGGCTTACAAAAAATTGGTCCGCGAGTTCGTCGACCTCAAAGACGAATTAGCCGCCAACCGCGACCACCCTGCCCTAACTCAAGACGAAATCCCAATCAGGCTCCAAGCCAATATTAACAGTGTGGCCGATGGAGAAGCAGCTGTTGGGATGGGCGCTACGGGAGTCGGTTTGTACCGAACCGAGTACTTGTACCTAACTCACTCTGACGTTCCCGATGAAGATGAGCAGTATGAAAACTATCGTCAGATCGTCGCTGCGAGTCCTAACCATAACGTTACCATCCGAACACTCGACATCGGCGGCGACAAAACCGTTGCTTACTTAGGGCACGACCATACCGAAGCCAATCCCTTCATGGGCTGGCGCAGTATTCGGTTATCTTTTCAGCACCCCGAGTTCTTCAATACCCAAATTCGCGCCATCGTGCGAGCTGCCAGCGAGTTCCCCGAAGGAACCGTTCGGTTAATGTTCCCGATGGTAACGACCATCGAAGAAGTTCGCCGACTGCGAAGCATGGTGCGTCGCGCCTACAAAGAACTTAATGCACGGGGAATTAGCACCAAAGAAGTCCCTGTCGGTATGATGCTGGAGGTGCCTGCAGCGGCGGTGTCGATTCACAACATGTTGGACGTAGTCGACTTTGTTTCGATCGGCTCCAATGACTTGGTGCAATATTTGATGGCCGCCGATCGCGACAATCCAAAAGTGGCTCACCTTTGCCAACCGCTTGCACCGGCAGTTTTGATTGTGCTGAAAATGGTGATCGAAGCCTGTAACAATGCGAACATCCCCGTGACAGTCTGTGGCGAGATGGCTGGTACACCGCGCGCGTTTGTCGTCCTGCTGGGGATGGGATTGCGGCGATTTAGCATGAGCCCTGCTTTTGTGCCGTCGATCAAACGGTTGGCGAGTCTGATTTCGACCGATGAGGCCGAACAAATCGTGACGTCGGTGATGAAGTTTAAAACAACGGCTCAAGTTAAAAAATTCCTATCGAGGTCCATCGAACAAATTGCTCCTGATTTGAAGATGCTTTCCAGCAATTAGGCTTTGCCTCAAAACCATCATAGGCTACTTTCGCGTGGGCGAATGGAATGCTTAACTGTCGCCGTCAGTCACAAGCCAATTCAACCAAGTGCCTTTAATGAACAGCCAAGACGCCAAGCTCGGTAAAAACTATGACCGTGCCGCTTGGTTCTACGAAAAAAGCGCTAAGATCTATTCAACGAACCAGATCCGAGCCAGCAAACGATACCAATTGAATTACATCCAGCCGGGGCAAAAAGTTCTGTTCCTTGGTGCCGGCGCTGGCGAGGATGCGATTATGGCTGCCAAAGCAGGGGCAAGCGTTACTTGCATCGATATCTCACAAGGCATGCTGGACCAAGTGCAGCGAGCGCTCGACGAAAAAGGTCTAACGGCTGAGCTAATCTGTCAGAACGCGTTTGATCATGACCGCTGGGAGCATTACGACGTTGTTGCAGCCAACTATTTTTTGAACGTGTTTCGATTTGAGGGCATGCTCAAAATGCTCAATCACACCGCCAAGTTTGTCCGGCCTAGTGGTTACTACTTGGTCGCCGATGTCGCTCGATCTCAAGGCAACTTGTTGTCGCAGGCGTTTAATATTGTCTACTTGAAGTTGGGCATGCTCGCGTTTTGGGCGATCGGTTTGGTGCCATTACACAAGAATTACGACTACGCAAAGCACTTCGTAGGCGCAGGTTTGACTCACGAGCATTCAGAGTTTTTCCGTTTTGCCAAAAAAGGCCCAGTGCTGTTTCAGTGCACCGTGGGACGGAAATAAGTCGCTAGTTTTTTGGGTGCGAGCCGTTTTTGCGATAGCCGCGGTTCTTGAGTGATCAACCGTGGCTATCGCCAAAACGGCTAATGAAGCGACAACCTTCTGGCGAGGCCCGCTATGCTTCTTCGACTTGCTGGATGTACTGCCGCAGTCGTTCGTTTTCGTCGGTGACATCCTTCAATGCCAACATGTTTTCAACTCGTTTAAGCAAGGTGATGCGGTTGACTGGCTTGGATAAAAAATCATTCGTGCCAGCTTCGACGGCTCGTTCGATGTCGCCGAGTTCGTTTAGGGCAGTCACCATCAAGACCATGATTTTTTTAAGTTCAGGGTCTGCTTTGATTTTTTGACAGACTTCGAAACCTGAGAACTTAGGCATCATCACGTCCAGCAGGATCAAGTCAGGCTTGAAGGAGGACACTTTGTCGAGAGTTTCTTGACCGTCTTCAGCGATTGCGATCTCGCAGTCGAGTTCCGCCAAGTAAGCTTCCAGTAGTTCGCGGTTAGCGGGATTGTCGTCGGCAATCAGAATGCGACCGGTTTTCGATTCGTTTTCCATGGCTTTGTTTTGCTTGTCGCAGAGTGGCGGTTGATGATCGAGAGTATATAAATCTCTTTGCCGGATGCCAAGCACCTACGCTAAAATCACGTAGCTGGGATCGCCAAAGTTCAGGCCTCTCCTAGCCACACCCCGAAGTCTGGCGACTCCGGCTACGTGAAGAGGTACTTGCTTACGAACCAACGATTGCCTTATCGGAAATGTCTTTTCGACACCAAGCGCCTTCCCAGCGAATGCACTTCACGGCTTTGTAAGCTTGAAGTTTCGCCGCTGAAACGGTGTCACCAACTGCCGTTACGCCTAGAACTCGGCCGCCGTTACTGACAGGGTTGCCGTCGGCATCCAGTTTCGTGCCCGCATGGAAAACTTTTACATCTTCGACACGCGCGGCTTCGTCGAGTCCACGGATGACGTGGCCTTTAGTGTATTTGCCGGGGTAACCCTCTGACGCCATTACGACACAAACCGCCGGTCGATCATCCCACTCAAGCGGTCCGATGTCAGCCAAGCGGCGATCAACAGTCGCTTCCAACAAATCAACCAAGTCCGTATTTAAACGCATCAACATCGGCTGGCATTCTGGGTCACCAAATCGAACGTTGTATTCCAAAACTTTGGGCCCGCCAGAAGTTAACATCAAACCGGCGTACAAGATTCCCCGAAACGGACTGCGTTGACGCTTCAAGTGATGCACCGTCGGCACCAACACATTGGCTTCGACTGACCGTAGCATATCGGCGTCGATGGACGGTGTCGGGCAGTAAGCCCCCATGCCGCCAGTGTTCGGTCCTTCGTCACCGTCGTGAGCGCGTTTATGATCTTCGGCAGGTGGTAGTGTCAGAATTGTTTGGCCATCGGTGATTGCGAGGATACTGGCTTCGACGCCTTCCAAACGATCTTCGATGATAAGCTTGTCACCGGCCGTACCAAACTCACGTTGACGAGCGATCAAGTCGATCGCTTCGAGGGCTTCGCTACTGGTTGAACAAACGATCGCTCCTTTGCCAGCGGCAAGGCCATCCGCTTTGACAACCACTGGGCAGTCGTCGGGCGATTCCTCATACCGTTCGTTAATGAATCGCTCGGCAGCTTCTGCAGACGAAAACTCAGAAAAATCAGCTGTCGGAACATCCGATGCTCGCAGCACCTGTTTGCAGAACACTTTGCTGGCTTCCAAGCGAGCCGCATTTTTGGCAGGGCCGAAAATTTTCAGGCCCGCTTCTTCAAAGGCGTCTACAATCCCTTCGCAGAGCGGTATTTCGGGACCAACCACGGTCAATCCGACATTGTTTTCTTTGGCAAAATTCAGCAGAGCCGGAATATCATCGGCGGCAATGTCGACATTTTCCGCATCAACTGCGGTGCCTGCGTTGCCAGGGGCAACAAAAACCCGGTCCGCTCGCGGGCTCTGCTTTAGCTTCCAAGCCATCGCATGTTCGCGTCCACCACCACCGACTACCAATAAATTCATCTTGTTGACCGTTTTTGTGTTGTCAAATTTTGCCTGATTTCTTCGAGGCCAGATTTTAAGGTTGGCAGGCGTCAGATGTTAGGTCAAATACCTGTGAAAGCTGATTCACGAATGCTGTGACAATTTGTCCGGATAGACACAGTTTAATTATCAGCAAAACTTACGGTATCAATAAGACGCTTAATCGTCTCTGTCTAACCCGCTTTTTACAAATTGCTTATGTCGCGTCGGATCCAATTTGTCATTTGCGTTTTTCTTGCCGCGTTAGTAGCTGGTTGCCAAAAAGCTGCGCCGCCCGAGTTTCGGATCGATCAAGTCGAGTGGCTCAAGCAACAGAAGCTGTACTTGGACGGTGATGAACAGTATTCGGCCGATTACTTAAAAGAAATCCCGGCCATCATGGAGGCCAGCTTCGGCACTCCCGAACATGCTTGGTTTCCCTTTGAGGCCGCTAACGACATCGTTAGCCAGCAGCATTTGCAGATGGCAGCCGGCGCGGTTGCCAGTGGCGAAACGGGATTGCCGCAAGGGTTGTACCGCGAGCACTGTGCTGAATGCCATGGCATTACAGGTGACGGTGCTGGGCCAACCGCGGCTTTGCTCAATCCCTACCCTCGTGATTTTCGGCTTGGCAAATTCAAATTCAAATCGACTCCACAACGTCGACCGCCAACCGATGACGATTTGCGGCGAACGCTGAAACAGGGCATTGCCGGAACGGCAATGCCCTCGTTCAAACTACTGACCGACGAAGAAATTGACGCGTTGGTGGGTTACGTTAAGTATTTGTCGATTCGGGGAAACTTTGAAAAGTACTTGATGCTGGAAGTTCCGTCGCTGGACGACGAGCCGTTTTTATCAGCGGCTGAACAAGACAAATGGTTCGATCCTGTTCCTCGGTCGACCGAAGCAACTTTGAAAGCCGATAAAACGGAACATGAACCTGTCGTCGACTACGCTGCCCGCACTTTGGTTGGCCAGCAAGTTGTGCAGAGCATTCGCAATGTGATCGGCGATCAGTTTTGGGAGTTTGTTGTCGATCGCTGGGCCGCGGGTGACGCGAACATCAGCAAAGTGCCTGCCATGCCAGTTGCGTTTGATCCACAGCACGACCAGCATCAAGCGTTGATTGGTCGTGGACGTGAGTTGTTTTTGGAAAAAGGTGGCTGCGTCCAGTGCCACGGCGAAGATGCTCGTGGAGTAAAGCAAACTGAAAACTCTTACGACGACTGGGACAACCACTGGTTAAAAAGTCCCGGCGTGGACCCCACTTTCAAAAAGTCTTTAAAAGAATTTAGAGATGCGGGGGCGCTCAAGCCGCGAGTGGTAAGACCTAGGGACTTAACGCTAGGAGTGTTCCGCGGTGGTGGTGAACCCGAAGTACTGTTTCGGCGGATCGCCAACGGAATTGAAGGAACGCCAATGCCAGCAGCGACGGCTTTAAGCGACGATGAGATCTGGGCGTTGGTGGCTTATGTAAAATCGTTTAGTAATTTCCCGAACGCCGTTGCCGTAGAAAATAAATTGCCAGAAGTTAAACCAACTACCCCTGAAGGCGATGAATCGAACCCCTAGCTTTCAACATCCGTGTGCCACGGTCGACTCGACCGTGGCGGCGCGCAAGTTTGAGTTAAAACTGGTCCGATCAACCAAACTAAACCATGTCAACAAAACCAACCATTGACCAAGCCGCTGATCAAACCGGCGCCAGCCAGATTCCCTATCGCATCGCGCTGTTGCTCACGGCGGTTGTGTTTCCGTTGATCTGGGTGGGTGGGTTGGTAACGACCACGGACGCGGGTATGGCCGTTCCCGATTGGCCGAACACTTACGGGTACAATATGTTTTCGTACCCGCTTGAATCCTGGCTGTTTGGACCGTTTGATTTGATGGTCGAACATGGGCATCGTTTATTGGCTAGTCTGGCCGGATTGATTTCGATCGCGCTGGTCGTGTTTAGCTACCGATGTGAATCTCGCACGTGGGTACGGCACTTTTCTATTTTTCTATTGGCGTTGGTGGTCCTGCAAGGAGTACTCGGTGGTGCTCGAGTTGTGATGGACGCACGAGTGGTCGCCAAGATTCACGGTTGCGTCGGGCCGATATTCTTTGCTTGCGTAGTCGGTTTTGCCACGGTCACGTCGCGATGGTGGCGATCCTTTGATTTGCCACAGCAACAAGACCAGTTGCAAGGTCGAGCGACCAAGTGGATGGTACGACTGGCCCCAGTGATGCTGTTCATTAGCTTTGGGCAATTGGTCGTGGGAGCGTTTATGCGGCACATCAACGTTGATTCCCCGCCAAAGCTGTATGTGATGTTGGTCGCAATTCACATCATGACGGCGTGTATAATTGTGGGTGGAACTTTGTTTCAATGGACGCTGTCGCGGCGAGCGCAAGTTCGTGGTGCAGGCGTTCGCGGTTCGGCAAACTTATTGGCGTTGTTGGTGCTGGTGCAGTTTGGGTTAGGACTAACGACTTGGGTGGTAAAGTTTGGCTGGCCAGCGGTGATGGCTCAACAACAATTCGCCGCAAACTATGTAGTCGGTGAAAAAACTTTCACTCAAATGAATTTAGTCACTGCTCATGTTGCCGTTGGTTCGCTAATATTAGCCGTTTGGACGATTCACACCCTCCGATGTCGTCGTAGCCATCACGCAGCCGCTCGATTGACACTGACGAACAACCCCTAAAAACGATGTCAACGGTGACTTCAAAACCCGGAACAACTCAGCCTGAAACTGCAACGCGAACGCGAACGCAAGCTTACGTGGAACTCACGAAGACGCGGATCACGACAATGGTGTTGTTGACGTTCGTATGCGCTGCCGTGCTGGCAAGCGTAGCAGTTGGGAAGCCGATTGATCTTGGGACTTTGTTGAGCGGTTTGATCGGAATGCTGTTCATTGCTTGCAGTGGCAATGCGATGAACATGTACGTCGAACGTTATTCAGATTTTCTGATGCAACGCACCTCAAAGCGTCCATTGCCTGCTAAGGAATTGACGACTGTCGAAGTTGCCACCTTTGGAGCGATTACGTTCGGAGTGGCGATTGCTTTTTTGTTCGGTGGCGTAAATTGGCAAACAGGAGTTTGTGGTGTCGCCAACTGGATTTTGTACGTCTGCATTTACACACCGCTGAAACGCTACACACCGTGGAATACCGAAGTCGGTGCGATCGCGGGGGCGATGCCGGTCTTGATGGGTAGTTTAGCAACTACCGGGTCAGTTGGGTTGGTAGGTTGGTCGTTGTTTGGTGTTTTGTTCTTGTGGCAGTTTCCTCACTTCTTTGCCATCGCTTGGATGTACCGCGATCAATACGAAGCCGGTGGCTTGAAAATGTTAACCAATACCGAACCGACTGGCCGCTTGGCTGGAATCAAGTCGGTCGTTGGTTGCATCGCATTGATCATCGTTAGCTTGCTGCCGGTGGTTGACCTTTGGGCGGATGTGGCAACCAACGGTTGGTGGCGGATTGTTTTGTTTGTGGCTGTTTGTATTTACATCGGACGGCCCTATCTGAAAGCGTCGTTTGCGTTTTTGAAGCAACGTGACGAGTTGATTGCCAGAAAATTACTACGGAGTTCGTTGCTGTACCTGCCGTTGTACATGCTGGTTCTGTGCTTGGTTTATTTAATCTAAAGGAACGAACCAATCCGTTCGTTGCTGTTCATGTCGAAACGATTTTTATTCCCCGTTCTGTTATGGGCGTTGGTGTGCGTTGTCGGGTACGTGGTTTTTGTAGCCCGCAAGCCGGTTGAAACCAACGAGATTCCGGTGATGTTGGTCAAAGAAGGTGGCGTTCAGAACACGCCTGACGGTCGAGCGATCTCGGTGGTGCCGTGGGGGCATTTGCCCGGTGTTGATCGCTTTGTTTTGACCGATCACGAAGGTCGAGAATTTGATTCGGCTACGCTGCACGGTACGCCTTATGTCGTCAGCTTTTTCTTTTCCAGCTGCCCAACTTTCTGTCGCGACCTAAACAAGCAATTGAGACAATCCAACGACGCGGTTGCTGACACCGACGTTCGTTTTTTGACGATCACCGTGGATCCAGATGTCGACACGGTTAAAGTACTAAAAAAGTATGCCGATGGTTTTGACGCGAAGGTGGATCGCTGGTCGTTTTTGACCGGATCCAAGCAAGACTTGGTCGCGATCGGCCAAGGCTCGTTCAATGTTGACGTCGATCGAGATACTCACACGGATGATATCTTGTTGGTCGACAAGTGGGGTCGTTACCGTGATCGGTTCAAGTGGAGTTCGGCAGAGGACATGAAGCGATTCGTGAAAGTCGCCAAAGATGTGGCGGCTGAAACGGAACCTCCTTTGGGTGTCGCTGTGCAAACTCGAAACGTCATGGCTGGCGTCGATCCGCCCAAGTTGAGTGCGTTCGCTTGGTTAAGGGATTTTCATTTGGAAGGCGCCGAAGCGGACCAGAAGATCTTTTCGCGCCGCTTTAGCGGACAGGTTTGGCTGGCTCGATTTGTTAATAGCGATGATCGCGCTGTCGAAGCTCGAATCGAGGAAGCTCTTAAAGACGCCCCACAAGTCGAAGCAAAGCTGATTCCCTTGTTGAGGATCTCCGAATCCAAGCCCGAACTGCCTTCGACAAACTCCGCCTCAGAACCCGCTTGCGTTAAATCAGTCAGTGGTTGGGCTTTGCCGGCGAAATTAAAACGTGTGTCGGAAGAGTATTTTGGTGTGCCTTACGATCAAATCAGCTTGACCAAACAAGTTTTTGTCATGGACCGTTGGGGGAATGTTCGAGACGTCTTAAGCTTAGACAATGGCGACTTTGAGACGACTTTGCGGACGGCTGTGAGTGAGTATGCGGCCGAGCCAAAACCGAATCCACCGACCTTTGGTACTTGGCCTCGTTAACTGCGAGAAAACGACTAGATGGTTAACTGGTGAGCCGGCCAGCGGTTGTCGCTTCTGTGAAAACCAGCCTGCTGGCATGCGAATCGATCGAATGTCTAGTTGATTCCCAAAAATCATTGTCGAGTGTGAGTATTTGGCAGATGTTGTTTGTTGGGGAGGCTTTTTCAGGCCATGCCTGATTGAGTTTTGAACGAATATCGATCGACATTTTGCTTGCTTGGCGGATATCTAATTTTCTCGTTTTGTGCCACAATATTGACTCGATCGGCGACAGTTCAAATCATATCTGTCGCTGGATGCTTTCAAATAAGAATTGGCTTTGTGCCGAATAAAATAATTCCCGGAGACTTCGAATGCCTACTCAAATCCTCAAAGCTCGTCGTGGTGAAGTGTCGCCAGAGATGGAATACGTTGCCAAGCGAGAAAACTTGTCGCCTGAGTTGATTCGAGACGAAGTCGCTGCCGGTCGGATGGTGATTCCTGCCAACATCAATCACTTGGCCAAAAGCCTTGAGCCAATGTGTATAGGTATCGCCTCCAAAACCAAAATCAATGCGAACATCGGTAACAGCGCCGTCACCAGTGACATTGAAGAGGAATTGGAAAAGCTTCACACGTCCGTTCATCATGGTGCCGACACCGTGATGGATCTTTCGACCGGCAAAGACATCGATAACATTCGTGCCGCCATTATCGAAAAATCGCCCGTGCCGATCGGAACCGTGCCGATCTACCAAATGCTGGAAGAACTCGGCGGCAACATCGAAGATATGCGAGCCCAACACTTTTTGGACATGGTTGAACACCAAGCCAAGCAAGGGGTCGATTACATGACGATCCACTGCGGCGTCAAGCTTGAGCATCTACACCTTTCAACTAATCGCGTCACGGGAATCGTTTCACGCGGGGGCTCTTTGATCGCTAAATGGATGATGGTTCATCGCAAACAAAATCCGCTGTACACTGCGTTCGATGATTTGTGTGACATTATGCGTCAGTATGACGTAACGTGGAGCTTGGGAGACGGAATGCGTCCGGGTAGTATCGCCGATGCCAGCGATGAAGCACAGTTTGCTGAATTGGACGTGTTGGGCGAGTTAACTCAGCGAGGTTGGGACAATGGCACTCAGGTGATGGTCGAAGGTCCAGGGCATATCCCAATGGACCAGATTCAAATGAACATTGAGCGTCAGATTGAAGTCTGCAAAGGCGCTCCATTTTACGTGCTTGGCCCTTTGGTGACTGACGTGGCTCCTGGTTACGACCACATCACATCCGCCATTGGTGCGGCGATGGCGGGTTGGCACGGCGCTGCAATGCTGTGCTACGTAACGCCGAAAGAGCACTTAGGTTTGCCAAACAATGAAGACGTCAAGCAAGGCGTGATCGCTTACAAAATTTCAGCCCACGCTGCTGACGTGGCCCGCGGTCGCGTTGGTGCTCAGGATCGTGACAACGCGTTATCGAAAGCTCGATTTGAGTTTGATTGGAATGAACAGTTCCGTTTATCACTGGATCCTGAAACAGCACAGCGTTACCACGACGAGACGTTACCGCAGGATACTTTCAAAAGCGCTCACTTCTGCAGTATGTGCGGCCCAAAGTATTGCAGCATGAAAATTACCGAAGATATTCGTAAGATCGCTGCCGAAGAAGGCCCTTTAGTGGCCCTCGAAGGAACACCTGCCGATGGCTCTGCAACCACCAACAAGTAATTCCCCGCGTTAGGCGAACTTGAAGCGAACTTAGGCGAATTCGGATGCAAGCTTCCAACGAAAGTTTGATTTATAAAGTTGTCTCGCGTGACGATTGGGAATCGGCCCGAAAGTCAGGCGTTTTCAAAGGCGTGTCGATCGACATCCAAGATGGCTACATTCACTTTTCAACGCACGCACAGGTCCAGGAAACGGTGGCCAAGCATTTTGCCGGGCAACAAGACCTGTTGATCGTGGCGGTAGAGACTGAATCGCTGGGTGACCAAATCAAATGGGAATCGTCTCGCGGCGGCGACTTGTTTCCGCACCTGTATGACAACTTGCACTTTAGCTCGGTTGTTTGGGAGGAAGATTTACCGCTGGAGGAAAGCGGACATCGGTTTCCATCCCAAATGCAGTTTTAATCTGCGGTGGGTAGCCGGAGTCTGGCGAG
>CAZHCH010000028.1:26969-39801 GCA_964530985.1 uncultured Pirellulaceae bacterium | reverse complement strand
ATTCTTGGCAACAGATTTGCAATGCTGGATGGAAACAGCGCCTGGCATAGGTTTTCCTTGGGTTGTTGATACAGACACGCTCGAGTCAATCATTCTGTAAATCGATACACGTGCCAAACTGTTGGACTTTTTGAAATGGAGAAAGGATCTCCATGGCATAGCAATGAACGAAGATGAAGCCGTCTTCGCAGGGTTCTACGTCCGGCATGGCGCTGCGTCCATGCCAGATGGAGCAACAAGCGATTCGACAATGATTCAGTTGGATGCAGACTACGCCGACATTTTTGAAGCTGAGTATTTCAAACGTCAAGGATTCGAGGTTGAAATGCCGCCCGAGCAAACAGGGCCACCAGTTTGGTCAATGATGGAAAGAAACGGAGACACAATCAACTTCAGCATTGATGGAGAGATGCAAGATTCGTTGAACTTCAAAACCGGTAAAGACGCGAAGCAAATGCGTCACGACTCAACTAATAAAAAGAATAGAGCATCTCGTCGAAACCGCTTGGGGCGAAATGATCCTTGTCACTGCAATAGCGGAAAGAAATATAAGAAATGTTGTCTTCGAAAACGCTCCGAGTCCTAATCCTGAGTAAAGTCGCTTTGGTGAGTGTTGAATTTCTAACGCGCTTCGGTCACATCGACCGAAGCAATTTTCCGTCGATTGCAATCGGAAATTTGGCCGCTAGTCGTTAAACGGTTTGTGGCGATTCCGGCTACCACAAAAACGCTATCTCGAGAATTGAAAATAGACTTCTTGTAATTTCGGATGACTCTTCAGAACCTCGTTGACGATCTTTTGTCCATCGGCTGAACGGCCGAGTTTTAACAACGCGATGCCCTTGAACAGTTCCGCGCGAGGCTTCAAGTCGTCGGAAAATCCTGAATCGTCACCTGTGGACTCGATGGCCCGAATCGCTCGCTCAAATTGACCAAACGCCGCCGAGACTTTATTCTCCAACAACAACGCTTTTCCGAAACCGATCAGGTACCGAGGATGTCGATCGGAGAGCTTGACCGCCTGATAAAAATGGTCGAGCGCCAAATCACCGCGATTTTGACCCACCAAAATTTGCCCCATCCGGTACTCGTCTTCAGGCATCGCCCCTTTGAGTTCCGCAATATTCAATAACGCTGAAAACTCGGTGCTGACATCTTGATCGAGATTGGCTTGAGCCGCGAGGCTGCGAAAACTCCCAACAATGTGCCGTTGACGATTCATCTGCGGCAGTAACTTCATCGCTTTTTTATAGTGAACCGTCGACTGGTCCAGCCAATCGTCCTGCCCCGCAAACACAATCGATTCTGCCGCCATCAACTCGCCTGTCGCCTGCCGGCCAGTGGCAACCAACTTAGCCGTTTGTTCAAATTCAGATTCACTCAATGGTTGACCATTGAACTTCGACTGCTTGTCGCCATCAATCAGTCGCTGGATCAACGGCAGTTGACTTTGCTGTCGAGTTACCGAGTGCCCGTATGAAGACCACGCAAAATTCTCTAACACCGGACGATCAAACGTATTGGGCACCACATCCGCAAGTGCCGACTGAATCACGGTTTGATCCAGCCAGTACATGGTCAACACGTCATCGGCCGAAGCCCAACCGTACGACTTAAGCGTCTGTGTTGAGTTATCTAGCAACCGTTGTTCAATCGCCGTGGGATGAAACGAAATCGGAGAACGAGTTCCCACCAGATAAACCGAATCCGGCGCAGCGACCGCGACGTGCCCGAAGGGGAACTTACCGCAAAACGTCTTCAGGATCGTTTCCATTTCTCGCTGGTCACAACGCAACGAAACCCACTGCACAAACACACCGTCTTCAGAAAGTGCATCCGCACAAATCCGATAATAATCCTCCGAGAAAAACGGCAGATTCGTCGCCGCACCGGGCCGGGACTTACCATCGGAAACGATCACATCAAAATCATCCGAGGCGGTTCTTAGATAACGAACACCATCACCATGGACCAGCTGAAACTTTGACTGGCTGAGCACCTCACGATTCTCTGCCGCAAACCATTGCGAAGCCTCAATCACCGCCGACGATAGCTCGACGCAGGTCAACGATTCGACTTGATCGTTGGCGGATAATTCTCCTGCCAAGATGCCAGTGCCCAAACCGATCGTCAAAACGTTCGACCGCTTCGCATCGCCGATCAAAAACGGCAAATGAGCCAGCACTTGCTGTTTTTCATCAACACCACCACCGCTTTCACCAATCGTAACGCCGTCGATCAACAAACGCTTATTCGACGGCGAATCGGCCGAGTGCAAAACCGCCACCGTATGCGATGCTTGTTCCACGTAGTGGTCGACGATCCAATCGTCTGAATCAGAAAGTCCCGGGCGCACCGGCGAGTTAAAAATCAGAACCGCCAACCCAATCACGCCTGCGACACCGCCCCAGTATCCAGTTGACAACAAAGCACTCTTAACGGGTGTTCTTGATTCTGACTGAAGTCCGACCAGAAAGCAAAGCCCGACACTGGCAGCTACGCAAGTTGACGCCAGACAAATCGCGGTTACTTGCAAGCCAAATGCGGGAATCAACCAACAAGCACAAACCAGAATGCCGACCACGTTCCCCACGATCACGCAGCCATAAATCTGCCCCGCTTGTGTACCCAGTGAAGCGTGCTCGGTAGTCCAAATTTTAACCAACACAGGCAACGCAGTACCGATCACGATCGCCGGAAAAAGCAAAACCGCAACGGCCATCGCCAAACGCCCAAATAGCGGATTCTGGCTTACCCAACCCAATGCCCATTGCAGCGTCTCTAACCGAAACCAAATCCCTAACGACCACACCGAGACAAGAATCGCTACGCCCACTAGCAAAAGCTGCCACTGATAGAGCCGCCGACTGGCAGTGCGAACGCGAAAAATACTTGACGCCAGCAACGCTCCGATCGAATTCCCGACCAAGAATACAGTTGCCACGACAGCATAGCTGTGGGAATCCGAACCAAACACAATCGCGAAGTAACGTTGCCACACCAACTCCATTCCAAGACTAGCGGAGCTACTCGCCAAGGCCGCAAACAACAATAACCAACGGAGCAGTGACGAGGTCTTTTGTGACGAGCCGTTGATATCTAGATCGGCATTAGCGTTATTGGCATTGGGAGCTGTCGGTTTTTCGACCGTTTCAGTTTGCGCCGGCGCAAGCTTGGTTGATATCCGCCCGAACAGCAGGTTCAAAACCGTCCAAGCTAAAACCATGATCGCCGTAACGAACAAGGAACTCTTGGCTCCAAACGTTGGCACGGCCAGGAAAACCACCACCCACGCACCAACAGCGGCACCGAAGGTTTCCCAAGCATACACCCAACCAAAAGCTGATTGCACATTGTCGACCGTTGTGGCCATTGCTTTGGTCAACACGGGCACGATCCCGCCGAGTAATACATTGATCGGAAAAACGGTGACCAACAAAAAGCAAAGTGCTTGCAGCACTTCGCCATCGCTGGTCGCCAACCAACCAGCCAACCCACGACCCATCAAGGCCAGCAGCAAAACTGCAACAGACGCCATCGCCAGCAGAACATTGCCTAGAACCAACGTTCCACGAGCCAACTCGCCACGATCGTTTTGCTCGCCACCTGCGCCATCGAGCGAAACCTTAGAACGTTTTCGATCGGCGAATCGCCCGGCTATCAATGCCCCTAACGACAATCCGCACAGCGCACAAACAAGAACAGAAGCCACGGTTAGCTCGGAAGCCGAAAGCTCACGAGCTACTATCCGTAAACCGATGATCTGCGACACCAAGGACAAGGCGCCGGCAAAGAATGCCGTTCCACTTGTCAAAAAAAATCGCAATCCATTTTCCGTTCTATCGATGACGGTGACTTACTTCTTACTTTCCATCGCAGGCATCGCCTTCTTGTCAGATCCGGGGGCTGCTGTTGCTGCCGGTGATTCCCCAGTATCCAGAATCTCCAACAACTCAAGTTCAAACACCAACGTTTGCATTGGACCAATTCTCCCGCCGCTACCACGAACGCCGTAAGCTTGATCGCCCGGAATGATAACTCGCCATTTTGATCCGACATTCATTCCTAGGAGACTTTTAGTAAAACCTGGGATCACTTTACCGACTTTAAATTTAGCAGGTTCACCTGGCCCACCATCAAGTGGTTTCACCGACGAATCAAATACTTCGCCGTTGGGGAATGTACCGGTATAATCAACCAACACGGTGGCGTTAGCACCCGGTTTCTGACCGGAGCCTTCCTTCAGAACTTCGTAGTAAATACCGTCGCTAAGCTCCTTCATACCAGGTATGGCTTTTTTCTGCGCCTCGATGTACGCCATACCTTCGGACTTGTTTTTTTCGACTGTCATTTTCATTTCAGCGATTCGGCGCTGCTCCATCATCTGCTGAAACTGCATTCCCAGCATCCTTATTTCCTGTTCGTTCATGCCGAGCTCTTGGCCAGACATCGCTTTCTGGAGTCCGACTTCGAGTTGTGCTGCTGTGATGCCAGCCTTTTCTTCCATCATTTGCGACATCATTTGATAGCCAAACATGTAACTACTTTTGTTGTCCTTATCGACGCCGCTTTCAGCATCTTTGATACCTGCCAAAATTTGAGCGTAATTGGCGTTTGGATTTTGAGACTTCCAGTTGCGAGCCGACCTGTAACCCATCAACATGCCAAGCTTGTCTCTCAGTGCACTTTCGCTTGAAGCGGCAGGTGTCGTTTGTTCTGCGGTTGGTGTACCAGGAGTAGCGGCTGACCCAGAACCGTCTTGGGCTTGCGATTGGCTGCAAAGCAATGCCGAAATAGACAGAAGAATTGCAAAACTAAATTTGTGAATCGACATCACGGACTTTCCTTCGAGATACAATGACTCGCCGGTTCATTTGCCAGCGAAATTTATTTTAACAATAAGAGTATACCGCGACTCATAACCTTTGGATACCGACGGATGTACTTGTTTTCACACAAGCCGAAACAACCATAACTTATTCGTCATTTAGAACGCCAGCCCGAGTATGCAAGTAAATCGCGAACGTGGCCAACCAATGGTCGCCTTCATAATGGCCACTAAAAACGTACTGATACCCGACTCGGGCATGTGCCGCCATGGATTCTTGTAACAACTTCACTCGACCGTCCTCAGCTGGCAACGCGTCCAAAATACCTTGCATACACCAAGCTCGTGACAAATCCAAACCTGCCAAGTGCACGATGTAACCGTCAGTAACATCGCTAACGGTAACCGGTTTCAGCAAGTTTCCACCGTCGCCAGCGGCCAGCGTTGGAAGAAACTTATCAAACCACTTTACGAATTCGTCTTTGGACAGCACTCGACGCATTAGATCCGCTTCGTTCAAACAAGACGAAAAGAAATCCTGTCCTGATGGCTCGTATTTGGTCGGATAGTCTGTGTCGTTAAAGTAAAAATCTTTTGCCCGAGCGACGATTGCCTGTTCAAGTTCTTCGTTTTTCATCTTACGAGCGTAGTCCAAAATCAGCGCGAGTCCAAAACCGGAATCAGGGTGAATACCGGTTCGAATTGGATAGCTCAACTTCGGCAAATAATCCTTGGTTCGCTGGACCAACAACTCCTCCAATCCGACCAAGTACTGGCGCCAACGCTTCCCGTCAGCATCATCCCAGCCTTCCAGTTCGGCGGCCAATCTCAAGTACCACGCCCAACCATAGGTTCGCTCGAACGACTTGTGTTGTTTTTCATTAAAGTATGCCAGTTCGGTGGCTAAATTTTCCGCCGTCAGATTTTGATTCAGTTTTTCACGAATCCGCTTATCGACCGAACTCCCTGGAAATTCTTTTAATAACTTGATCAACATCCAGTGCCCGTGAACACTACTATGCCAATCGAAACAACCATAGAACGCCGGGTGCATCTGTTTAGGCGTCCGCACCGAAGCTTCGTCGACCACGACATTGCTGGGCTTATTGGGGTATTCAGTATGAATGTTCTTCAACGCCAAATCAGCAAACATCACGATTTGCGCATCGGTAAGTTTACTTCCAAGTGTCGGCAGCTTTTCGGTGGCGGACGCCTGTTTGTCGGATGAATGCTCTTGAGCATGCACGTTCAACACTGGCATCAAGGCTAACCAACTGAACATCATAGCGACACTCGAAAAACCAAACACAAAAAATGACTTCATCTCGGCAACCTTTCTTTAATCCGTTTCGAAACCGCAACTAAACCGGAGCGAAACACCATCTTATTGTCTTCAGCCGACGATGTCACCTGATGGCGCGGTAACTTTGTTGGGGTTGTTCAGCAATTTAGTGCAAATGGAGCTCTGCCAAGCCATCCCTGTTTGATGCACTAAATGCACTCGCCAAAAAAACAGCTAGACTTGTCGCGAACCCAAGACCTTAAGCAAAATCCAACCGATTAAGCCGCCAATAAAATACGGTGGAATGTCGTGCCACACAAACGAACTTCCCAACAATGCCGCTCCCAAACGAGTCCTTCGAAACGTGCTGAGCGGTTCTGGATTATAAAGCTGAAAAAACTCTAAACCGCAGATCAAAATCACCGCCCAGACACAGATTCGCAACGCCAACCGCTTGCTGGGCCAAACGACAGCTGCCAACAAAATCCAAAATACCGTATACGGTACCCCGCCGCCATTCTGTTGCATCCAGTCGTTGCTCAACTGACTTCGAAAGGCCGCATAAGCAAAGCACCAGACAACCGAAAACAAGCAAGCAACCACGATCGGCCAACGTTGTGAAAGCCAACCGCCTTGTAACCCACTCTGTGTTGGCACTGAATCAGTTTGTTTGACCGAATTTGATTTAACCGAATTCGAAGTTTTGTTCGCTTCTACCATTGCGTTGTAAATCTTAAGGTAATCGATTCATAAACTAACAGATCCTTTTACATTCTCCCATCGCCAACTTTTATTACGATTATTAATGGCTATATCCTTTAGAACTGTGTTTTTAAAGCAGCAACTCTATAACGCCGAAACTCTACAATATAGAAACTCTACTATATATTGACTGGTCACCTTCACTTCACAGTTCTCGCTCGCCCATAGGAAAGCTCGACGTTTCTACCGACGGCGCTATAATCAACAACACCGACCTACTAAACCACCTGCAACAAAACCGCTCAACATGATCACGCGAACGATTGAACCTCACCAGTTGAAGCCTTTCTGTCGGGCTGTCAATCCAACTTCGATCAGTCCGGTCTTGCTAATCGTGACCATGTTGGCCGCGTCCCTCACAAGCTTAACCAACTCGCCAACCGCTCGGGCTCAACAGGTCGTCGTCACGACCAAAAATAATCTAGAGCACGAAGGCGAGCTGTTTTCGATTGAAGAATATAGTGTCGGATACAAAGCGCCATCGCCTTACGGCTCGGGCAACTTGATTGTCGTCATTGATGACGGCCTCAGACGCGTCTTCATCGGTCAAAATTCCATTAGCAACGCTAACGGCGAGTCGCAGCGCAACGAAATCGAATTTGAAATTCCTCAAAGACAATATAACGGCTCTGAAGGAACCGTCGGGCAGTTAGTGAGGCTAGGCGAGTTTAACGAGTTTGGTCACCGAGATTTTTGGATTCGCGGATCCAAAAACAGACGTCATCGCTACGTCCAAGGCATCACAAAAGTCACGCCTCGATACTGCATTGTCAATGTATTGACCGGCGGCAACAACTTAAAGCAGTGGCGAATGTCAGTTGCGACCAGTCTGATCGATCCTGACGTTTTAAGAGAACTACTGGTCCGGCAAGCTGATCCCAACAATGTAAACGACATTTTTGACATCGCCGATTTTTTCCGGCAAACTCGCAACTATAAAAAAGCCAGCAAAGAATTATTGTTAATCCAAGATCGATTCCCTGAAGAAAAAGAACGCGTCGAAGAACTACGTGTCGAACTTAAACAACTTGAAGGCCGCCAGATACTGTCGGACATCGAAAAACGGCTCGACCTTGGCCAGACCCGTTTGGCTGCCACCTACGCGAAAGTCGCAGACAACAAAAGTTATGCGAGGGACATTCAAGCCAAGTTTGATGATCTAAAACAAATCGCCAACAAGAAACAAATCAAACTCGATAACGCGCGACAACAAATCAAAGATTTGGTTGCCAAGCTCCCAGACACCTCAGCAGCACAACGCCTTGCCATCGATCGCTTTCAGGAATCACTCCAATCCGAACTCAGCGATGCCAGTATTCCACGACTGGACTCCTACTTTCGAGTCGCCGAAGACAATTCAATCCCCAACATTCAAAAATTAGCCCTTGCGATGAGTGGCTGGTTACTCGGCAGTAATAACGCGATCGAAAACATGGCGATCGTCGAGTCCCTATATCCTGTAAAAAGCCTAGTGCTGGAGTACCTTTCTGACGACGTCACCATTCAACGCCGAAACGCTATTCTTGATAAACTAGCAACGCTCGAAACAGGTAATCCAAGATACATCGATTCATTGCTGAAGCAAAGCAAGCCCGTTGCTGCAGAAGATTTGAGCAATTACGACGGAAGCAAGCCAATCGAGTTTACCGTGAGTGTTCCGGGTACAATCGCCAACCCAGGAATCAAAACTTATCGCTGCTTGGCTCACCTTCCCACCGAATACGACCCCAATCGCAAGTATCCAGCAATTATTTCGCTGCCCGGCGGCAATCAAACGTTGGAGCTCAATCTAAACCTTTGGTGTGGTAGCTACAACGAAAAACTGTCAAAGGAAATTAATTCAGCCGTTCGCAACGGCCAAGCCTCCCGCGAAGGTCTCATCGCGGTGTCAATCGAATATCGCAACCGAGGCCAACGCGCATACGGTTATTCGGCGCGAGAGCACTTTATCGTTACCGAAGGGCTTCGAGAGGCGTTGCGACGGTTTTCCATTGACTCCGACAAAGTCTTTTTATCAGGCCATTTCGAAGGTGCCAATGCAGCCTACGATATCGGCATATCACATCCGGAGCACTGGGCAGGAGTAATTGGTTTTTCAGGAACCTTCGATAAATATTTGGATCACTACTTCGACAACAAGAATGTCGGTTTACCCGTATACATCGTCACTGGCGAAAAAGACTACGTCAGCAAGCGCGGTTTCGAATCGGCTGCTTCTAGATGGCTCAAGGCACCATACAAACGGTTAAACGACTTGACCGTTGTCGAATACAAAGGCCAACTTGGAACTCACTTTGTCGAGGAAATCCCGTACGCACTGAAATGGATGGATGCCCAAACACGACGCTGGCCCGAAGGAAAAGGATTTGAATTCAAGTGTAAAGTCATGCGATCCAGCGATTCGTACTATTGGTTTTTTGAAATGGATGACGTCCCTGACCAAATGGTTTACGACCCAGCATTATATGGACTCGAAAAATTCAATAACATTTTGAAAATGTCAGGGCAAATCCAACGTGATAACGTTTTCCGGCTCGAACCAGCCAACACGAAAGTAGGGCGAGTCTCAACGCTTTGGCTGGGACCCGAGTTTGTTGATTTTCAGAAACGCATTGAAGTTCGAGGCCGAGGCTCCTTCAAAGGAATCGTAACGCCATCAAATAAAACCATATTGGATGATGTCCTTCGACGTGCCGACGTCCAACATCCCTACTGGGCAAAGCTTAAGCTCCGACAGGGCAACTGGTCACAGGCCGATGTCGGCAGCCAACTACTTGAATAGCGCTGATCCGACACGAACCAGCGTCGCTCCCTCTTGGATCGCGATCTCAAAATCACCACTCATCCCCATCGAAAGATCCTTCATTTGGACGTTTGCAGGCAACCCTGTTGCTGCCGTTCGATCAGCCAACTCGCGTAACGACGCAAACTCGCGTTGGGCATCGGTCTGATCACCAACCAAACCTGCCATCGCCATCAAGCCGTCCACCTGCGTCGAAGAAAAATCTCCCGCCGCTTCAACAATCGCCGGCAGCTCCGCAGGTGTAAAACCATGTTTGGCCTGCTCGCCAGACACGTTCACCTCCAACAGCACTCGCGCAACTTTACCTTGCTCGGCGGCATAACCATCGATCGCTTTCAACAACCGCAAGCTATCGACCGAGTGAATCAACGTTGCCAACTCGACCATTCGTTTGGCCTTGTTCCGCTGCAGATGACCGATCAAGTGCCATTCAATATCCATTTCCGCCAGCGATTCTTGTTTCTGTACCATTTGCTGAGGCCGATTTTCGCCCAACACCCGATGGCCCGCATCGGCAAACTCACGCGTCACCGCCGCGTCAACGTACTTGGTCACTCCAACCAGTGTGACTTCCTCAGCCGCGCGGCCCGCCTTCGCAGCTGCCGCCGCGATTTTTTCTTTGACCTCGCTAATATTTTCCTTGAACCGCTGTGTTGTCATTTTTACTCGACCTCAAACAGTGAACTGACTTTACCGCTTTTGTGGAGGCGATTGAATGCAAATTCGGAGTTAACATTTTCGCCCAAAAACGTACGGTTGCCCAACGACGCCAACGCTCGATAAAAAAACCATTGCCGCTTGTTCAACTGAAACCGAAACGCCATCGCTAGGTCGTCCGCTACGACCTGTCTTTCTTGGGCTACCGTTAGCTTTCGCCAAGTTCGTTTCTTGAGACTACGGCGAGGATTCAAATCAAACACCAGCGGCGCGTACAACGCATCGCCTACGGTTTGTTGCTCCAAAACGATGGCGTCTGATTCAGCAATCAGCCTGCCAGGAAACTTGGTTAATTTCCACTCCGGTAACGCAAGCGGCAGCACCAAGGCCTTAATCTTTTGTTTGTCACCAGCGGTTTGCAAATACACTTCGCGCGTCTCAGACTCTTCCATTGTGGTCATCCCCGGCGCTAATGGCCAGCGACAACGGTATTCAATCTTCGATGCTGGAGTCGGCAGTACGCAGTCAGCGACTAGTAAAAACTCTTCGGTTCGACTCAGCAGCCATTGCCGACTCAAAACCCCACCCTCGGACAAATCCGCTTGAATTTCTATGTAATCGACATCTTCATCGTGACGTTCGCAAGTCACTTCGAAACTACCAGCCAAACTAACAGCTTGGTCGTTGACAATTATCTCTGGTAACGTCTGTCCATGAACCAAAGAACCGGTTCGAGAGATCTGAACAAAACACTGCTCCACGGCTGAGGCATCATCAGCCATTTCCAAATTTCGACCCGAAAAATCGACCGCAACTCGCGGCGACTTGGAACTCCAGGTCCCTCGCAACAAAAAAGAACCTGCCCACTCGGAAACGTTGTATGGTTCAACCAACTCATTCGCCATCGCAGGCGTTAGCTTCGATGTCTTGCCTTGTTTCGAATCATCATTTTTAGTTCCCAGATTTGATAACAACATTTGGCAAATTACGGCGTCATCAGGATCGGCCGACAGTGACATCACCGACCGCCAGTAGACCTCGTCAAAAGACTGTGCTTGATCACCTGCACTATCAACATTTCCGCGTTCGCTAGCCGTGGCGAAACACAAACTGCCGTCAGCTTGCATCAATCGCAAACACTGGCGAGCCAACCACTCCAGTTGAATTTGAACGTTCCCGTCTAATTCCAATCCCAGCAATTGAAAAAGCGCTGCGATACGAGACCAACAACCTGCCAAAGCACCGACCTGATGCAACAACCGTGAATCCGGCCAGCCATCGGCGTCTAAGTTCGAGCTAATGATCGATTCAAATGTTTCCAGCAAATCCGTGTTTAAGACAACTCTCACATCACTTTTAGCACAAGCCAGAACCAGATCAATTTCTAAGCCAATCGATTTTGTCTGAAGTTCACAAATAGAATCGCAATGCAAAGCCGCCGTCGCAAGTTTTTTTAATTCTTGTTCGCAAAGGCCCATCGCTGACTGATTTGCTTGTTCACCCAGCTGTCCAGCCGCAGCCAAAATGTGTGAAATTGCCAGCGCCTCGACGGCATCTGCCAACGTTATTGTTGCCGAATTCGCGGTCAACTTTGCAGCCAAGCCGGTTACGCGAGTAGCCATTTGCTTCAAAGTCGCATCCGGTAGCTTGAACAAATCACTCGACTGATTTCCATCGGCGTGCCAACGATCGATGCATTGCCTCCTGTCTTTGCTCAAACATCCCGCCAGCCCCCAAAAGGCTGATGGTATTTTTCCCGTAGATAACTTAAAAAGAGTACGTAGTTGTGAACTAAAAATCGAAGTGGACACGTCGTCGGTAGCTTTCATTCGGTTGGAAGGAATTCAAATTGGTAATGAGTGAAAAATGCTCCACTCCCACTAATAAGTCGTCACAGCTAATACTCGGGCTTGATAACATGAGCCGCAGAGCGATAGCCTACGGTTTTTGGAACGACAACCGTGACCAATGCAAAACGGGTCATTTTCAAACTAAGCTGCGTCAAAACACTAGTTAGCCCCCGACGATAACAAAGTACCTGTTTTTTCGTAAGAACCTATCTTCGTACCACGGCGAGATTGCCCCTACAAACTAACTGAATATCAAATATAAAGTTCATTAGACGCAACTACCTGTCAGCCTCCCCCCTTCCAAACGCCGACTGAAACCGAAGGTTCTTCCAGTTAAATCGCAAGCAATTGGTTTTGCGATAAATTGGACTAACCGACAATCAAGCCAAAAACGGAACCGACCGGAACCAATATGAAAACCGTCAACCGCACAACTTTGCTTCCTGCGCTACTCGTGGGGATCATCTGCTTCACACTTGGCTGCCAACAACAAGTAACCGATTCATCGAATGCTCTGACAAAAGTAGTGACCGAAAACAAGCCAGTAAAACTGGACGACACGGACACTCCCAGTGAAGCAAATACTCCAAGCGACACCAATACTTCCGAGGACAACACTGCCGAGGAAACCACCGCAGCGGAAACCACCG
>CAZHCH010000028.1:0-26869 GCA_964530985.1 uncultured Pirellulaceae bacterium | reverse complement strand
ACCAATACTTCCGAGGACAACACTGCCGAGGAAACCACCGCAGCGGAAACCACCGCAGCGGAAACCACCGCAGCGGAAACCACCGAACAAGTCGTTCAACCGGAGACATCGTCTACGAACGAAGGTGACAAACCTGCCGAGCCAACAATCGACATTCCTGCGACTTGGAAGCAATTAAGTCAAACGCAAGAAGTCTGGATAGACAACAAGAATAAGCAGGTCATCGTTGGTGGCAAGGTTTGCCTAAACAACGGCCCGTTGGAAATGCTGATTTGCCCAAAGGGCACCAAAGAACACGAATCGATTGTTTCAGTTAACGCGGAGTCTTGGCAAATCCATGCGGCTTTGGTTGCGTTAGGCGCATCACCGGGCACGCCATCACGTTGGGATCCCGAGTATACTCCAGCCTGGGGGCCCAGTATTCAAATCGAGATGATGTGGCGCGACGAAAAGACCCAACAAGTAAAAACGATCGACGGGAAGCAATGGATCTTGGACACAAACACAGGAAAACCAATGACCGTTGATCTTGTCTTCGGTGGTAGTTATAGCGAACCGCAATTCGAAGGCGAACAACCGCGGTACCAAGCCAACGATGGCGAATTAATCTGCTTGGCAAATTTTACGACTTCCGCAATTGATATACGTGTCGATAAAAACAACATCGACATCTTTTTCGAAGCCAACACGCCGCTCATTCCACCGGCCAACACCCAAGTCTACACTATCATTAAACCCGGCCCTGTATTGGGTAAACCGGAAGAGTAGCGGACCGCCGGCGCGGCTAATAACGGCCTAAAGAACTGTTAAATCCCCCCTATAATCCGCATTTTTAGGTATTTTTCTTCATTTGCAGTCTGCCGTTTGCACAAATTGCCGACCGTGCTTAATCTACCATTCTCGTTGCATCCGAACCATCTTCGGTTGCCTAACCTAAGATCCACTGCAATTAATTTCTTTTGCTAAACTCATGTTTGTAAAGCAGACCCTTACCTTATTAGTAGTCGTCGTTTCGACCAACCTTTTTGGCTTTCCTGTCGCTCACGCTTGGGCTCAAAGAGAGGGCGACCGTGTGGTCGTGACCGCGAACTACGACACCAAGATCTACAAAAAAGTCGTCGATAAAGTTTTCGAAGGCGACATTCGAACCCTAGAAGAACTCAACGGTACTTGGTGCCGGCTTGAACGTGTCGAAGGCTGGCTGCCGACACAAAACGTGATGAGCCTAGACAGCGGACTGCGGCACTTTTCGAATCGGATTGAAGACAACGAAAAAGACGAAATTGCATTCGCACACCGTGGAATGATTTTTCACGAACTAGAACAGCTCGACAATGCGTTGAACGACCTGAACAACTCGATAGGGCTAAACCAAAAGAATGCAGTGACATGGATGCTGAGAGGAATCGTTCTCAAAGCGCAAAATCGCAATCGCCTTGCAATCGAAGATCTAAAACACGCAATCAAGCTCAACCCAAAACTGGCCAATGCCTATTTCAACTTGGGTTTAGTCTACTACGCGGACAACAATTACGAGCAATCGTTGAAATACTTCAATGAAGCGATCGAAAAAAACGACGAAGTTGCATTGTGGTTTGTCAGTCGTGGATCAGCTCATTTAGCCTTAGATGATACCGATGCGGCCTCTGCAGATTACAAAAAGAGTCTTGAACTAAGTCCAAATCTAGCCGATGCATGGGTTGGCCTAAGCAACATCGCGCTGGTCAAAGAAGATTTTGATGAAGCACTTGCATCTGCCAACAAAGCGGTTGATCTTCAACCGAAAAATGCGATGGCCCTTAATGCTCGTGGATGGATTCAATACAAACGAGATGAGATTGACGAAGCACTTTACGATTTAAGTCGAGCCATTCGTTTTGCGCCGCGACTATCAATTGCCTACGGCAATCGAGGCGTTTGCCATGTAAGCCAAAACAATTTTGACCAAGCGATTGCTGATCATACCCGCCACCTAAAGCTGAATCCCAACAGTCCATTTGCACTTTCTAATCGAGCGGTCGCCTACTTGGGTAAGGGCGACTTCGAAAAAGCAAAAGAAGACTATGAAGCGGCGGTGAAGTTGAACCCCGACTTAGACGAATCATTGAACGGATTTGCTTGGTTTTTAGCCACTTGTCCCGATGCAAAATTTCGCAATGGTAAAGAGGCGGTGAAGCTTGCGACCAAGGCTTGCAAATTTTCCGAGGGCAAGGATTGGTACCACTTGGATACTCTCGCGGCTGCTTATGCAGAAAGCGGCGATTTCAAACAGGCGGTTGAATACGCTCAGAAAGCGATCGCTGTCGCTCCTCCAAACAAGCTTACCCTTTGCGAACAACAACTCGCTCGCTTTAAAGAAAAGAAACCGTTCCGTAGCCAAGTCGGTAAAAACGCCGAAGCCAGTATCGGCGGATCATAGTTTCGCACAGCGCGCAAAAAATCGGCAATTACGGTTTAGGTAATTGCCGATTCGATACTTGGAATTTTTAGGCTCGTCTTTCAAAGCCCTTATTACAAGCCGCTGGCATTAAGCTAACGCAAAGACCGTCGCAGCTGTGTGATTGCTGTGTGATTGCTGTGTGATTGTTAACGCAGCGGTCGTGTTCTTCGTAGCCGAGCCTTCTTGTTGGTTGGCATTTTTAGTTCCATTTTTTCTTCGACCTCGTCCAATGATGGTAAGTCGTCGCCATCTCGATCCAATGGATTGATATCTTCTAGATCCTCTAGCTCTCGATCGAGATCATCTAAATCGTCATCGCGATCCGAATCAAAATCTGGTTCGGTCGGCTCTGACGATTTCAATGGTGGCGGAGCCTGAAGATTTGAATTGGCCGAAGCTCCACCGGCTCTGGGAGCCAATGGATCTGATAAAATCGATCCAACTCGCCCGTGCCGGCGATCTTGACGCTCGTGTTTGCCGCCAAAATCTGGATAGTCGTAGTCGTAGGGACCGCAACAGATGCTACAGCCAGTGGACAAGAAGCAGATTAAAGCTGCGATTGCAAATGATATTTGATTCTTCATGGGATGACCTAGTTCAGTGGGCCAGCGAAAATTAGGTTTGAAAATTAAAGGATTGAGTGTTAAACAGTGCCTGTTCCAGACCAGTCAGTACGCACCGCTTGCTCAAAGTCAATTTCGTTATCGATCGATTTGATCGATGAACCGTCGAAACTGAGACTGCGGTGGTCTGTACTAAGCCGATCTGGAACAAAGCACTAATTCACTTTAATTCGAGCCCTCGTGCGTTCCGAAGAATGCTCAGGTCGAGTGAAGCCCAATCGCTCCCAGTCAATATTGCTGGTCCGAGAAACAGCAGCATTGTTTTGTGCCGAAGTCGTTACAACTTCGTTTGTATTGGATGACTGCTGAGCAGTCGTATTGGTTGATATTTTAGTCTTTGAGGCCTTGTGAGTTCGTGTTCCAGCGGTAGCTCGAAGCCGCCTGAGGCCAGACGAGTCCACATTGTCTCGCTTTGGTTCAATCGGTCGGGCAAACGTGTTTCTCCGGTTCACAATTCTTGTGGCAACAGGTTTAAACTCTTCTTTCTTGGCAACAGTTTCTTGGCTAGGTTGGCCGTAGCTAACTTGCCGCACTTTGGATCCATTTTGTTGCGGATCTCTGTTATTGCTAAGGCTATTTAGCAAGGGCACAACCGTTTCCGGTGCAGTTTGAATCTGATACCCTTCAACCGGTACATCGATAGATTCTTGGTAGTAAGGCTGTACCTCATGACTGTTGTACGGCACCGACTCCAATGGCACGATTCCGTTTGAATCGGAGAACGTCGTGCCCAGGTAACCAGGTGTCTCTAGGTCCGCAGGGAGAGTTGGTGCTGGTGCGATGTAACCCGTGTTTCCATTGCTTGGATTGTTAGCACCGCGACTGATGACTTGAGGACGAGTCCAACCGTAGTCGATTTGGCGACTTGCACCTCGGCGTCGAGCATGTTCTTCGGCGTCTATGTATGCTTTGCCCGCCCAAGGCCCTTCTTGGTACTCAACTCCACTGTAGGCCAAGATCGTTCCCTTGCGATGATGCATCAAGGCGATCGTTTTGTTGTACTCAACAACCGCAGTGTAAAAAGCGATCTCAGACTGAGCACGTCGGCGTGTCGCGTCTAAAGACACGTCCAGCGACTCAACACCCGCGTCTTCCAAACGCTCAAAGTGCTTTACTTCTTCGTCCGTACTGATCCAACGATTGAATGCCGATCGCATGATCATTTGATTCGCGGCCAAGGCTCGCATCGTCTCACTGAGCTCTCGAGTAACGTCCAACTCTAGATCCTCACCGCGAGCAATTTCACGAGCGAGTTTAAGCTGTGCGTTGCGAACATTCGCTTCTTCTCGTCGAAAACCGATCGGCACAGCAAACGTACCGTTGATTGATAATTCTTGAGTATCCCCTCCGTAGAGTTCATTCAATGCACCACTGCTTTCCAAAGGGAATGGACCATTAACATCTGAACTGGTTCCGAATCGGTTACCCAATCCAAGCCAGCGGTAGACGAACGAAACGTCTAGTTGCGGCAACAGGCCATTTTTTGAGTATTGAAGAGCCAATTCACGTTTTTTAATTTCCCATCGTCGTCGGCGAACTTCCGGACGATAAGTCAGTGCTTCACACAGCGACTCACACCAGTTGAACTCGACCGGAGCTTTCACGGGATCGTCGATCGGGCGAATAAATCGTCCGTCGGTAGCACTCCAACCCAACAAGAACCGAAGCTGACCTTCCGCGTTCAACAGATTGTTGTAAGCATCGATGACTTGTGCGTCGAAAAAGTGATACTGCTCGCTCGCTTGAGCAACATTTTGAATGTTTACTTCAGCACCTTCTTTATACTGGTCTTGAATGATACGCCATGTCTCAAGTGATGCATGACGGCCCGTTTTAGCGGCTTCAAAAGTTCGGTAGGCCAGATACAAATCCCAATAGCGGATTTCTAGGTTAGCCACCATATTTTGCAATGTCGCTTCAAGGTTTGCAATTTCTTGATCCGTGTTGATACGGGAAATCACAATGGGTGCGCGGTTAATAAACGTCCCTCTGCCTCGCAACAATGGTTGGCGGATTTCGGCTTCTAAACTCGTCCGATAAAAGCTATCCAATGTCTGAATACCACCGTCTTCAAACAGTGGATTATTGTTTTCGGTATACTGGTTGATATTTCGGAAAAACAACTGCGTGCCATTGGCAGTCTTTTTCGAAAACTCACTCTGCCAAGTTGCCTGTTTCTGAACAAAGACCGCTGAATTTAGTATATTGGCACCATTTCGTGGTTCGTCACTAATCGCCAAGCCAACGCTACTAGTAAAGGCAGCATCAAATTCAGCCAAAGCCGCTTCAACACCTTGATTACTGTCGAGCGCTGTATTGGTCAAAAGATTTGACGGACTCGCTATCGCGCCAGGTGTTGCAATCACGCCAGGCTCTGATTCGCGAATCGCAACGCTATAGATCGACGAAGCTGCTTCAACACCGTTGCTCAAGTTATCCACGCCTGGAGAAACTCGAGTGCCGGTAAGCGAGGGGGTGCCATACCCCCTGATGATTTTTGAATTTTGCAGACCCATCGAAACGACGTCTTCGAGCGTTAGGTCCTCAAAGTTGTTAAAGTTTGAGTCAATTACAGTCAACGGAGTCTGTGACTGCGTGACCTCCTCCAATGACGGAATGTCCGCGTCGGGATATTCGACCGCAGTGGCTTTGTCGATGTAAAACGACAGGTCACCTGTATCGTTCAAATAAATCGGTTTCGTGGGCGAACACCCAACGGCGGCTACACAGGCAAACCCGCAACCAATCGCCAAAGATAAGTTGCGAACAAATTTGTTGTTTTTTATGGGGTAGGTATTCATCGGACTTCATCCTGAAGTGAGATAAAAACGTTTCGTGGCTCACAATTGAGCCACGAATACGTTTACAGCAAGCAAATTGCTTACTTAATGAACCCCCCGGTTCTGTATTTTCTTGTGTGCCGAATCAAACCGACCTACAAAAAAGCACTGACGCAAACGTTATCGACGACTTTGGTGTTAAACTTTGACTAATCCGTAAAAACTAACATCTGCCGCTAGCAATCCACTGCCTGCGGCCGCTGCTATCGCTGGTTGAATCGTCGTTTTTAAATGGTTTTAATCGTAAATTTGAATTTCCCTTCGTATCGATGCTAGCCTAATATTCAGCAGGCCTATCGGTGAGCAATTGTTAGATTCGGCCAATTTTTGCCTTTGAGTACCTACAAGTTGAAAACCGAGCGTTCCGTGAACTCTAAAATTGCATTCCTTTATCTAGCCATACTGGCTTGCTGGATGCTAATTTCACCAATTGCTTACAGTCATGCTCAAACAAGTCGTGCCGACCGACCGCTATCCAAAGAACAAGCCAAACAAACCATCCGATTACTTAGGCCACTGGACAAAAAACTGGCCGAACCGCAACCGGGTGAGTGGCTTGACCAGCATAAAGAAAAAGGCCAACGCTTTGCCAAATACATTTCGATCCGCCCAAATATGCTTACGGTTCGGCGGACAACACTGTACATCCAACCCATTGGCAAGTTCTCAGCCACAGAAACAAAGCTGACCCAACAAACCGCCGAATACCTACGGGTTTACTTCAATTGCCCCGTGAAAACGTTGCCAACAATCGACGCAGGCACCGTCCCTGCGTCAGCACGTCGAAACCATCCACAGTGGGGAGACGAACAATTACTGACAAAGCATATTTTAGAAAAAATCTTAGCACCCAATCTCCCCGACGATGCCTTTGCGACAATTGCGTTTACCAACCAAGATCTTTGGCCAGGGGGTAATTGGAATTTCGTGTTCGGATACGCCGCCTATTTTGATCGAGTTGGTGTATGGTCGTTGTATCGATTGGGCGATCCAGAAGAAAACGAAAAATCGTACAAGCATTGCCTGAAACGAATGATCAAGCTGGCAACTCACGAAACGGGCCACATGTTTTCAATGCAGCATTGCACACATGCCCAATGCAACATGCAAGGCAGTAATCACTTGCAAGAGGCCGACACGCAACCGTTACACCTGTGCAGCCAATGCCACGCGAAAACGGTGTTCGCCACGAATTCCAATCCAAGCAACCGCTTGAAAAAATTGTTGAAACTCTGCGAGAAACACGGCTTTGAAGACGAAGTCACACACTACAAAGCGGCGCTCGAAAAACTAGAGAAATAAGTGGCATAGGCTTCTAGCCTGTGATTCCCAATAAAAAACGCCCGAGCGAACCACACGCTCGGGCGAAAAATTAATCAACAATCGGGAGTGTCATCCACACCCCTCCAGCAATTCAAACTTAACAGCAAAACGCCATCGCGTGTTATTAAGTGCTGAAACTGTTACCGCATCCGCAAGTCTTTTTAGCATTCGGATTGTGGAACTGGAAACCACGTTGCTCGATACCATCGTAGTAATCGACGGTTGTGCCGTCCAAGAACAGATCGCTCTTCTTGTCGACAACAACTTTGACACCGTGTTGCATGGTCGAGTTGTCTTTTGTTTCATCGAAGTCGGTGGCGATGTTCAAACCGTAGTTGAAACCAGAACAACCTCCGCCAGCAACCGAAATACGCAATACTGCGCCTTCTTCGTAGTCGCCTTCAGCGATAAAACGTTGCACTTCCTTGGCCGCTTTTTCTGTAACCGTAACACTCATCTGTATCGAGTCTCCATATTTGGATCTAAAGTTTTCGGATTCGTCCCGCGTATATTCGCAGAGAACCCAAGCTCAAATCGTCTTGTATTCAGTCAGGCGTTTTACCGCATATCTATATTTTTCGTAACCTCAGCCAAATTGTCCATAGCTTTTTACCCCGAATAGGCCAGCTTTACGCTCTCCTTACAATCGGTAGCCACCAAAAACGGCTCTGATTAGCGACGAAAGGACGATTTAGGGCCGTACGGTCACCAGTCATTGATCTGACACCGAAGATTGACAAATCCGAAAATCAACCACGATTGGCCAGTATTTGCATGCTATCTAACCGAACAAGGCTTTGAGGCAAAACTGAGACCACGTTTCGTATCGCTCGATGTCCTGCATCATCGTTTCGATTGGCTCAAAACCGGCGCCTGCGATTTCAAGTTCTTGAGAGTGGACTTTCGGTTCTTCGACAGTAAACAAATGCACTACACCCAAGTGGACTTTGCCAACATCGTTACTGTCGTCATTGATCAACCCTACCATCTGCTGATCATACTTGGTGTCGATGTCGATCTCTTCGTCTAACTCCCGCTTCATACCAACTTCATAAGCACAAGTTTCGCCAAGATCCTCGGTCGAAATATGACCACCGATGCCAACACTTTTTTTCGCGTGCAATCGAGCCTCGCCGCCACCTGAACCTCGAGTGTATTGGAATACGTGCCGGTCACCTTGTTCGTCGGTATACTGAAAAATGCAATACGGAATCAACTGTTTGTAGCTAGGGTCCTGCTCCATTTTGTCACGCGGTAGGTACTGCGTGTTGGCGGGATCCAAAAGTGTACCCAAGTAGCTATCAGTGTCCGAGTTGAAACCTTGAAAGCATCCTAGCTGGTGAAACAATTCGGTTTTGACAACCATTATTTGTTCAGTTTTTACGGCAGACATCGTTGAAAGAATCCTACGAAAGAAAATGAGACGACAGTCGAAGGCTGTATGTTAACGGATCGAGTTTCAAACCGTCAAACGACCACGGCACCGACGACTTAAGCAGATTAGACTCAGACCAAAAAAGAACCTCTAATGACCGCAAATAAAGACCAATATTTGAATTCGCGTTTATTCCCGTCCAGCTGCGTTTAAAAAAATACAGCAATAATTGACGGATACTCTCTGATGAATCTAGCTCGGGGACGAGTTATTTGTAACCGAGTAGAAACACCTCACGCAAAGGCGCCAAGACGCAAAGCACAGGTAATAAAAAACGCTGCGCCTTAGCGCCTTTGCGTGAGGCAAGATTCCCCCACAGAATTCTGACGCCGTTCCTCGGAATTTACAAACGAAAAAAGGCTTCTATCGAATTAATAGAAACCCTTTATTAAATAGCAGGAGAGACAGGAGTCAAACCTGCAAGTCTAAAGAACACAGATCCTAAATTTAATCCGTCAGTTTTATCTCACTGTTCATGGCCTCGATCTGTGAGTCGTCTGGGCATAATGGCACACCAAACAAACCCAGCAGACTGCCGTAAAAGTAATAGAAAATGGGCACGAGCAACAGAATCAGCAAGGTGCCGGTGATCAGCCCGAAAACCAAACTGGCCGCCATTGGAATCAACACTTGCGCTTGCAAAGAAGTCTCAAACAGCATCGGCGAAAGTCCCGCCACGGTTGTGAACGAGGTCAACATGATCGGCCGGAAACGCCGTTTACCAGCACTCACTAACGCATCGAACATCGGCAGGCCGGCGCGGATTTCGCGGTTGATGCAGTCCACTAAAACGATCGAGTCATTGACCACCACGCCCGTCAACGCGATCAAGCCAAAGAAAGAAAACAGCGTCAAATCGATTTGCATCACCGCATGCCCCAAAATTGCCCCCAACACACCGAAGGGAATGATCGCCAAAATAATTAACGGCTGCAAATAAGATCGGAACTGAAGCGTCAACAAAACGTACATCGCAAGCACCGCGACGATGAATCCTTTTTTCATACTGTCAATTGATTCAATATTCTGAGCCGCCTCGCCTTCCCAGTTGACCGCAATTTTCGCATCGTGCTCCGTCCGGTATCGCTCAATCAACTCCGGCAAAAAGCCAGCTTTCATTTCTTCAATGATCTTGGCAGAGTTCGCTTTCTGCCGGTCGACTTCGGCCGAAATCTTTACACTGCGGCGTTGGTTCAAACGGTTGACCTTAGAAGGTGCTGGCTCCAGTATCGGTTTAGCAACGTCCAACAAGGGTCGCTCGACGCCATCGTTATCTCGAATACGGATCTGCTCAAAATCTTCCATGTTCTCACGAGCATCGGCGGGATAACGGACCATCAACTTCACTTCATGCCGTCCACGTTGCTCGCGTTTTACTTCTTCGCCAAAGTAGCCAGACCGCATCGTGTTCGCCAACATCGATTCGCTCAGTCCCAACGCGCGACCAACTTCGTTCAACCGCACAGTTAGTTCCGACTTCCCCTCTTTAAAATCGTCTTCGAAATCCGACAAGCCGACCTTATTGGCCAAGTACGCCTTGCACTCTTCGGCCGCCTGGTCGATGAACGCTTCGCTACTATCATCGAACAAAAGTTTGAATTCGATTCCGCTACCGCCAGGGCCCATTGACTTTGCTCTGAACTTAAGCGATTCAGCTCCAGCGATTTTAGCGACCTCTTCACGCCAAGCTTTGTTTAATTCCTGCGTGGTGATTTCGCGTTCGTCGGGCTGAGTAAGTTCAATGGTGATGCTGCCAACGTGGGATCCACGCGTAATTTCCGCCGGCCCCACATTGTCTTCCCCGATCTCACCCACGTTTCGGTAGAGATTATTGATCACGCTTTCGCCGTGCTTTTCTTTAACCCGCTCGTCAACTCGGCGAAACGCTGCCTCGATTTCCGTCAACGCATCTTCCGTAAACCCTGCTCGGCTACCATCGGGGAACGCCACTGACGCACTAATTTCTCGCCCGTCCATTTGAGGAAACATCGAAAACGGCGCGATGCCGGAATAAACCAAACCTACAGCAAACAACATCATTGCGAATACGGTTGCCAACACAATACTCTTATTGCGCAGTGAAAACCGCAATAACGGTTGATACCATCCCTCGATTGCCCACGCCATTCCCGCAGCAGCAATTTTGTTCAGCCACGCTAAGACAACCACCAACGGTTTGAAAACGTATAACACCACTCCGATGATTTTCATGAATAGATTGTCGTCATGAGCAAGATGCGATGGCAAGATAAACGCGCTTTCAACCAAAGAGATGACCAGCATCGCGATCACAGCGACCGGCATGATCGAGATAAACTTCCCCATCACGCCGGTAACGTACATCAACGGCATGAATGCAATAATCGTCGTCGTCACTGATGCGCAAACGCTCGGCAGAACCTCGCAAGTTCCATTAACCGCCGCAGCGACGTAGTTGAGACCCGCTTCTCGTTTGGCGTAGATGTTTTCACCGATCACGATCGCGTCGTCGACCACGATCCCCAATGCCATTAAAAAAGCAAACATCGTCAACATGTTCATTGTTTGGCCCGTGGCCAACAAAATAGATCCCGCGCCCAAAATCGAAATTGGAATCCCCATCGCTACCCAAAAGGCCAAACGCAATTCCAAGAAAACGGCCAACACCAGGAAGACCAAAATCAATCCTTGCAATCCATTTCGCGACAACAGCTCAATTCGATCGTGAACGTCGACCGAAATATCACCCCATGTGTCAAGCGTGTATCCAGCGGGAAGCTGTTTTTCTGCAACGTAGGCTTCGACTGATTCAACAATCGTAAACAAGTCTTCTTCGTTGGTTTTGGCAATTCGAACCACCAAACCTTCACGACCATTAATCCACGAGTGGTCGTTGGTTTCCTCGAACCCGTCAATTACGTTGGCAACTTCCCCAACCGTAACTGGTACGCCATTCCCTTCGTTAGTTATCAGCGGAAGCTTTCGGATCGAATCTCCATCGATGTTTTTACTATTGGCTCGAACGATCAATTCTTCCGATTCAGTTTTAATCGAACCACCCGGCGCCTCGCCGGTCTGCATGCGTATTTCATTGGCCACGCCCTCAAGCGTCAAACCGTATTTACGCAGCGAATCTTCGGAAATTTCAACTGCTACCTCGAACGGACGTTCGCCCTCAATCTCCGCCGATGAAATGACGTTGCCTTTGGGCTGGTAGAAACTAGCCAACGCCCTTCGTGCCAACGACGATGGCGGGACCGCTTTCAAATCAAGCAACTCTCGTCGCACCTCTTCCGCGATCGCGCGGAGTTCATGCTGTTGTTCAAGAGTTGGTTCGCCAGAGATTTCTGGAGCCAAAATACCAACCGAAATCGCAGGCGCTCGAAACACAATCTGTTGAACAACTGGTGTCTCGGCCAATTCAGGGAACACGATCTGCCCGATGTTCGCTTCGACTTCGTTCAAAATCTTTTGAACACTTTCGATGTCGTTGTCTAATTCCAAAATCACATAGCCAACGTTCTCCGCAGCCACGGAGCTCATCTTTTTTACGCCTTCAATCGTGGCAACTTCAGACTCGATTTTTTGACAAACCGCTTCTTCAATCTCATCGGGCGTTTCCCCTGGCAGAGGAACCGTCACCAAAATGATCTCCAACGCAAAGTTCGGGAAAACTTCACGACGCATGACCACCATACTGATCGCACCGATAAGCATCGACACGATCAACAAGGTGTTCATCGCGGGCGAATTTTTAATCGCCCATTGAATGACAGACTTCATGATGTTTTAAACAGCAAAGATTGGAGGAAACAAAACACTAGCCATCGGCGTCAGCGACCGACGCTTTTTTTACTTGAACTTTCAAACCTTCGGTCGCTCGTGGTATCGGTGAAACAACAATCTGCTGGCCCGGTTGCAAGGAAGTCGTCGTTTTCCGAATGACAATTGTTTTTTGCATTTGATCTCCGACGCGAACTTGAGTCCGGTCAATGATCGCAACAGGAACCTTGATCAACCGGTTGTCGCGAACGGTCCAAACGAAGTTTCCAGGTCGTAGCGCCACTGCTGGGAACGCCAAAAACTGACGGTCCGATTCGCCCGCGCTAACTTGAACTTTGATTTGACACTTTACGAACATCCCGCGAACGAGCGCGTGAATATCGTTGCCCTCTTGGATAACTGGATCCACGACTTTGATCAGTGTGGGAATGGTTCGCGAAAGATTATTGCGTCCGATGCCGTCAAATCGCTCCAGAGTTCCATTCCAAATCACATTTTTTTTGTCCGGTTCGTAAATTGAAACGTCCGTCTTCGGCAAATAGTAAGCAGCCAATGCTTGGTTCTGTTCGATTTGCTGTTTCGCTTCATCGCTGAGCGTCGAATTTTCTCGAATCCAAGCCAAATCTCGCGTCGACAAATTACAAATGACCTCAGACTGACGAGTGTCTTCGAAGGTGAACAACGGGCCGCCGATGGCTACAAAATCGCCTTCTTGAACAGCTTCGCTGACAATGATTCCGTCATCGGGCGCCACCACCGTCGCCCGTTGCAGATTCGTTTGAGCCGCTTCGACGCGAGTCTCTGAAAGGTGAATGGAAGCTTGCAGTCGATCGGAGCGTTTACGGGCCAGTTTCAGCGAGTTTTCCCGATTGTTCAACTGGGTCTTAGACGTCAGTCTTTCACGTTTAGCTTGCTCAAACTCAGTCTTAGATAGCGCATTGCGAATTCGGAGGCTGCGTTGAAAGTTGCTTTCAGCAATTTCATAGTCTTGTTTTGCTAACCTGACACCATCCACTGCGGAAGCGATTTCGAGTTCGTTTTCGGCCAAAAGCTTTTTCGATTGTTCCAATTCAGCATTCGCAATGTCCAATTGGTTTTGAAAGTCCGACGGGTCAATCTCAAGCAGCGGCTCCCCCGCTTTAACGAAGTTTCCAGCTTCGCAATGGGGGTGTTTTTTGACAACGTTACCGCCGACTTTAGCCGCGACCTTAATCTCTCGATACGGCACCACCGAACCGGAAACGGTCATGTCAATTTGCCCCGCGTACGGCTGGATAGTTTCCACCGAAATTAACGGAACAAGCTGCTCACTGGGCTGCTCCGCACTTTTTTCTCTTAGCGACGCCAGTCCAACACAAAGCCCCGCACCGACCGCCAATATAATGATCGATAGCAAGTACTTAGCCCACTCAAATCTCCCTGCGCCACGCCCAGTCGCAACCGAACGAGGTTTACTCGAACGAGCTGGATAGGCTCCTGAGTTCGACTCTTGGTCGCTAGGTGTTTCTGTTGTCGACACCGAATTCTCGGCCATGCTTAATCTCGTCGGTAAAATTGACTCGAAACGATTTTTTCGCCTCGATGATTTATTTGGTTTGGTGTGTGAATGAAATTCAGCAACAGCCGCGATCAATTCGCCGTCAATCAATCGCCGCTCGGATACCAGCGATCGAAAACTTTGTTACGATGTCAGCAAGTTTAACTAAGTCGATGCTTTGCGGATCGTGGACATCGGCTTCTTGACAAAACATCATCGCATGCGTTTCAGGTGCGAACCGGTAGATCATGCATTGCCCGACGATCGACATGGCTAACGTAGAGAGAACTTCGTCGGGAACCGACTTGCCAGCCACATCTGAAATCGCTTGCGTGAGCTCATCAAAAAACGGCCGGAAATGGTCGCGAACCAACTGCCTACAAGTATTCGTCGGGCTTTGGATTTCGTTGGTCAACAGCCGAACTTGCCATGGTCCGTCTTGATTGACGACCATCGAAAACAAGATCTGTTCAATCAACACGCTCAATCGGACCAGTGGGTCATTCGATGGAGTCGCCGTTGCTTCGACTGAATCGCGACAGCAACTGTGTGCGTACAGCACGGTTTCGTGGTAGAGATTTTGTTTGTCGCCAAAGTGGTAGTTAATGCTGGCCACATTCACGTCTGCGGCCAAGCAGATATCACGAACGGTTGCCCCTTCAAAGCCTTTTTCAGCGAAGATCGGCCCGGCGGCGTAGATGATGCGATCGCGGGTTCCCTGCGGAGGGGCGGCCATCGGCGTGGTTCCGATTTCGGAGGTAATTGAAGTTGTATCCATCGAAATACCTAGTTCTTTGACAGTTGAGTCGCGTTAAACAAGTGTATTAAACAACCGTTTAAATCCCAAGGAAGTTATCAGGGTAAATTGAGATTTTGGCAAAATTCTGCTGGGGTAGGCTGATGACCGTAGGTGGCGACGGTGTTTCCAGCCGGTTTTATGCTGGTCGTCCGAAGAAAGCGCTCTACACACGAAGCAAGCCGACTAAGACGGTCCAAGTAACTTTCCACCCAAGCAAGCAAGAAACGAAATACATAAAAATCAAACAACTGAAACGAGCTGATCGGTGTTCCTTCAATCTCACCTCCGACTTTCGTTTTTTTCGCATATTTCGCGGTTGTCAATTCTAACTACCGCGAAAACAAAATAAAAAGCCTTGCCGCTAGGCAACCACATAAGACAGGCCGGAGGCAACTGTCGCCACCTTTATGCTACTTGCCGATGCAGAAGCGGCCGAAGACAAGGTCTAGGATGTCGTCGGTGTAGACGGTGCCGACAACTTGCCCAAGTGCGTTCAGCGATTCACGAATTTCGGCCGCGACAATTTCGTCGCCCAATTGATTGCCTGTTGCGTCAATGGCGGCGGCCAGTGATTCAGCGGCTTCGTGTAAACTGATGTTCGCTCGCTGGACTGTCGACCCAACAACTGAGTCGCCAGTGTCACGACGAAGCGATGCTATCATTTGAGCCGATAGATGTTCCAAACCGAAGCCAGTCTGGCTGCTAGTGGGAATTAATTGCACGTCAGTGTCTAATTGATTGTTTTCAGGTTCGCCCGCAGCAAGCCGTAAAGCGCCGCCGTTAATTTGCAACCAATCGGGAAACAAGTCAATTTTATTCAGCACGATCAAGTCATGTGGATTCAAGCCTTGAATTCGTGATTGAATCCATTTCGCAGCCGCATCCTCCGAGTCAACTAACGCAACCGTGCATGAGTTTTTATCGACGGGTTGCACCATATTGGCGTCAATACACAAGATTCGCAAATCCGCGGCAGCTTCTTGTTGCCCGCGATGTTGCTGAGCACTAGCGGAAATTTCACCAGTTGGGTCTTCGAACCCGGCAGTGTCAATTAGGTCGACGGACAGTCGGTGTAGGGTAGTAGTGGCCGAAATGTAATCGGTCGTCGTGCCAGCAATATCGGTGACAATTGCCTGGTCGGCACCAGTCAGCTGATTGAACAGGCTACTCTTGCCAGAATTAGGCAAACCTATCAAAACCACCTTATGCCGATCACCATCAACATGTCGCTCACTAATTTGCTCGATGACCCGATCAAGCGACGTTTTGCAAACAGCTAATTGGCTCAGCGTTTGCTCTTCCGAAATGAACTGAATGTCTTCTTCCACAAAGTCCAGTCCGGCTTCGATTTCAGCGAGCGTACTCAGCAATTGCGTACGCAAGGCACTGAGTGGCTCGGCGAGCCCGCCAGCCATTTGTCGAAGCGCGACGTCAAATTGGTTTTGGTTTTCTGCATCGATCACCGCCAATACTGCTTCAGCTTGCGTCAGATCCAGTCGCCCAGACAAGAACGCTCGCAACGTGAACTCACCAGGCTGCGCTAACCTCGCGCCGGCTTGTTGAAGCGACGCGACGATTTGCTGAAGAATTGGCGTTGAACCCAATGTGTGGATCTCGACCGTTGGCTGCCGCGTATAACTACGCTGATCCGGCCAAATCAAAGCAGTGATCGGCAATCCTATACCAGCATCCAAATTGAACTGCCCGTCAACCGATTGAGCGTGGTCGACGGGTAGCCAATTTTCAGCTGACGTAAAAACCTTGTCCAGCGTTGACAACGCATTCGGACCAGACATTCGAACAATCCCGCGCACGGCCGCTCCTGGAGCAGAGCTGATCGCGACGATAGTTTCTTGAACGTCCCACACCTAACTATTATCCGCCACGTTTCTTAAGACGTTTTTTTCGATCAGCTTTGGTTTTTTTGAGTTCCTCCGCCTGCGACATCCGCTCTGCTTCCTCTTTCATCGCCATAGCTTCTTGGCGTTTTTCAGCCCGTGTCGGTTTCGATGGAGGCTTGGAAGGATCATCCGTGTTCGCAAATCGATCGGTATCAAGTACTGGCTTGGGCAGCAACTTACGTTCGATGACCGCCCATAGCGAGCTGGTGATAAAGTACAGGCACAAACCCGAGGGGACTTTGAAAAACATGAAGCCCATGAACAGCATCATGAACATCATCATCTTTTGCATCATCTTTTGCTGATCATCGGTGGCCGGCGGCGTGAACAGCTTTTGCTGCAAGATAAACAAACACATGGTGATAATCGGCAAGATGTTTAAGTAGGGCCCTAAGTACCCCGTTTCGTCAGCGATCCAACCGGGCATCCACGATTGCCAATTTAGAAACTGATCGGGCGCGGCAAGGTTGCTGCACCATTGCAGGCCTGGAATGAAAGGTTGATCGCGCAACGCGATATCGACGTTAAGTGCCTTGTACAACCCGTAGAAAATCGGCAACTGAAAGAACATCATGAAGCAGCCGCCCAAGGGATTGAACTTATGCTTTTTGTACAACGCTTGAGTAGCTGCCGATTTTTTCTCTAGGTCAGTTCCATACTTTTCGTTGATCTCTTTGATTTGCGGCGACAAATGCTGCATCATCTGAGCATTCAAGGCAGCTTTGCGAGAAAACGGGATCATGATGCAACGCACCATCACCGTGAGCATGATAATTGCCAAACCGTAGCTGGTTTTAAAAGTGATCCAATAAAGGAAATGCAGGACTTGCAGCAAGATCATCGAGCACCAGCCAAACCAACCGAACTTTCGCGCGTTGGTCAACTCGTACTGTTCTAGCACTTCAATATCTTTCGGGCCACAAAAAATATCAAAGGACTGTGAGTAAGATTCGCCAGCCGAAATTTTTGCCGACGTGACCATTTGAAAAGTGCACGCGATTAACTTTTTCAAGGCAGCATTCTTCGGGATCTCTGGAAGCACGCTGCCACGATTGACCGGATAGGCTACAACGCTGTCCACTTTAAAGAACTCGCCTTCAGGCACCTGCGGAAACAATGACACATTAAAATAATGTGAGTCGACGCCCGCAAACTTCAGCCGACGATCATCAGGATTGGCCGACAATGGATCGCAAATAGGTTTTGAGCTAGGCGTTGATGATGTGGCGTTGTCTACGATTTCTGGTCGCCCCCAAAAAATATCAGGGCTACTGGCCGTGGCAGCAACAACATCCCGAGCACCCGCGGTATAGAACACGGCCATCTGGCGACCGTGGATTTTATTGGCGTACCACCAAGTTTCCGCCGAAACTCCCGTGGGACCAATTAACTCGTAAGCGAGATCGACTTCCTTGTCGCCACCGTTTTGGATTTCGATATCCAACACAATGTGGAAGCTTCGCGATGCAACATCTTGGGCGTTGCTTTGGTCAATTTCCGGCAACCGGTATCGTTTAAAAACCGTAAGCGGTCCGGCAATTCCCCGTAGTCCTAGCTTAGCTTCGGTGACTTCAAACTTCAATTCGACCATTTGATCGGTCGTTTTGTCAGTCACTTCCCAACGCCCCTCTCGCATCGTAGCGTCCAAGTCTGGCCATCGCTCGTCGATTTCTGCGGGCTCAATCAAACTAAAGATGAACGACTCGGGGTAGTTAAAATTCGGATCGACAAGATCCGATTCAGGACGGAGGATCGCGACTGGCTTGTCAGTTAGGTTTGCAGTGAGCGTTTTTTGAGTGCCGTTTCGAGATACTCGGATCTCAATGGAATCACCTGGCTTGGTGTTTTCGTGCAACCAATCTTCCAGATCTGATCGTTCAACCAGTGGCGTGTCGTTTACCGCTTCGATGATGTCGTCATTCTGCAAACCTGCAAGTGCGGCAGGCGTATGACGACCGACGGCCACGACCGTAATATTACCGGCGCTTTCAACGGTATTGAAACTGCCGAGGTATCCACCTTTGGTAGCTAGATCTCGGTACAGAATCCGTTGATCATTGTCACGTAAGTTCAGTTCAACTTGGTGTAGCGTGCCGCCGTTTTGATTAACGGTTACTAAAAAGCGATCACTGCCATCAGGGTTCAGCGACCCAAGCTTAACGAACGCCGGATTCGGTGTTGTCGCGACGGCAGAAGCTTCGTCCGACTGATCTGCGGTCGCATCGCCTGCTTCAGTGGCCGCCGGCGAAGCCCCCTCTGCATTTGCGTCAGCTACTAGTTCAGCAGCACTAGGTGTTGTTGCTTCAGATTCAGTATTCGCGTTGGCGTCATTGGAACCATCAGCAGGATTTAAAGTTGAGCCCTCACCCGAGTTCTGCGGGCTTTCATCCGAATTAGTTGCTTCGGGCGTATCGTTAAGTGTCGTAACGGCTTCGCTGTTATCCCCGACGGGAATTTTGGGTTTAGGCCCGTACAGACTTTGCAGAAGCATTGCTCCGAACAAAATGGTCGAAGACAAAATAATAAAGGTGATTGCTCTTCCGCTACTCACTAGTAGTTTCCGCAGGTGAATTCAGGCTAAGGGATTATTGCTGTTATACCTTGCAAGCAATCAAAACGACCCAAACGGTCGAAAACCGTTAAAGCTAAAAAGAGCCGCTCATTAATGCTCGCGCACAGCGCACGAGCTAATCTAATCGGCTCGTTTCGACCAAGCATTGTCTGATGAACTGCAAATATTGAAAAGGGGGTAATTTTAGCCAGTACATGCAGCAGATAAACCGATTTTTAGGGCTACCGGTCCAACGCGAAGCCGGCTATTGAAAACGCTCACTTCTTCGGTCGGAATTTTGTATCGCTGATTCTCTGAATTGCTGCCGACGCCAAAAATGACTTGGGACGGCTTGGTGGCAACCACAGCCAGTGGGCCAATCTCTTCCAGATTGAAAACGCGTTGATTTCCTGCCAAATCCAACTTGCTAGACTCGCGAGACCTCTACCCAAATTAAGTGGTACACCACTTGATCACAACGGTCACGCGATCCGGGAATTGGTTTGCCGTGGTTATCTAATACACAAACAACTCGAAATCCAACTGGTTGCCGGTCCAAATCACAATGACGCCGTTGGTGAATTCACCTACAGACTTTCATCAACCTCGAAACGAAAAAAGGGCGGCCAACTTTAGTTAGCCACCCAATTTTGTTTTCATGGTGCGACACTTCTATGTCGCAAACGATCAGCATTAACCAACTTGAACGTTCTCAGCACATGGGCCTTTGGGACCTTGTGCTTCATCAAAAGTAACGTTCTGACCTTCACGAAGATCGTCAAAGTTTGTTCCAACAACATTTGAAGAGTGAAAGAACAAGTCCTTATCACGTCCTACGTCAATGAAACCAAAACCTTTGTCAGTCAGTCGCTTAATAGTACCTTCAGCCATCTTTATAAATCCTCTTGGGGTGTACAGCACATTAGTGCCAAATTAACTGGCACTTCTTCAATCTGAACTCGCCACTGTGGGAGCTTTCTTAATGCCTGCACGTTCCAATATATGGTGAAATGTTCGTCCGTGAAGCGCCTCATGCTATTTTTTTTTGATAATTCTCGACAATCTTACGAAAATATGCGTTGAGATCCTCGAATTCCGCCCCTACGCACCAAGTTTACGTCGGTTTCACCAAAACAATCACAATAGATTGACTTGACGAAGAAACGTTTCGATGGTGTTTCGACTCGACGATTTCTTACCCCAATTCAACTTGTCTGTAATCAGCGCGGCAAGCGATTTGTTACCAGCGCTTCTTGTTGTTCATAAGCCACTTCCGAAATGCCTGATTGGAGACGGAACTTGCTTCACTGGAGAACTCACCCGCGGCGATCTAAACCTTACGCTTCCAAACAAATCAGTTACTGACCGCCGATGACAAGTTTTGCAAAGGGCACTACGATGTCCCCATGCAAAATGCATTGTCGCAACAAGACGTGGCGAATTATCTATTAACGCTGCCCAAACGTTTCTCAGAGCGACCAGAATTTATCGAATGTGTCCAGGCTCTTCACAAAGGCCAACCGACGACGTTCGATTCAGTCTGGGGTTCTGCTTGCGCGCTCATCGCTGCAACGCTAGCGACTGCGATCGATCAAATTCTAGTCGTGACAACGGATAGTCGAGCTCAAGATTTTTTGATCGATGACTTGTCATCTTTCTTCGATGGCCAAGTTGACCGCTTTCCGTCACACTTGCTTAGCGACGCCAACACGACCAGCGTGGATCCGGAATATGGCGAACGACTACGGTTGCTTAAGTCGATCTCCAGCTGCGAGGCAGGCTCAATCATCGTTGCTACCGTGCCTGCATTGTTGCAACCGACACCCTCTCGCGAATCTATATTCGGTCAAGCAAAAAAAATTCGCGTCGGCGATCAGTTGGATGTAGACAAGTTTATCGCATGGCTACTGGAACACCGTTTTCACCGAACCACTGCAGTTGAGTTGCCAGGAGAGTTTTCGATTCGAGGTGGCATCATTGATGTGTTTGCTGCCGACTGGGAAGCCCCAGTGCGAATCGAATTGTTCGACGATGAAATCGAATCGTTGCGTCAATTCGAAACCGTAACCCAGTTAAGCAACGCAAACCTGCAAGAGATCGAGGTTGCGGTGGTGTCGCAGGACTCGGTTGCTGACAGCCATTTGTTTGAGTTCCTACCTGACAACACAGTCGTCCTACTTCACGAACCGGAAAGTTTACTAGAACATTGCACCCGCTACCTCGAACGTAGGTCCGAAGGTGAGCGGCTTTTTTCTTGGGAGACCCTAAATCAGCAATGGGCTGGATTTGCATTGGCCTCCGCAAGTCAAGTTACTTCCGGTTATGCCGGGGCTAGATGGCAACTTCCTATTGAATCCGTCGAAAAATTTAGCGGAGACATCGGTGACCTTAAATTGCAGGTGGACCGTTTATACCGCGACTCCGGAGCCGAACAAAAGCTATACGTGCTGGCGAAAGTCGAAGGCGAGCTACCTCGGGTTCGCGAAATTTTTTCGTCCACCGCAGCTGCATCTCAAGGGCATTTGCACTTCGGCGTGGGCTGCGTGCATGCTGGATTCCGAATTCGTGATCAGCAGGAAGTGATCATTGGCTGCGATCAAATGTTCCACCGGACCGAACTGCGTCGAACCGGCAAGAAGCGACTCAGTAAAGCCATCGATAGTTTTCTAGACCTGCGAGAAGGGGACCTTGTCGTGCACTTGGCACACGGCATTGGTCGTTTTCGCGGCTTGGAGATGCTCGACAAAGATGGCCAAATGACTGAACATCTAGTGCTTGAGTTTTATGGCGGAACGAAGCTGTACGTTCCGGCTACCAAAATCGATTTGGTGCAAAAGTACATTGGTGGTAGCAAAACTCGCCCTGTATTGGCGAAGATCGGCGGTAAGTCGTGGGTGAAACAAAGAGCGAATGTCGAATCAGCGATCGCCGATATGGCTGCCGAGATGATTGAGTTGCAAGCCCAACGAAGTGGGCAAGCGGGAATTGCGTTCGGGCAGGATACCGACTGGCAACACGAATTCGAACAGTCGTTTCCTTTTCGTGAGACACCCGACCAACTAACGGCCATTGAGGCAATCAAACATGATATGCAGACGCCGGAATCGATGGATCGATTGCTGTGCGGCGATGTTGGCTTTGGCAAAACAGAAGTCGCGATGCGAGCGGCGTTCAAAGCGGTTGAAAACGGCTACCAAGTTGGTGTTTTGGTTCCAACAACTATTCTGGCCGAACAACATTACAAGAGTTTTCGCGAACGAATGGGCGGGTTTCCAATTCGTATCGGAAAGTTATCTCGGTTTGCGACCGCCAAAGAAATCAAAGAAACCAAAGCAGGATTGCTCTCCGGTGCGGTTGATATCGCCATCGGAACACACCGTTTGGTTTCCAAAGACATCAAGTTCTGCAATCTAGGTCTTGTGATTATCGACGAAGAACAGCGCTTTGGCGTCGAACACAAAGAACGTCTAAAAACGTTGCGAAGTGCCGTCGACGTACTGACCATGTCCGCCACGCCGATCCCTCGAACATTGCACATGTCGCTGGTGGGAGTCCGGGATATTTCGAACCTAGAAACCGCTCCCGCTGAGCGATCAGGTGTTCAAACGAAAGTCTTGCGGTACAACAATGAAGTGATTCGCGACGGTATCTTGCGAGAAGTCAGCCGTGGAGGGCAAGTCTTTTTCGTGCATAACCGTGTCAAAGATATTCACTTAGTCAAACAACGGCTCGAGTCGCTGGTTCCTGAGGTTAGCTTTAAGTTCGGGCATGGCCAAATGAACGAACGCGAACTCGAAGACGTGATGGCGGATTTTATTGGTGGGAAGTTCGACTGCTTGATCGCGACAACAATCGTCGAAAGCGGTTTGGATATTCCAAATGCAAACACAATTTTTATTAACGACGCCGATCGCTACGGGCTGTCGGATTTGCACCAGCTACGAGGCCGAGTCGGACGTGACAAAAGAAGGGCCTATTGCTATCTACTAATCGCACCTCAAAAGCACTTGAATCCCGTTGCCGCCAAACGCCTGCAAGCAATCGAAACCTACAGTGAGATGGGCGCAGGATTCCAGATCTCAATGCGAGATCTAGAAATCCGCGGTGCAGGAAACCTGCTGGGATCCCAGCAATCGGGACACATCGCAACCATTGGATACGAATTATACTGCCAATTGCTGGAAACCGCCGTTCGTCGACTCAAGCACATGCCGGCGAAAATGCAGGTGCACGTGGAAGTCGATTTGCCAGTTGCCGCCTATTTGCCGGATGATTACGTCAACGATCGGCGACAAAAAATCGACCTGTATCGGCGACTGACACGAATGGAGCGATTTGACCAAGTCGACGAGATCGCAGCTGAGCTTAAAGATCGCTTTGGTAAAATCCCGCCACCAGCTAAACGACTCATTACGGTGGCCAATCTTCGATTAGAAGCCGCTCTCTGGCAAATTCACTTGATCACGATGCAAGACAAGTACCTCACCTTCAAATTTAGCGACCGTAGCCGAATTGCCCAGCTTTCCAAGGTTCGCCCAATCATTCGAATCGTCGACGACGAAACAGCAATGGTAACCCTTAAAGAAACCGTCATCAAACCAGCAAAACTACTGAGTTTAGTAAAATCTCTCTTGCAGCCGCCAAGCTAAATTTTCTATTGTCGAGGCTATTCGTTTGCCGTTGTGCTCATGCACTTGAGCCTCAGCCTGCCAGAAACCTGACGATACAAAATGAACATGCACCGTTTCAACAAGAGCCTCCCCTTGCGCAACTCATGCAATATAACCATCACATTGCTTTGCCCTGTATTAATGTTGGTATCGTCGGCAGCCTACGCTCAATCGCAAACCAAAAGCATCACGCCAGACCCCTATTTCGGAAGCAGCCAGTCTTCGCTCAACCAGACTAAAAAACCAGCAACCTTGACAGCCAATTGGGAAACACCAATTAACAGCCGTTCCGCTACCGATGGGTCGGCTACCAAAACCAACTTCCCTCTCGATTCGATTGCCAATCAACAACGACCAACACAATCCGCCGGTTTTGGCTTGAGCCCTCTACAACAACCTGAAAGCGCCGCGTCGCCGTTCAGTGAATTGTCTTCTCAGGCCAACTCCACCGCGCCGGTCGGCCAGTCAGTTGCAACGCCTGCCAATACTGGAACACTGAAAACGGGTTCCTCCGAACCCGCTTCAAAACCACGTCCGAAATCATTAATTGTTCAGGCCAGCCCAATCCAGAATACCTTTGGCGGCGGTCAAGGATCAACAGTGGCGCAAGTTGATCATCAGGAAAAACCAGCCGCCAAGCCGTTCAAACCCGGCAAGGTACTGGCATTAGTCGGCGGCGAACCAATTTTCGTAGGCGACCTAATGTTTCAAGTCAATCAGATCATCGAAGAGCATATGGCGAATGCTCCTGAAGACATAAAAGAAAAGCAACGACAGCTGGCGATTCCACAGTTGCTGCCGCGATTCATTGAATCAAAGTTGCTGTACCAAGGTGCCGTCCGGAAACTACCTGATGGCGTTGACCTAGAAGCCATTTTTACGGAAGTCGGTAAGCAATTTGAAAAGTCTGACTTACCGAAAATGATGGAAAGCGCGGGTGTAAAATCAGTCGTGGAATTCGATGCTCGCCTTCGCGGCCAAGACTATTCATTACGGCAACTAAAGCGAAACTGGGCCATCCAACAATTTACTCGTCATTCCATCGGTCAAGCTATCGGAGCAATCCCCGAAACAACACACCAAGAAATGCTCGACCGCTATGAAGAGAACCTTGCGAGCTACGAAAAACCTGGCCGCGCCAAGTGGGAACAGATTTTGGTGCGATTCGATCGAACCGCCTCGCGATCCGAAGCGAAACGTATGATCGTAGAAATCGGCAACCAAATCGTCCACGGTGCAAACTTTGCAGCCACCGCGAAAAAACGATCTCATGGCTATAACGCGGCCAATGGCGGAAAGTGCGATTGGACCACGCAAGGTGCATTGGCTCTAGATGAAATTGACAAAGCGATCTTTTCATTGCCCATTGGCGAACTATCGGATCTCATTGAAACCAAACGTGGGTTCCACATCGTCCGAGTAACCGATCGAGAGCAGGCGGGCCGAACATCGTTCTTGGACGCTCAAATCGAAATCAAAAAAGAAATCCAAGTTGAAAAACGCAAAGCCGCCTTTGAAAAGTATGCTGCGAAACTCCGCGAAGAAATTCCGATCGAATATTTGATCAACGAGTAAATCAAACGGCCGCAATAGACCGCCATTCAATCTGCCCACAGGCCGCCATTCAATGCCTCATTGATTTCCACGAGGTCACTCTCGGTTGCATTGAGCACTGCAAACTTGCTCAATCGAAATAGCCTCGCTTCTATTCCGCCGCTGGACCGTTGCCAAATCCCATCAAGTGACGTACCCGTTCCGAATTCTCCTTCGTCGTCAATTTCTCCACCAGTGTTAACGCCACATCAATTGCAGTTGCTGGCGAAGTCGAAGTGATCTTGTTGTCATCGACTACGATTACGGCGTCCACAACATTCGCACCAAACTCCGCCAATTGGTTCCGTCGTTTATCCCCCATGATGTTGTAAGTTGTGGCCCGTTTTCCAGACAAGATACCGCTCTTGGCCAGCGGCAATGCACCAACGCAAATTGACGCCACAGGCTTTTGGCCACCGTCAAATGCCCTCAACGTTTGCAAAACAGAGTCGGAAAAAGCTTCCTCGAAGAACCCCTGCGATTCAAAACCTCCGGGAATGGCGACCGCATCAAAATCGTTGGGGTCAACATCGCCCAACAATACATCAGGTTTCACTTTCAGCCCCCCGAAAGTACACGCGATCTCCTCGCCGAGACCAGCAGTTACCGTCTCGATGGGTGAATCACCGTAGTGATTGGCCCATCCCAGAACGTCAATAAATGCAGCGGCCTCGAACACCTCGAAAGCGTTGGGCAAAATAACGAGAACGCGTTTCATAATTTCAATCGCAAGTTAGAATTCATGTAAGTCTTCGGTTTGGCACGGTACCGCTTGTACAACAAGCAATTTCTTCCGTTCGCTGGACAACTTAGCACTTCGAAACCACTTTCTCAACAGAACTTGAACATCGGCTACGTTCCTACGTCACTACGCGATGTCAAATTCTTATTTGTTATCCGACGATTTCCCCGTTAAGGCGTTCTGAGAATTTTTTCCATCTTCCGACCTTTGGCAAGCTCATCTACAAGCTTGTCCATGTATCTGACCTGTCGGGTCAACGGAGTATTTATTTCCTCGATACGGTATCCGCAAATTGATCCGGTAATCAGGCTTGCATTGGGATTGATCGTTGCCGCAGCGAAGAATTGTTCAATCGTTGCATCACTATCAATGAGCTTCTGCAATTTTTTGCCATCGAATCCAGTCAGCCACTCAATGACCTGATGAAGCTCTTCTTTGGTTCGCCCCTTCTTTTCGACCTTTGTAATGTAGTTTGGATAGACGGAGGCGAATGTCATTTTGGCGATTCGATCGTCGTGTTCTTTCGTGGTAGTCATGCTGAATTCCTCATTCCGTTAGAAGGGAGCATGGAACATCTTTGATGGTCAGTTTTAGTCGGATAACGTCCGGGTTCACCGGGCACGAACAGTAAGCACGTTTTTAGCAGCACGCCC
>CAZHCH010000027.1:0-40640 GCA_964530985.1 uncultured Pirellulaceae bacterium | reverse complement strand
ACCACACTCGACTATGCCCACTAGGTTTTCAAAACCCAACCGGCGGCCTAGAGATTTTTGTATATGGTGCAAACCCGTTGGACCAAAATTCAGTTGCACCCGAAACGTTTCCTGCCCGTCAAACCAAGCTCGCCAGCCAGTCGATCGCTCGCTTGCACCATTTGAACTCGTATGACACATTTTTCTTACAACAACACCCTGCTGCGATCGATGCGGGTGTCTTCCACAACGACGTCATCTCCGTTGGCAACCAAAATGTGCTCCTGTGCCAAGAGTTTTCCTTTGTCGATCAAACGGATCAGCTGCAAAGAATCCGCGACCGGTTTGAAACTAAGTTTCAACAACCATTACACATCATTGAATTCAGCGCTGGTGAACTTCCGCTATCCTCCGTCGTTTCTAGCTACTTTTTCAACAGCCAACTCGTCACCCGACCCGACGGGGGAATGACGATCGTTTCCCCACTGGAATGTCAAGAAACACTGGCGGCTCAGCAGTGCATTGATCGGTTGATTCAAGAAGACAACCCCGTGGACCAGGTTCAATTCTTAGATTTACGGCAAAGCATGAACAACGGCGGGGGCCCGGCTTGCTTACGACTACGTGTGGCGTTAAACGAAGCAGAGGTAGCGGCGGTACACCCGGGCATTATCTTCACCGACGATTTGCATGACCAGCTTGTCGATTGGGTGCAGCGTCACTATCGAAATCACTTGTCCAGCACCGATTTATGTGATCCGAAACTTGCTGGAGAAGTCGAACGAGCTTTGGTGGAGTTAGCAAAAATTATCGATTCACCGGAAGAAGTTTTGCTAGACATGTAGACATCGCTTGCTGAAACAACAAGAATCAAGGGCAGCTTCAACCGTTATCTTGCCCTATCTTCAGCAACGAACATGAATCCATCCAATTCGAAACGCTATTGGCTAGCCAACCTAAAGGTTGTGTCCATCTTAATGTCGATTTGGTTCTTGGTAGCCTACGGGGCTTGCATCTTTGGGATCGAATGGTTGAACCAATTCAAAATCGGCCAACTTGGACTTGGCTTTTGGATGGCCCAACAAGGATCCATCTACGTGTTCGTGCTGCTGGTTTTCGTTTACGCGATCTGGATGGACCAGCTTGACCGCAAACACAGCGAAGGAGAACAGGAATGAATCTCCTCAACTCTTCGATTGTATTTGCCGCCGCATCAGCTACCGAAATTTGGACTTGGTCGTTCGTTGGAATCACGTTTGCTTTGTACCTGTACATCGGCTGGCGAAGCCGTGTTAAAGATTCGGCCGAATTCTATGTGGCGGGACAGGGTGTACCTGCGATCGCCAACGGAGCCGCAACGGCCGCCGATTGGATGAGCGCAGCTTCCTTCATCGGAATGGCGGGATTGATTAGCTTTTCTGGATCCGATGGCTCCGTCTACCTGATGGGTTGGACCGGTGGCTACGTGCTGTTGGCATTACTACTGGCCCCCTACCTGCGAAAGTTTGGCCACTACACCGTGCCAGATTTTATTGGAGCTCGATACTACAGCGAAACCGCACGAGTGGTGGCTGCGATCTGCGCGATCTTCGTATCAATCACCTACGTTGCCGGCCAAATGAAAGGCGTCGGCGTTGTGTTCTCGCGGTTCCTTGAACTGGATCTAACCTACGGCGTCATCATTGGCATGTTTATCGTCGGCTTCTTCGCGGTCGTTGGTGGCATGAAAGGTATCACCTGGACCCAAGTGGCTCAGTATTTCGTATTGATCTTGGCGTTCTTGATCCCTAGCGTCGCAATTTCAAATCTACTGACCGAGTCACCAATCCCGCAACTTGGCTTTGTCACCAGCGACATCGCCGAGCGTTTGAACTTGGCGTTGATAGAATTGGGCGAACAAGAATACACAAAACCGTTTACTAAGTTTTCGCAACTGAACGTGTTCTGCATTGCAGCCGCATTGATGTTTGGCACTGCCGGACTGCCGCACGTGATCGTTCGCTTTTACACAGTCAAAGACGTTCGTGCCGCTCGCTATAGTGCCGTCTGGGCGATTTTGTTCATCGCAATCCTGTACACCAGTGCCCCAGCATTAGGCATGTTCGCTCGCCATAACTTAATCGAGAACTTAAATGGGGCGAAAATCCAAAGTTCACAAGTCACCACCTATGCCGGCGAAACTCAAACGTTCGCCTACCCAGACCAAAAAACTACTGCCGAAGAATTCGTCGTCAGCGCCAAAGCATCTGCACTGGCCGCCGAAAAGGCTGCCCCTCGTGTGGTCTACTCACTCGTATCGCCTAAAGGTGACGAACTCGACTGGGCAACCCGCTGGCAGAACACGGGCTTACTCGTAATGGATGACTGGGATGGTGATGGAGCGATCAGCCTCCAAATCCGCGATGTTCCCGGACAAAACAAACAAGGGTCCGAAGTCGCCAAAATTGACAAAGATATCATCGTGCTCTCAACCCCCGAAGTCGCTCAACTGCCACCTTGGGTGATCGCATTGGTCGCCGCTGGCGGTTTGGCAGCGGCACTTTCGACAGCTGCGGGCTTGTTGCTGGTGATCAGTTCATCACTGGCTCACGACTTGTTCGTTCGTTACGTAACACCTAACGCCTCAGAATCGCGAAAGGTTTTGATTGGCCGAATTGCGATTATTTTTGGCGTTGCCGTTGCGGGGTACTTTGGTATCAACCCTCCTGGTTTTGTCGGCGAAGTCGTCGCGTTTGCTTTCGGACTGGCTGCAGCAAGCTTCTTTCCAGCGATATTTCTGGGGATCTTTTACAAACGCACCAACCGTATCGGCGCCACGTTGGGCATGATCACAGGGCTAGTGTTTACGATGACCTACATTGTATTGTGTACTTCCAACAAACTGTTTCCATTCCTGTACGACGATCCCAAAACTGCAGCCCCGTTACTAACGGAAGTGAACTACTTGTTTGCTGGTTGGTTTGGTGAACAAGGAATCCAACCGCAAGGAATTGGCACCATTGGAATGATTCTGAACTTTATTGTGACACTAACCGTATCGTCGGTGACAGCTCCACCACCTCAAGAAGTCTTGGATCTCGTAGAGAGTGTACGTATTCCTACAGGTGCTGGAGCAGCGTCGGACCACTAATTTCTAACTCCCTCAAACGACGAATTTGATACTTTGATTACTAAAATCACCGGCAAGCTGCTGACGCTTTCTGAAACGACCTGCACGCTATTGAACGAGCCGTTTGAATACGAGATTTTCATTACGGATTTTACTCGCCGTGCCCTACAACTGAAAATCGACGAAGTAGTGACGTTGCACACGATTCATTACATCGATGGCAACCCGCAAAAAGGTGGTCGCATGACGCCTCGTTTGGTTGGTTTTGACACGGCGATCGAGCGGCAGTTCTTTGAAGTGTTTTGCTCGGTTCCTGGACTTGGAGTTAAAAAAGCGCTCCGTGCTCTAGTACGTCCGGTTCGCGACATTGCTCATTCAATCGAACAACAAGACATCAAAGCCTTGACCACGATGCCTGGCATTGGTGCTGCCATGGCCGAAAAAGTCGTTGCTCAGTTGCGCCGCAAAATGGCCAAGTTCGCGCTACTGGTGCAGCAGGATCCCGGGGCGCAAAGTTCGAAGTCAGTGGAGCACAACATCGCGGACGAAACCTTTCAAATTCTGGTTTCACTGGGTCATGCCGAAACCGAAGCGCGCCGTTTGCTGGAACAACCGTTAGCCAGCAAGAAGAAATTCAAGTCCGTTGAAGACCTACTACAGGCAGTCTACGAGACCAATCAGTAAAACGGTCTATGCTTCCAGCCTGTAGTGATTGCGCGTCAAGAAGGATCCCAGTTAAACGGCGTTGCGAAGCTGAAATTTTCGTTTACAGTCAGTACTGCGAACAATTTATTCCAGATTCACCTACCAATAAAAAAACTCCGCGCACAACACGCGGAGTTTTTAAATTTTGAAATCTAATTGGCTGTCTAATTGGCTGAAGAACCAACTGCTGCCACTAGAAAATATCAGTGATAAACTGATGTCCTGAATGATAACGACGGGCAGTCGGGTAGTAGTTGTACCATTTACTGTTGTAAACCGGGATCCGCATTTCAGCTGGATAGCGGTGATACAAATCGTTTCCGCTTCGGTAGTAACTGCTGCTACGATAGTTTTGCGGATACGTCACATACGGGTAATGGTAGAAACGATCCAGATTAGTTGGGCCCTGCTGGCCCCAAGTGGCGCCGAAGGCTTGTGCATTAACTGTTGATACTTGGTTCACTGCAGCGAACGCAAGACCGCATACAGCGATCATTAAAAGACGACGAATCATGGAGTCTTTCCTCCCCGGCAGCATCCGCCACCGAATTCAAATGGGTCATTGAACCTTAAAAACAAACCGAAGTCCGTGTCTTCAATTAGCAGACTCTAAAAGAGCCGCCGATTTCGAGCTTGCGTGCCAACTAGGCCACCGGCCAACAAATTGGATTCGGAATCTACGGCACTCATGGGATTGGCACCGCCGAAAGTGTAATTCGGCAATTGCAACATTTGGCGTTAAAGGATTGTTCAACATTACCATTGCAAACGGACTATCGAAGAATTCACCAACTCACAATCCAGACAACCAGCAAACTTTAACCAAGTGCAGTCTATCGAATTCTATTAACAAAACCAATCACCGAACGAATATCGTCTTGATTGTCCACTTCTGAGTTTGCACATTTGGTGTAATAATCTACGACTCAAAAAAACACTTTGCCCATTCATCAAACTCACTGATAAACGGACAACAACACCTAACCGGATCCCTTCACAGACTGTTAAAACGACGCCGACGAAACATTCCAAATGAATACTCCTATCAAAACCGAAGAGCCTCGCGGTAAGACTGCGATACCAACTACCCTCACGATCGGTGGACACGATTTTAAGTGCTCGCGACCGCACCAGTTTGGCTTGGTCATTCACGGCGTCGTTGAAGCATCCGATTCAGCCAGTGACTACCTACACGCTCTATTACTGACTGAACCTAACCGAGACGCGTTCTTACAGTTAGTCGAAGATGAACGCTTAGTGGTTTGCAAAAACGTATCGAGCAACGATTTGACTTACCGCCGCGTTCGTGGCAAGTCCAGCGGCCAGAAGCTAAGCCAAGCTGAATACTATCATCACGATGGCTGTAGCTGCCCAACTAAACCTAGACTGGTAGAAATCCGTTTGCCGCAGCAAGTGATCGGTCGCGAGATTGCAACTGCAATCGCTCCGTTTGCCAATGTCATTGCTGCTATGTTAACAGCCCTTCCAGAAAACTTTAAAAACGATCCGAACTTGGATGAATCGATTCAACAAGCGCTGATTGATTTTGCCAATCCAAAAACGGATTGGCCCGCCGCCGAATCATGGGACAAAATCCAAGGCAGAGTCACTCGTTTGATTCGTAAAGAGTTTGATGCCGAAGCATGCCGAGCGTTTTTTCGTAAAGTCGATTCACTGGCCAATGCCTATGTACTTCCTTGGGAGATGGGCGAAAGCCGTTTGATGCTCAACCATCACACTGACTTGTCAATCACCATGCAACACCGTCGCGCGCTGCAGCGGACCAAAGTCGAAAACGAACAAAACGGCAGCCTCGTAAAACGATGGACCGCCGAAGAATACCCGGCCAAAGATTAACCCGCTACTCTTGCTCCCCCATCGCCTGCTTTAAGCCCGCTCGATAATCGGGATAGTCAAACTCAATCCGGAACTCCTCAACCAACTTTTTATTTGAAATCCGTTTGCTGCTACCACGACTAGCGACTTTAGGGCCGTCCTTGGTTTGGACACATGAAATTTGATCGACTCCCAAACACTTGGCGATGTATGAATAGTAATCGGGGCGCAAAACCGGATTCCCATCGCTCACTAAATAAGTCTCGCCAGCGGCAGCAGTTTTAGAAACCTGATTAACGATGTTCGCCCCATCATCCACGTGAATCAAGTTCAAGAAGCCAGTGGATGAAAGCTGTTTCCATTCGCCCGATTCTATCCGCCGCCTCGTCGGCACTCGATCGGGCCCGTAGATTCCCGCAAACCGTAAAACCGTTGATTGGTTGGCCAGATCCGATTCATCAATCAATTGCTCGGCTTTCAAACAAGCCTTGCCTCCGGGGCGCAGCGGTTGAGTCGTTGACGTTTCGTCCACCCATGCTCCATCAAAATCACCGTATACTCCAGTCGACGAAACATAGATCAAGTGCGTCGACCGGCCCTGCAACTGGGCCAATACGTTCTTCAGTCCGCCGACATAGACCATTTCAATGTCAGAATACATCGATCGGTCCATGCCAACAGCGACCAACACAACATCTGCTTCAGGCAAATCGCTAAGCGTTTCCGGGCGAGTCACATCGCCGACTACCCCAGTGATGCCCTGTGAAGCAAACCAAGCCAGCCGTTCGGGATTGCGAGTAAGTGCAGTTACAGAATGCCCCTGCTGCCGCCATATCTTAGCAACCCTAAATCCCAAATATCCACATCCAATTATCAAACAAGTCACTACGAAATCTCAAAGAGTAAGGAAAAAGCAGTTTTTAACGCCCGTAAATAAGCCTCAATCGTATCACTGATAACTGTCTAACAGATTTTTACCAACGTAAATTCGCAGAATCCCGCCGAATTTAGTGCTGGGTGGTACAATATCCAAGGACGCACAACATCGAAGGAACTTTGGCCATTGGCCAGTTTTAGCGAAACGTTCAACAATATATGCCGTTAAAAAACTCGTCTTAGACTGGCAATTACCTATCCTAACTATTTCAAGAGCCGAGATGAACTACTTGCTTCGCACCTTAATGCTTTCTGTCGCTTTCGCATCGCTCTTGCTTTGCGTACCTGTGCATGCTCAGCAAGACACAGAAGAAAGTCCTACAGACAAGCAAAACGCCAACGTCAGCGATTCGGATGATAAGTTACCTGAAATCTTAATCGATTTGCCATTGGACCTTGAGAGCAACGAATCTGACGATGAAGCATTCTTGTTCGACGGTGGGGTGCCAAAATCACTGGAGCAGTTGCAGTCCATGGAGGCGCGGTTTCAGAAACTAACCGATCGTTTAATACCGGCAACAATTAATATCCAGTTCGGCTCATCGCAAGGATCAGGTGTGGTCGTAACTGATGATGGCTATATCCTGACCGCAGCCCACGTCATCGCAAGGCCAAATCGGAAAGCTAAAATCGTCTTCCCCGATGGAAGACAATTCCAAGCCGAAACGCTAGGAATCAACAGCGGCGCCATTGATGCTGGCATGTTGAAAATTATTAACCCAGAAAACAAGTCCTTTCCCTACGTTCAATTGGGCATCTCAGAATCGCTTGAATTGGGCCAATGGGTGATGGCAATTGGCCATCCAGGAGGACTCGATGAAGATCGTGGACTGGTAACCCGGATCGGACGAGTCGTCGATAAAACTAATAATGTCATTCGTACCGATTGTACTCTCGTTGGTGGCGATTCAGGCGGTCCCCTATTTGATATGAAAGGGCAGTTGATTGGCATTCATAGCCGTATCGGTCGCAGTCTTTCAGACAACTTCCACGTTCCCGTTGATCAGTACTCAGACAACTGGGACAAGTATACTCAAGGCTTAGTTTTGAGCGGTAGGCCGTCGCTGGGATTTGCTGTCGTTGGCCAATCCAACGTCGTCAAAAGCGTCAAGGAAAAAAAGGCTGCTGATAAAGCAGGACTTAAAGTCGGCGATACGATTATCAAAATCGAAGACAAAGATATTGCTGACAAAAGTCAAATAACCCAAGCCATTTCTGAATTGAAACTTTTGCCAAACCAAAAAATCGTTATCCGCATCAAGCGTGACGATGAAGATGAAGAGCAGGACTTGAACTTTGTCGTCGGACAACGCTAACCCGCATGTCCTATAGTTTTGTTTTAGCGAGCTTCAACGACGCTTGCTAACAACAATTTTCATTGTCCTGCCAGAGCCCCATTTATAAGTTGACCAATCATGAAAAATATCTCACGAAACATTTTGCTCGCGTTGACCGTCGTACTGACCACAAACTCCCAAATGATTGTTGCTCAGACGACCACTGCCGAACCAAAAACAGAAAAAACAAAAGCAGACGATCAAAGCGACATCAAAGAAGAAAAAAAACAAAAGCCCACGAAAAAGTCTAACTTTACGCGTCTTTCACCTGAATTCGTTTCATTGTTCAAAGACGTTTCAAAATCGATGGAAGAAGCTACCGCGGTAGTGATGTCAGACGGCAAACAGGTCGCACTGGGAACCGTCATCGACGCTGACGGTTTAATCCTAACCAAAGCCAGTGAACTGAAACGAAATCTAGTGTGTCAAGTTGGCGACGAAACATTCGAAGCTAAAGTCATTGGTATTCACGGCAAGACTGATCTTGCGTTACTCAAAATCGACGCTGATTCGTTAAGCGTAGTTAACTGGGCTGAACAAACGACTAATGAAATTGGCAATTGGGTCATTTCACCTAAAGCTCAAAGAAGCGACACCGCGATCGGCGTGATAAGCACATTAACCGCCCGGCAGATCAAACGTTCACGACCTTTCGTTGGCATCACCATGACCAACAAAGACAATGGAATTCAAATCACGTCCGTGGTTAACCGTTCGCCAGCAGACATCTCAGGCCTGTTGGTAGGAGATGTAATCTACAAGGTTGACGACCAAGCTGTGAAAGAGATCAAAGATCTGCAAAACATTTTAGGGCAGTTCGACGCTGGCGACCGAGTCACGCTTGACGTGATCCGTTACAAGGAAAAAATTCAAATCCGCGTCACGTTGGCCGAATTTGAAAAATTAGCCCCGAGTTCGCAACGTCGAAACCAACAAAACAGCATGGGTAGTAAACTGAGTCGCCGCCGCAAAGACTTCCCACTCGCCTTACAACACGATTCGATGCTCCAGTCAAACACTTGTGGTGGGCCTTTACTGGATCTTTCAGGAAATGCAATTGGCATCAACATCGCACGTGCCGGTCGAGTTGCCAGTTATGCCCTGCCCTTGGAAACGCTTTTGCCAGTCATTAAATCACTAAAAACTGGTGACCTAGCACCGGCGATCGTCAATAAAGAAAAGATTGCTGCACTGGACGCTGAATTGCAGCAACTGCGAGAAGACCTAGAGACGCTGCCCGAGAAAAAATCAGTACTCAACATTCAGGTTAATTCTGAAAAGGCTGTCCGAGATGAACTCCGAAAAACGGTCGCAGACTTAGAAAAATTGCTCGCCGAACATAAAAAACGACTAGCCGAATCCGAAGACCGCAATAATCGGTTCCGTAGTCAAATAAATTCCGTTCGCAAAAAATTGCGGACCGGCGAGAAAACCATCACGCGTCTAAAAGAACGACTCGAAAGCCTAAAAACCGGCAGCCGTTAAGTAGTTTTTCGCGGACAGCTTTAAGTTGCCGTTGTAGCGGGCTCGCTAAGGTTCAGGTCTTGGCCAGCCAAATCCAAAGTCTATTCACCCAGCATCGCGTCTCGGAAGAAAGCCCCTGAATGAGTGGGCTCATACTTGTAGTTCTTTATTAGCGCCGGTGACCAGTCGGGATCAAAGACCCAAGCACACCAAGAAATCTCTTTTTTGTCTAGGTACTTAAGAATCCCATTGCGAAAAGACCCGTCATCAATCATGTAGTTTTGCTCACCCCGCAGCGAGAAACCCGTTTCGGTCACAAAAACGGGATAACTACTGGCCAAGAATCCAAAGTGCTCTTCCCAATGCGCCTCTCTTGGCGGCTTGGATTTTACCGGATAAGGATGCGCGACATACGCGATTCCCGGTCTGTCGATGGGAGCTTTTTTGACCTCGCGCAAATCATAGGCCCAGTCAAAACCACTGACCAGCGGGATCACATTTTTATCATTGGCGTAAATTACATCGATGTTTTTTTCAACAATCGCTTTCCATTGCGCCCAACTACACGTGCCCAACTTCGCGCCGGACAAACCGTTGTAGATAGTCGGTTCATTGAAAATTTCGTAGAAGGCCACCGTTGGATTCCCCGCAAAGCGCTTAGAAATCGCATCCCAAAACTCGAGCGTTTCCCGTTCGTTAGTAACGTATTTAGCTGCCTCAAACTTCTCCGTCCTTAAATTGCCAATACTGTGCCAATCGACAATCACGTAAATTTCAAGTTCACCGCACCACCGAACCGCGTCGTCCAACTGCTTTAGGTAGTTTTCACGTCCGTGTTTTCGTAACAGTGCCGGATGCACTGGGATCCGGACTACGTTGGCGCCCCAACTCTTGATCACTTCAAAATGCTCTTTGTTCCACCGACCATCTTTTAGAACTTTACTTGGGGCCGCAATCGCCACGCCTTTGAAAGTAATCCGCTTGCCGCTGTCCACAACAAACTGGTTCTTGGAGACCTTAACAAAGCTCATAGATTTTCGTTCTTTTTTCTCCACCGGTTTCACCGCAGTCCATGCATCGATCAGTTGCTGCGAATTAGGAAGTGTTGCTTTATCGCTATCTGCAATAACCGCCGCCACCTTACTGTCTCGATTGATCAAAATGGTAAGCGGATACGCGACTCGGTAACGAATCGTGCCTTTTTTCCGAGTGGTGTTCACAACTCCCAACTGTTCAATCACACGACTTTTCGGGTCAGCAAGCAAAGGAAACTCAATTCCTTCTTGGGAAGCGAATTGTTTTATAACCGGCAACTGGTCGTAGCTTAACCCAACGACCTGAAGACCAGACGTCTCAATGGAATTTAATTCGCTTTGCAACTGAACTAGTTGGTCTTTGCCGCGACTTCACCAGCCTGCCGATCGAAGCACAACCAATGCAATCGGCTTGTCAGCAAGCAGAGCACTCAACTTCTGTTCTTTGCCCAACTGATCTACCAATGAAAAGTCCTGCACTAGGGAACCGACGGCAGGACCAGATGGCTTTTGAGCGAGTCCAATTGTCGGCAAAACCGAAGCGGCAAAGATGGCAGCGATCAGTAAATGAAGATGCATCACGTACTTTTTAAAACATGGAATGTCTAGAGAGACTAATACGCTAGTTTGCTCAGTCACGTTCTGTCCGAAGCCAGACTCTCTCTCGTTTAATCAGCAATGAAGCATAAATGACGACTTTGCGAACCAAGAACCAAGGCATCGCCAAAATCGCTTTAGCTGGCACTTTGTCTCGGCAGTGTGCTAACCACCCAAGCACCAGGCTACTGCCCACCAATGCCGCACCAATACCTAACAAAATCGCTGGTAGCGAGCTACCGCCAAGGCATACCATGGCGATCGCCAGTACGGCCAAAATTCCCCAGACAATCCCCAGTAAAGCCAATGGAGGAATACAAAGATCAAGGGCAGCCCAAAGTAATTTCGGCTGGAAAGAAGTAATCGATTTCAATATCATTTTTGGTGCATTGGAAAAAATCGATTCTAAGTAGCCCTGTTCCCAACGCCGACGTTGTTGAACCAAAGTCCCCCATTCCTTGGGAACATGCCCATCAATTCTCGCCTCTGGGCAGAACGTAGGTGGGTGTCCTGCATAGGCCAATTCAAGGCCAAGTGTTGTGTCTTCGGCTAGTGATTGGTTGGCAACGTTAACTTTTCGAATCACGTGCCAGGGAAACGCCATCCCGCTACCGGTCAGTTGACATGGCATCCCCAATCGCAAAGAGCCTAATGGACGAATATGATTCTTGAACCAAAGTGTGAAAGAAGAAGCATTATTGCTCGCCACACCATCCTGCTGTTCTCCAAAAATATAAGAACCTTGAACTGGCCGATCCAACCTAGCCGCCTTACTCGACAGATGGGCCAGTGCGTCGGACGAGATACGACAGTCAGCATCCACAATGATTACAACTTCCGGTGGGTCAGCTTCAAGCTTTTCTAATGCAAACCGAAGCGCATACGCTTTGCCGCGATCGTGTTCATCGAATCGCTCGAAAGCTTCAGCTCCGTGACTCTTAGCGACTCCAGCGGTGGCATCCACACAGTTATCCGCAATGACAATCACTCGGTCGTTTTCTTGCACTTGACTTTTTACGTCCTGCAAAATTCCCGAAACAATCGCCTCTTCGTTGTGAGCCGGAATCAACACTGCTAGACGAGGCAACGATTCACGTTCAAAACTACTTTTGCGACCAGGCACAAGCGAAAGAAAGCACTGCAGTGAAAAGGTCACAATGGGAATCATTGCGAGGATGGTCAAAAACATTAATGCAATAAAAAACATCTTATCTGCGGCCTAATAGAAGCACTGTTGAGAGAGAAGTAGCTCAAAAGAACCATACGCTGGTCTTGTGATCTTTTTCAGACGGGTAGTTTACTTAAATCAAGCAAAAAACCGACTACAAACTTACAAATTGCTGAGCAAAATACAGTTAAAACCACCGAGATCTATCGCCGAAGTCCATGAAATCTCGGAATATAACTCAGTTGCCTCATGCCACCATCTCTTCAGCTAAGTATACTCCGACACCTATATTTTTCGGCGATGAAACCCTTGTTTGGCACGAACTTAGGTAATCCGCGATGAAAGACACTTCAACAACTGAAGAGTCATTACTAGACAAATTGAGTTCTTTCCTAATTACGTTTCCGCTGATTGCGTTCTACGCGATGACCCAACCGCTGAATCACAGTGAAAGCTACGACAGTATCAACTACGCGCTCTTCGCAGAAAACTTCGCATTGGGGACGGCGCCTGACTCACGAAACATTCTTTTTCATGTTTTCAACCCGCCGCACATGCATACATGCATTTAAGCTAAGTATTGCCCCCCCATAATCTCCGGCTCCATCAAGCAAACCAGCAACTCATGGCAAAATAGGCAAAATGCCCTGTTTATCTGGCCACTTTGCCGTCAATCATTCTAAAAAACCTTCAAGAATCGGAAAACTCAGGACGATCCATAAACCAGTGGTATTCGTCAAACTCTGCCAATCTTCTCACGGCCGGCGTGAGTGGATCTGAATTTTGAGAGATTGCACGTTCAACTTTGTGCCGCTGCCCCGCCTCGAAATCGAATTAAAAAATGAGTAATCAATCAACTCAAAAATTACTGGTGGCAATGACTTGCGCTTTTGGCGTTACGCTGGTGCTAGTTGGCTACGGTCGACAAAAAAGTCGAGAATTTGATAGATCGATGTATAAGTCAAATTCAATTGCCAGCGGGAGATCAGTCGAGTCTACCCCGCTTCACGAACAAGCCACCACTGCTCCTGGACGAACAAATTTTGCTTCTGCCAAACCATTACCTAAGCCGGAGCCATCATTGGTAAAGCAAGGCGTTGTTGAAAACTATTTTGATTCGTCGCCGCTTGGATCCGCTGTACCGTCACAAAGAAAAACACAACACCCGATTGCTCGACAATACGCTCAAAGCAGACAGAAAATCCATGAAAAACATTCGCCGACAGTAAGTACCAACGTTTGGGCAACGCAACCTGCTAACTTCGGCAACGTCCAGCAAGCGGTGGCATCAAGTCCAATACTCGGCCAAGAATACGAACGTCAAGTCAATGTTGCACCACAGGCCCCTCAACCTGACAACTGGACAGCCCCAAAACATACGGTGCGTAATGGCGCCTCGCACTTATCAACCCAACGTGGCATGCAGAGACGGCCTGTAAGGCAATTTACTGCGATAAATGATATCGCGAAGCCGATACCTCAACAACACGCTTCGAGTGTCCGCCGCGCTGACTTTGAAATGGAAACTTCCAATTCAACATCGTCCCCTATCCGAATTGACAAGCGAGTTCGCAAAGCGAACTGGGCCGATATCGAAATATCACCCACCAATGCCCTAAAGCCTACCTATCATCCGCGACAACAAGCAGCACTGCCACAACGACGCACTGCCCCGCACGTAGAAGCAAAGGCTCGGGAACAACTTAGATATGGTCAGTCTTTGGCGCGTCGTAGATCGTTTTTTGCAGCAAGAGAAGAATTCGTTCGAACGTTACTTCTGATCGCAAACTCCTACAACACCGAGGTAAGCTCTAGTGCTTACACAGACCGTTTGACTCAGGCTTTAATTGCATTGGATGAGGCAAGCGACTTTTTGCATTTTCCACATGATTCCAACAGCGCTCGTTTACAGCAAAAAATTCTCTCACACAAAAGCCGTTTGCTCACAATAGAAGCCATTGAAACGATAACACCGGTGAAAGCCATTGGCTTATACAGCAATTTTGCTCAGTCTCAGCTTGAACAAGCAATTGGAGCCTCTCCCGTCGGAAGTGAGGCCCTTCACGCGTTAGGCAAACTGGAATCAATCGCTCCAGAGACCGATATCAGTCGGTCTCGTAACAACCAAACCAAAACACTCATTTTCTACCAAGCTGCGTTCAATATTAATCCCTCCAATTCGAATTGCGCAAATGATCTGGGGGTTCTGCTGTACAACATGGGACGACTTCAAGAATCAGAACACGCCCTCAAAGCTGCTCTTGGGACAAAACAGTCTCAGATGAGCTGGAATAACCTTGCCTTGGTACACCACCAACTTGCTACCACCGCAAGCACCGACGATGAACGCATCCGTCAATCCTCATTGGCACATTCAGCAGCCCAACAGGCAAAGCTACTTTCGAATCAACCGGCAAACGATTCCCCCAGCGGTGACCAATGGGCAACGTTAGCCGAGTTCCAAAACAACGCCGCATTTCCAAATATTGCAACACAAAACACTGCCGACCGCCCTACCGAGCGTACTCCCCAACAGGGCGTGAGCAGGTCAGCGAAGCTAAAGCAAAAAATGAAAGAATGGTTCTAAAATGCTTTGCAATGAAAAAATGAATCACCGCAAACACGGAATCTATCTCCAAAGCGTTTTAGCAGTTGCCACCATAATGCTGCTGAACCATTCGAGCGTCTTGGGGCAGAGCCATACCCGGACTCCGCAAGATTTTAATGTTGTGCAGCAACACGCTGACCAAATGCAAACTAGCCAAGAATACATCGATCTGGATCCGGCACAACAGTCTACCGTATTTCAGTCGGGAGTTCCTGCTTCAGAGCAAGTCAAACTTTATTGCGGCGCTGACCAGTTCAGTGGTACGGAATACGGCGAAACACCCTCGTGGCGCAACCAGAGCCTGATCCCTTTTGAAAAATATGGGGCTGGGGAATATATCGGCCCATCTCGCACGCCCCATGTTTCAGCCTACCGGCTTCGCGTAGACGACCAAGTCGAATTTGTTTATCAGGTCACTCGTCAAGACCATGCCCATGCATATCGTCTGTGCGCTGGTGACATTATTCGAATCACATCTCCCGTAGACGAAAATCTCAATGAACCCGCCAGAGCCGAAGGCATTACGATCATGCCTGACAATACTATCTCGCTAGACCTAGTCGGAACCGTCATCGCGGGTGGTAAAACCGTGGGAGAATTAAAAGCTGAACTGGATTCGCTTTATAGGCAGTTTTATGAAACCAAACCCAATATGGTTGTGGCGGGTCTTCAGACCGGTACAAAATTGAGAGACTTTTTGGATTCGATTGATGCTCGTGCTGGAGCCGGAGGCCAAGCCAGACGGGCTACGGTAAGTCCCGACGGAACCATTCGCTTGCCACTTACCGGAACCGTCGGCGTTGTTGGCCTAACGCTTGACGAACTCGAACGCGAAATCAACATGCGTTATGCTCAACAAGTTCAGGGACTCAGAGTAACCCCCGTCCTAATCAACCGAGCCCCAAGGTTCATATATGTTGCAGGTGAAGTCGCACAACCAGGTAGGTTTACACTCAACGCGCCGACATCTGCCATGCAAGCGATTGCGTTAGCAGGTGGCTGGAATAACGGCGGAAACATACGCCAGATCGTCGTCTTCCGACGCGACAAAGACTGGCGTCTGATGGCAATCAAGCTTAATCTCGCAGGTGGGCTTTTTGGTAAGAAGCCAATCCCGTCTGATGAAATTTGGCTACGCGACTCAGACATCATCCTCGTTCCAAAGAGGCCAATTCTGCGTCTAGCCGATGCGGTGGACCTCTACTTTAGCCGCACACTCTACGGTGTCTTCCCCGCAGAATTGGGCGAATTTGATGCTCAATCCTTCGGTGGCCAGTAAACAAACTCAGAAAAACCAACGTCAAGCATAGCATTCGTAAGGTACCGATCCCGCACATGCGATTTGTATCAACCGATTGCTTTTTACCGCTACTGAGTATGATCAAATAGGTATTTTTCTACTGCCGCTTGCATTGAAATATCGGCTTCGTTTTCGATGAATGCGCGATCCGCCATAGCACGCCTCTCATCGGCTGATAGCTCGGTTGCAGTGCTTAAACAGTCAGCGAGATTATCGAAATCAAACAAGAGGCACGATACTTTGTCTTCGAGTTGAAACCCTCGAGTACCAAAAATCTGCGTTAAGATTGGAAGCTTGGAAGAGATATACTCACTGTTTTTAACGTTTGCCCCAGAACCTTCGAACACTGGGTTCAGGGCGAAATCTGCGGCCGCGAGATAGGGTTGAATCGAATCAACAAAACCGGTCTGGTGAATTCTTGTCTGGCTAAGTTCTTGCGATGCCTCGGCGTCTAGTTTGGCTCCAACGGTACCTACAACGATTATTTTTACCTTCCTATCGCTTAAGAAATCTCGCTCGCGTGCACAAAACTCCAGCAGACGAGTCAACGCAGATCGGTTGGGGCCGAAATTGCTGCCAGTAAAAACTAAAAGGGTCTCATCTTCGCCAACGCCGAGTTCCCTTCGAGTGTTTTTTCGAGTTTCAGGATCTAACTGGTAGTCTTCTGGAAAAATTCCGTTTGGCACAAGCACAACCGAATTGAGATCCTCAAAGTACTTCTGGTCCGCGGGGGCGCAAGCAATAACCAATTCCGTTTTTCTAGCTGCAGTCCGCTCTAACATTCTCACAACTGGTACTAAGACCACCGACAAAAGAGACTTTTCCCAAAGCTGGTGCTCGACATTGTGGGTATTCAAGTGCCACGGCTTGCCAAGCCGAATCGCTATTGGATAGAGAAAGGGAAAATCAACAATGACAAGGTCAGCGTCACTAGCCAATTCACGAATCTTCTTCGGTGTAAAGAACCTGGCAACTAAATGACTCCACAGTGGCGGTAACTGGAGTTTATAGGCCAACCACTGGCAAGCACCGAAAAGCCGGCGGCGGTCGACGAACTCATTGACTCCATGTGCCGACATCGTTGCACTACTTTTTTTCCTCGCCAAGTAGTCTTTTTTACGCCCCGTAAAAGCGAAGATTGAAACTTCATGCCCCGACTCCGCAAGGGCTCGCGCAAACGCTCCCGTACGTATTTGGCCGCCTGATAAGGTCGGGTAAACCTGTATTTCTGAGAGAATAAGAATTTTCATGAGACGCGTATTTTGATTGGTTTTCTGCGCAACTAAACGGGTCAGGCAATCTGATTCAAATGATCTTTGCGGTTACGTTTGACGTTAGTCGGCATTCTATTTCCATTCCAAGAATGTGCCGCCAACGCCATAAAAAGGAAAGCAGTAACAGACGACGCACCAGTCAATCCTGACTCTGTAAACCCACGGACCAAACAGAAGAAAACCCCACCAACGAGAAATAAATACGCGGGTTCTTGTGTAACGCGAGAGAGAAATGCCGTATACAAAAACGTACAAATAATGACGGCAGCAAATATTACCGCACCAATGATCCCAAGCTGCAATGCGGTATCAAGATAGGACGAATGCGCTTCGCTGATCACCCATTCCTGCGATACCGCGATTTCGTAAATGTGCTTGGGCGTCCAAAACGCACCAAACCCATAGCCCTGCAAAGGGTAGCGAGAAAGGTAGTCCAAAAGGTCCTCCCAGAGAGGAAGACGTCCAGTTAGTGACGACCCCGTTTCTTCGGCTCGCCCCAATAACAGAACGTCCTGATTCGCGGTGATCGGGTTGAAGTCAGTCACAATGCAAATCAGGACAATACTCGAAAGCAACCAGACTATGCCAATGGTTCCAACAAGAATATTCCGTATCGGTTGTGCAATAAACCAGATGACTCCCAAAGCCACTGGTACGGCACCGGTCGCGCTGCGACATTTGGTGAGCACTAGAAACAGAAATAACAAGCCAAAAATACTGTAGAAAATAGTTCGAAAATCAGGCTTGATTCTCGCCATCGTAAACGCCGCAATACAGCCAATCGCCAAATTGGCGGCCTGAATATTCGGATGCACCGTGCCCGCAAAACGATATTCGCCTGTGTGAGGGCGAAAGGAACCGTAAAAGATCTCGGCCCCAACCCCTATAAGCAGATAGGCCACTGAAACAAACATCGCTGCGAGAACCGTATCGCCAACGCTCAAGAATCTTGAAAAGCCAAAGCAGCCAACCATACAACAGAGTACTAAGATGTATCGGCGCATCGTCGTTCCCGGTTCGATCGACCAATACGTACTGGCACCAGCCCACAAAACAAAAGCTGCCACTAGCAGAACTGGTAAATTAATGCGGAACCGTCCCGTACTACCAAAAACCAAACTCAGGAGACCAACGCCAGCACAGCTAAGAAAGGAAATCTGCCGTAACTTGTTGCCGCCATCCGACCAAGCTTCCTGGTCTTCAATTTCAGCCACAAAGTTCTCACCGATGTTCTTGCTCATCGCGATTGCGTGCTCGGAGATAAAAAACGTTCCTCCAATCATGAACGCTAAAAAGACCGACATCACCAAAGGGGAAAACAGCCACTGAAGCCACGAAGAATGGGTATCACTATCAGCAACGTGAATCAAAGACGAAGAGCTAATGTCAGACATCTTTACCTCCATCGCTTATTGCTTCACTCAAAAACTTAACCAGCAGACCGCTACGAAGTCCCGAGCCAACAACCGATCCAATTAGTGCCGTCCACGCTGCTCCAATCACACCGTAGGGATAAATCAACAGTGCTGCCGATGTGATTGTGGCCAGCATGAGGATTACGTCGACATAAAAGTTAGCTTTGATTTTTTCCATCGCAAACAGGCCGCCACTGGCAGTGTGTGAAAACCCTTCGAACAGCTTAGCAATCGACAGTAATATCATGGCCGATTGCAACCCAGCGTAGTTAGGGCCAAACAGTTTGACTGCTAAAAAGCTCCCAAAAACGCCCAAGAAAATGGTAAAACATCCAACCACAACCAAAAACGATCCGTACATTCGCACCATCAGACGCTTAAGTCCCACTGCCCCCTGTTCCACATAAACTTTAGCAGCCCGAGGCGTCAGGAAATTCAGCATCCCCGTATTGAAAATGTTTGCCACACCGACCAGCGTCATGCAAGCTGCAAAGTAACCAGTGCCCTCCGAACCAGCTGATAGCAGCAGCAACCAAGGCAGTAGGTAAACTGGCAGCGATCCAACGAACTGCCCCGCAACAGCCCATTTGCCAAACGACCAGTTTAGCTTCCAATCTTCGGCCAGCCGTTCACGTTTGAATTCGATCTTCGGACCACGACTGACGTACCAAGCGACAAGTATGACAAACGTCGCAACACCAATCGCGCCCCACGCAGTTGCTCCTGAAAGAAATCCCCAATAGCCCAATCCAAGCAGTGCAACGACCTGCAACACTGAGATTGCTAAGTCAATCCCCATCACGCTCACATTTTTAGAATGGGTAAAGCAATAGTGCCGAACTAGTTCTCGCATCAAAATCGCTGGCAAGAAAAACAATAGCACAATCAACGAAGGCATCACCTCACTAGTCTGGTTCGCTGAATCCCCGGAAAACCAACCGGCGTAGGTAGCTAATATCTGAATAACCAGATAGGCCAACGCAATGACGATAAAACCAAACTGCTGTACCAGACAACTACCGCGATAACCCGAAACATCCTTGTCCGAATGGCGGTGAAAAAAGATCGTATAAGGGGTCGACACCAACTGCTGCTGAAAGCCTCTAGTGAACAGCACCAGCGACAATCCAATGAAGTAGACACCCAGTTCCGAAGGGGCATGTCGACCAATCAACACACTGGTCGCAAAGCCAGCCACGCTGACGATCCCTTGGTTGAACAGGCAGACCAGTTCGTCTGTACGGTTCAAAAGGCCTTGGACTATTCTAGATTTAAGGGGTTGCTGTGGACTATCCATTTGCAATCGAAGGTCCAGCCAAAAATTCGCCGTCCTCGGGAATGCTAGTGCCAAGAGTAGACCGTTTTCGCGGGGTCTTATAAATGCCGAGCAGTTCCAAAAGTACCGCAATCAAGATCGCCCCCGTCGTAGCCGCAACCAAACCAGCTGCCGCAATTAGAGTTTTTTTGGGGCCGACAGGCTTAGGAACGAAGCTCGGTTTTTGAACGACATGAACATTTGTAAACCGACTGCTGTGTAGCGCTTTTTCGATTCGAGTCTGCTCGTACAGTTCCTGGTACTCCGAATAATTTGTGGCGTGTACTTCAACTAATTTTTCGAGCTGGCCAATCACAACTTCGCTTTGATTCAACTTAGCTGCTTTATCGAGCAGCTGGTCAAGCTGGGTTTCAAGAGTCACCTTCCTAGCTACCAACGCAGCTAGATCTGCTTTCGCTTCAAGATCATCTGCTAAAACTTGCTGCCTAGCGAGCGGATTTCTCTCCACCAGAGCCTTGAACTTTTCAACTTTGGCTTTCGTAGCAGCCAAGCCACTGTCGACGCCCATCAAACTCGACTCAATCGTATGCGTCTGTGCTTTCAGATTTTCACGCGACCCTTCAATAGAAACCACCCCGGCGTCTTCTTTAGCAATCTGCAGCGCCTTCTTCGACTCCTGCCACTGACTGAGTTTCAGTTTAGTCTGCTTTCGGAAAAACTCATCACTATCGGGGGTTTGATGCGCGGTCGCGTGCATACTCTGATAAACCTCAAGGTACTCCTTGAGAATCCGCTGGGCTAGTTCCGGCGAAGACGCTTTTGCATGGAGCGTCAACACACTCGATTTTCGAGCACTAATCACATAGGTATCGGTAGTCACTTCTTTAATCGCTTTTTGCCGCGGCGAATTCCGATAGTCCTTTTCAGATTCATCACGCTCCTTGATCTCATCGGATAACTCGGCGTCACCGAGGATAACATCTGGACCGATCCGATCAACTACCTGTTCAATAATCCCTCGACTGTAAAGCATATCGCGAATGGAATTGATCTCATTATCCCGCGACTCAAGCACCGAAATGGTACTGCCAGTTGTTGCAGTCGGGTCAAGCGAGACCGTTTCCCGGCCGAGCTTGACAAAGATCACGGCTTCGGATGCATAAGTTCGCGGCAGGAAAATCATTGCCAGAACAGCTGCAACCGATGTCGCAATGAACACCATCATCGCTGAAAACCAATGATTCGTCAGAGCACTGAACAGCACCGAAAGAGAAAATAAGTTCGTTTCTTCTGTATTCACGCGTGAATCTACATATAAGATAAGTGGAGGGGGGCGGATTTCAGAAATCCGCAGGACATGCATTATTCGCAATAATAATCAGAACTGTCCGCCTTAAAACTCTATAATTCAACCACTTGCCCTTTTTTTTCGTTTTAGCTACCGTGTGGGCGGATTAAAAGTACGGATTACAACGGCATTTTCACTGATTCGAATTACCTTGTGTCGTTTCAAACACAACCTCACCCTGCTCTTCTCATCACAAATACAACATATCATCCAAGACATTGTAATTCATGTCTGGTGATCAAAATGCATGACGATGGCAAATAATAAACACAACGAAATTCCTAGCCACGCTTTAGCAAGTGGCCAGTTCGCAACCATCCAGTTGCGCGGGATGCCAATCCATGCAGTTACTCGAAAGCAAACTTCTAAGCACTTGATCAATTGCTCTCTTCAAAAAATTGGCGGCTGGGTTGTCACTCCCAACCTCGATATTCTCAGACGATACACAAAATCGAAGTCATTTCGAAACCTAGTAGCCACATCTTCTCTTAACGTCCCAGACGGCATGCCGTTGGTCTGGGCAAGTCGTATTAAAGGTCAACCATTAACCGAACGAGTAAACGGTACTGACTTGATGGTGGATCTGTGTGAAGCAGCTGCAGATGCAGGTCAGTCGGTTTTCTTTCTTGGCGGCAACCCAGGTTCAGCCCAAAAAGCAGCAACGATACTCAAAAATAAATTCCCCAACTTGGTCGTTGCTGGGTGCCACTGCCCCGAATTTGGGTTTGAAACTCAGATTAACGACATCAAAGAAATCGGAACCATCATTGCCGATGCCAATCCAGACTTCGTGTTCGTAGGACTTGGTTCCCCTAAACAAGATGTGCTCATTAGCATGCTTCGATTAAAACTTCCTAACATCTGGTGGTTAGGGGTTGGCGTCAGTTTCAGCTTTGTTGGCGGCGAAATTTCACGCGCTCCAGAATGGGCTAAAAAGAATGGCTTTGAATGGCTCTATCGTTTGTTCTCCGAACCAAAGCGACTTTTTAAACGCTACATCGTTCAAGGCATCCCGTTCTTTGCCGTAACACTAATTGTGTCAGCTTTTGAGCGACTTTGGTGCCAGGATATCAAACAGCCCACACCAGAACTAAGCATCAACGAAGAGTCTTAGACTCTTCGGCCGCTACGCCCGACATAATCACCGAAGATTTAAAAACGTGCTTTGTCGCGCAACATATTTTTTGAACAACGACGATGTTCCAACTGCACTGCACCGTTCGCAATTGCTCTCATTTGCTGACGCTCAAAGAAGGTGGTCTATTTTGCAATGCAGGCCATCATTTCGATAAACCCAAGGGCGGGTTTTGGAACTTGCTACAGCCTCAAGACAAAAAGTCGCTCAAACCGGGAGACTCCGAAGAAGCCGTCATGGCTCGACACCGATGGCTTCAACGAGGACATGGGGCAGGATTGATCCAAACGCTAAGACCCTGGATCAATAAATCAGCAACTGAACGGGCGATGGATCTCGGTTGCGGTGAAGGAACATTTGGACCAGCCTTGTTCGCCGACTCTGGGGCTGAATACTGCGGTGTTGATCTTTCCAAACAAGCGATTCGTTTGGCGGCGAAGCAGTGGACAGGCGGGACATGGGTGCTAGCCAATGCAGATCGGTTCCTACCAGCTGCCGACAACAGCGTTGACTGTGTCATATCATTATTCGGAAGACGACCCACATCTGAGATTACTCGAATACTCGCGCCCCATGGACGATGCATCGTGGCAGTGCCAGGAGCAGAAGATCTAATTCAACTACGTGAACAAGTACAACAAACCGGACAACGTCGCAATCGCTGGGAAGTGATCGTCAACGAACTAGAAACAGCGGGCCTAAAGCTACAACAACACCAACTGTGGCAAACGTCAGTTGAGCTTAAACCCGATGCAATTGCCGACGCACTGGCCATGACCTACCGCGCGGTACGAAAATCCCAACATCAACTCGCCGAACAATTGGATACCATGCCAGTCACATTAGCGGCAGATTTGCTATTATTCGAATGGCCGTAAACTAAGCTTCGCAAATACCAACAAAACGGTCGCCAAAAGTTATAGACCTGCAAGCTTGGCACCCCAAGCAAAACTTTATTACTTAATATGCGACGGTTGTTTAGTAGCGCTAAACGTGTGGCCACAATCGCATTCTTTGCGGCGAACATGAAGCTGATTTTTGCACTTGGGACATTGCTTGTTCCAAGATTTACGTGGTTGTTCAGTATTTACCGAAGTCTTTCTTGACTCAAGCAATTCCTTCGCTCGCTGTTCGTCTGCCAACTGCACTGAACACTGAGGGTGTACACCCGCTTTAGAATAAGAAGACTGCCCACAAACTGGGCAGATCTTTCCTCTGCGTACGGGATACACAAACGTCCGTGAACTCGTCATCTTAAAGCCCTTTAAGCTGGCTGATTGAAATGATCGTACGCGATTGTACGAAATTTTTCACGAGTAGTCCATCACTTGTTTTTTTATTTGCAACAATAAATCTCACTACAAAAATCATTTAAAATCTTGCCACAAAACGACTTGCAATTCGAACACGATTCTTGTTAACTCACCGCGCGTTAACGCTCATCAGTAAAAGCAAGCCTCTGATTATCGTGAGCTACTGGTTGGTGTTGCAGAACACTACTCTACGCGATAACTATTTCTCGCGCAATCTGTTTTTAAGTTCATTGGCAAACAGAACCGTCAATGAGTAACGGATAAACAACGGTAATGAGGACACTCCTCCGTGAACGCCACCGGATTGAATCGTCGAAGTCGATTTCAATACGGTAAATACGGACTAGAAGAACCGCAAATACACGCCAATGGACGCGAATGAAAACCAGAATTTGTATTCACGTTTATTAGCGTCCATTTGCGGTTAGAAAATTCAGTAATCAAAGATTCGGGATAGCTTGATGATAAAAATTGGTGGCGTTCAGCGAGAAGTCTCGTAATGAGCAACCGTTGGCTTAAAACCGAACCTGCGAATCTTACTTATCATTTTGCAGTCTTTTGGCTTGCCGCAAACCACCAGCAGGTAACTGAATTGTCCGGATAGTAACCTCATCGATACTTGCGGCACCAACTCCCGTCAATTCAAAGCTAACCGAAAACTGTCCTGTCTTTTCGACGCCGCGATAGAGGGAAAATTCTTGCCAACCATTGGTTATCGGTATTCGTTCGGCCATTGCGGGGCCACCTAAGGTATCGGTAATTCGCAAACCGTCTTGACTGCCGGCAAACGCTTGCGGCACATTCACCCAGCCATGAATCCTGACAAACTGCCCCGCTTTCACTTTTATGCTTGGTGTCTGAATCGTCAACGGCGGAGCCTCAATCAATTCAACTGGTCGGCCAGAGGTTGAAACGACCGACATCCGCAAACCGTACCGACCGTCAACCGCAGCGGAATCAATCAACTCAACCTTCGTGGCAACACTATCGATTTCGGATCGTCGGTTTCGCCAGCCGTTGGACTTCATGTGCTGCAAGTTCTCGAAGTCGCCACCGGGTAGGCCGTTTGGATTCCATTGACCGCTGCTCAATGCATCGGCCAAAGCCCAGTGAAGCGGAATTAAGCTGCAGTGCGATGTCAATGCAGCCGACGATTTCGATTGGAAACTTGCTAATGGTTCACGAATCACTTCCCGTCGAGCCTGAGCTAAATACTGATTTGCTTGGTTCAAGTATAGTTCGGCCGAAAGCTCGTTTCGCTGTTCAAGTATTCGTGTTGCATTGCCAAACGCAGACGACGCCCGGGCGAGTTCAGCCGTGGCAACTGGGGTTTGCCGGCCAATGGCCTGCATTTGAGCTTCGACTAACTGCCCAATGGCGAGCCACTGTTTCGTGAGCTCAAATCGCATGTTCAATATCGATTGCTGTGCTACCCGTTCATAGCTGGCAGTAAGAAAGTTAACCACCAATGGATCTTGCGTTAGAACAATCGCTGCGGCGTAAGGGCAGTTGTCGATTGCCAACTGGGTACCGTTGGTACCTCGAACATTCGCCAAAGACTCAAGCCCTGACTGGCCAATCAGGTAGGCGTTATCCGTGAAGGCTGAATCCAAGTCCGAAAATTTAACTTGAGTCAAAGGCTGGTCGCCGGCAAGATATTGTTCATGATGCGTGGGGCGCTGGACCAACAACAAACGTGAGCGATTGGTGTTGATCGCCGTCACTTCGACATTCGAATTTTCAGGCAACGAGAGTTTCCCCATCATCACACCGCCAGCAATCCACGGCTCAAGCTGATCCAATTCAGCGTTCATCCATTCAAGCGTCAATGCACGTAAACGTGTAGCCGGATCGACGCCATCTAACCGATTGTGCGAAGTGAAGCGAATTCCACGCGCTCCACCCGTGATCGCTTCGTAGGCCAAAAATTTGATTCGCTCTGGTTCAATCGGAGTCGGTGGTGCCGTGGGCACCAGCGTTTTGATCTGTCGCATCAACGCAGGAGATAATTCGGTTTGCACGTCGACCCAGATTGGCCGACGATTTCCAGCCCGATTACTCCGGACTTGAATCCAATCACTATATTGACTGACTAGTGAGCTAGTACCTAACGGCTGTAAACCAGCAACAAAAATATCCGTCAGACTAGCCAAACTAGTCCAATCTGAGGCGGCGTGCCCGATAATCGGTCGACCAGCCCGTTGATCCGATTCCCGAACCTCCTGAATTCGCTGTTCAAGAACCGGTAAATCTCGCCCCGTCAAATTATCACCAAGCTTCCACGCCATCACTCGATCAAAGTGGAACGGAATTTTGCTCAGCCCCACATTCGATGGCGGCGGGCAGACGAGCCACAGGTCAAGCTTGCTCGCAGACTCCAATTGCTCGTAGGTAGCAGTTCGCTTGAGTTCGATTACATTGAACCCCATCGCTTTCAAATACTCAAACGGTTCGCCATTATGCTGAATGATCTTGGCAAAGAACGGTTGCTTCTTAACTAACAAGACTGTGCCGTCGCGAACGACCAGCGAACGTTTTTTATCGTCATTCAGGGCATCAAATGCCGCCGCGCCGCGAACTTTGTTGTCGCGAACGGCTTCCACTTGCTCATGTAAGACTTGCTTCGCCGCCACGATCCCATCGACTTTAAGGTCGTCAATATCAATCGAAGTCTCTCCCGCGCCGCAGTAGAGATTCAAAACAACTTTATCGATATAGGCCCCCGTAGCAGAAACATGCTGGCCGTACTCGCGTCGCAACAACCAAACTTTTTCTCGCAATTTCACTGCTAAATCGGAATTTGCTCCACTGTCACCAAACACCAATCGCTGCCACTTCCCGTTTGATTTATACGCGCCACCTGCCACCAGCGTTGTCATCGGGCCGTTTCCATCAGGGCCTGGAGTTTCTGGTAAAACCACTCGTACGTAGATTTTGGCGCCGCGAACTTCTGACCGCACGCGGACAGATGGCTTCAATTCTGGGATAACTAACGACGGAGTCACGTCGTGGGTCACAAAAATGTGAGTACCATGACCAGCGGTAAACTTGATTTGCTCGAAACGATTATTCTCAGTCTTTTCATTGATTCGTCGCGAACTCCACTTCGATCTTTGGATCACACAGTCGGTTTCACTTTGCTGCCAAGTTGTACCCAGTTTTTCAAAGTCCTCGTGAAACTGAGCCCACACAGGAGCCACAAGCAATCCCAAACCCACCACCGCGACGGCAATGACCATGATAGAGCGACTGAATGTATTGGAATAATTCATAGATCGTTGCGTTGGAGCACCATCGAAAATCTAGCCTAGTTGCAAAAAAACAACCGTGGCAATCATGTGCGTTGTACCGACAAAGCACCAACAATTTAGTGCTGAACTCGTATTTTCACTCTGGCTTTTAGCAGTTTTATCGAGTCAAATCGACGGCAATCGCAAAAATCACGTTGCAAAAAAGCAACATGGGTTGATTTTGGCTATCGACCCAGAAAAACACGTAAACCACTGCAACTCAGGCACCTACAACCCACCGTACAACCCCGCCTTGGATTTGGCATTGTTGCTGCTTTAAAGCTCTGCAACTACAAATCTATCAACGAGAGACAAACCATGACGGCATCTTCGAATCACAGCACCGGACACAAGAACGATCAACTTCCAATGGACCTGAATGATTTAATCAGTGCAGTAGGAAAGCTACCGGCTGAGTATCAGGCTGATCTGGAAAATCCACTCAAACGAGTTGTAGAATACACTCGTCGTCGTCGTCGGATCTTGAATTTGATTCAAGAAGCCTTGAGCCAACTGCGGATGGACATGAAGTACTTGATGTTCGATCTTGAAGCAACTCGACGCGAGCGAGATTCGTACAAAGATGCGTTTGATGGCGAGATTTGAGCCAACTTTATGTTTTTTGGATTGAATACGGCAATTGACTTCATAGAAAGTTGCCGTAGAGTTTGAATTAAAATAGCATTTTTTAGCCCCTCGGCTAAAATAACAGCTGCTTAATTAATCTAACTCTCAACCAATCCAAACCGGCCTTGCAGCGGTCGAGCTCTGGACGACTACCGATGCTTGACATATCTGCCGACAAACTGGCCCAGCGAATTTTTGGATGCGGCCTACTTACCACCAACCAAGTTGATGTTGCTCTCGCTGACGCGGGTGGTCGTGGGCGAGCGTCACTCGACGACCTGATTTCTGTATTGCTCGAACGTGAACTTTTAACCAACTGGCAAATTTCACGCGTCTGCGAAAATCATCGTCAAGGTTACTTTTACGGCAAGTGGCGTTTACTGTACCTGATCGGTGCCGGTTCATTTGCACGGGTTTATCGTGCCGTTCACACAGAAACTGGCGACAGCAAAGCCGTCAAGGTATTACGGCAGCGACACAGTGCGGACGCCGCGACCCGAGCGAACTTCATCAAAGAAGCCCGCATCGTGATGGAGCTGCGCCACAAAAACCTGACTCCGATTTACGAAGTCGACGAGCAACAAAACCGTATCTACATGGTGATGGAATTTGTCGAAGGCCAGAACCTTCGTGAATACGTCCGAACCCATCGCAAGCTTCCAGTCAAAACAGCCTTGAAGATCACCCGTGACGTCTTAGCCGGATTGGCCTACGCCTCTTTGCGAAACATTTACCATCGCGACATGAAACTATCCAACGTGCTGTTATCCTCCACCGGCACCGCGATGATTGTCGACTTTGGCTTAGCCGTCGACACGGAATCCAGCGAAAACAGCGGCCCGCGCAGTATCGACTATGCTGCCCTTGAGCGATTCACGCGAGTTCGCAAAACCGACCCGCGCAGCGACACGTTCTTTGTCGGTTGCATGCTATATCAAATGCTATGCGGCGTCCCACCGATGGACGACACAAGCGACCGTTTAAAACGCATGTCGACCAGTCGTTTTTCTGACATCGTCCCGATCACCGTTCACGACCCCGACCTTCCTCACCGCGCCGTCGTCTTGGTGCAGCGTTTAATGGCGGTCGACCCCAACAAGCGACCGGACACTCCCGTGATCGCGCAAAAAGAAACCGAAAAAACGCTTGCCGCCATCGAAGCCGGTGACGTCCGAGCCTACGAGGCCGCTCAAGCAGAAAACGATAAATTCCAACAACAACAGGACGAAAAAGACGAAGGCGAGGGCAAGACGATTCTACTGATCGAGTCAAACTCCAAAGTCCAAGACTCGTTGCGTAATCGGCTAAAAGAAATGGGCTATCGAGTCTTGATCACTGCTGATCCAAATCGCGGCCTTGAGCGTTTTGAAGAACTCGACCCGGCTGAAGAGATGCCGGCCGACTGTGTGATCTTTGGCTGCGCAGGCCTTGGCCGTACAGCAATCAAAGCGTTCGCAGGCTTCGCCAACTACCGCTCCACAGCGCAACTACCTGCAATCTTAATCACCACCAATCAAGTTTCAAAACTGGTGTCCGATGATTGGTTCAACGAAAACCGCGAGCGATTAAACATGCCCTTGAAATTCAAGGAAGTAAAACTCGCCTTGCGACGCATACTTAAAATTGATGCCAGCGAAGCTTGAGACTGAACGTTTAGAATAGCCTCTGTCCCTCCAAGGCCTTATGACCTTTGGGGTGACAGCCAATTAGAGTGTACGACTTTTCCGTGATCATCTGATCACGGCCTTATTAAATGGCCGCGTAACTCAAACACGCAATAATGCCTAGTATTCGCCTTGTTATTAACACCTTGAGATTGAATCGGATAACGAGTACAATCTCGGTCGTCCGTTAACGCAGCGAGCCACGACTTGGCCACCCGCCGAGTCCCTAGCCAGCCACGCCCGGGAATTCGCACGCATTATTTTGTTGTGTGCTACCCTTTCTAATCATGGCAATGCAATGGCTAAAACTCTGTGTAAAATCAAGAAGCTTCTCAAAGAAGATCCGGCGACGTATATCCAACACGTCAAGAAACCAAAGTTCGTCTGTCGCTCTTGTGGCCGAGTCGCAAACAAAAAAGGGCTGCTCTGCGCCCCGCTCAAAATTAAGAACTTTGAAAAGTCAACTGCTAGCGCACATTAAAGTGCTGCTGATGCTGTAACCCTGCCTTGGTTCCTTACTCACGCGTCAGGTTGCCAATTTTGAAAAATGCACTTGCTTGCGCCGCGAGCTTGTACTGAACCGGCTTTAGCCGGAAATCCCGCCTAAAGACGGCGCTACGAACTATTCACCTGATGGTGGACAAACCACTTAATAGTGTGGCGGCTTCTCGTCCTCCAAATTCCGCACCTCGGGTGTCTGCGACCCAGCTTGCTCAATGCGCAAGATCAGCCGATCCACCGCTAGCTTTAGCTGCTCCAACCGCTTCGTGTTTTCCAACACGGTCTCGTTCAACTGTTCATAATCGTTCTGCAAATAAGTCAATGAAGACTCGAGCCCGTTCAGGCGGTCGACGATTTTTTCTTGATTTTCCATACTCTGCGGTCTCGAATTGCCTCGATAATTTTTCCTCGTCACTAAATAATTGTTGTCGATGAACCCAGTGAACGGTAGTCATTCCGGCAGCCTATAGCGCACTTTTTGGTGAACTGATACTCAGGCTTGCCACTTTCTTATCACATCTTTTGGCTGAGCGTTGCTAACATTTGTAGCTAGATTTTACCCAACTCATTAAAATCCTAGTAGGTTTCATGGGCCCGCCAACTTGTACTCAACAAGGTCGGTGATCGGTGAAACTTGTGAACTTGGTCAGCACGTCAAAATCTACCAAGCCGCAATCTTGGACTTGAGCATGCTGAGCTTTCCGCGAGGCGAAACTGGGCAATCGATCCGAAACTCCAAACGACACCCGACTATCGAAGACCACACTATAATTTACACCAACTTAGCGGTACTCGGTGGCGATACGACTATTGGACAAGATTCGGTTATCAGGTCGAATGTTTGGTTAACTGACAGTGTTGCCCGATACATGACCGTAACCATGGAAAAGTAAAATTGCTTTTGAACATCAAATCGTCAACGGCTAGACTTCCTCCCCGCAAAAACGTTCTCCTCAACAAGTTCGACTCACACCCAACATGGCTGACAACAACAAGAACGATGAACAGGGCGTAACGTGGTTGCATGTTCATGTCCCCAAAGCCGGAGGTTCCACTCTGCGCCATCTAATGCGACGAAACTTCGGTGACAAGTTTTATACCGCCGTTTCATTGCTAGAAACCAAACAATACAGTCGCGTCGATGTTCGTGAAATCGTTCGCTGTCACCCACAATATCGTTGCATAAGCGACCACAAGTTCTCATTCGACTTGCCGTACGGAAGCAGTTTCGTGAACATTATCGCGCTGAGCTACGTTCGCGACCCCATCGACCGTTTTATCTCGCGATACTTTTTCCACCGTCATTTCGAAGAAGTCAATTGTATCGCACAGCGAATGAGTTTCCGTGAATTCGCTGCCACAGAGCTCATCGAACAACAAGTCCACCCGCAGACCAATAGTCAGATTCATTTCTTGACCGGTGGTCAATCAACCGAGGACCTGTCTCTTATCGAAAATTCGTTGGCCACGGGCAAAGCGTTTCTGTTTCCGATTGAACGGTTTGACGAATCCTGTATTTGCATCGAAAAACTCTATCCTGAATCTTTTCCGGATCTCTCGTACGTCCGTACAAACGTTTCCAAACGCGATGCTGAAATCTCAGATTCCGATCGAGCCTTAGTCCGACGATATTTAAAAATCGACCAACCCGTTTGCGACCTCGCCGACGAATTCCTCGACCAAACCCTAGCCAGCGCTTTTGATTCGATGGATCAACAACAAGCCGCCCTCGCCGATTTCAAAGACCGTTGTTCGCGACGATACGACAATTTATGGCCGCCGCTTAAACCTGGCCAAACAGAGTTACCCAAAGCGTACTTGAAAAAAATGGCCGAGCAAGCCAGTGCCAATTCATAAACGACTTCAACTGGCGAGGCTACCGTTTTTTCAACTGCCTAACTTGTGTTGAGCTTCTCTAGCAAACGCAACCGAGGCCCGCTAGTTAGGAACCATTAAGCCTAACCAAACATTTCTTTTAAATATCCGAACGACTCCTCACAAGCCACTATCGGAGCGGCGGCGTTTTCTTGGTGTACGGTAAAGTAACCACCGTACGACTTTTGTTCCAACACACCCAACAGCGCTGGCCAATCGACCGCGCCCTTCCCTAACGGCGTCTCGACACCACGACCAAGCGACAAATCTGTGACCGCGTCACGAACTCGACAACTCATCACATGCGGCGCCAACATCTGCATCGTTTCCGTCGGAGCATGACCATTGATCACCAGTTCCGCGGGATCAAAGTCAATCCCTAACGACTGAACCGGCAAAGCGTCAATCAACTCCTTTAGTAGCTCCCCATCATCACCACCCGTCCTGGCTGCCAACCATGCACCGGCTTTTTGACTGTAGTTCCCAATGTCACTCAGCGCTTGCACCATTGTTATTCGACTAGGGTCCGAGGCGTCGGCAGTGACCTTGCCAATCCGATTGACCACCACGTTACAGCCTAGTTCATAGGCCATTGTCAAAGTCGCTTTGGTGCCTTCAATTCGACGATCGAGCAACTGAAGATCGCCGTATCCATAATTCGTTTGAAAGTGAATCGCCGAAACGCTCAGCTGTAGATCCGACAAAAGCTTGCGAATATGCCGAATACCTGTTTGTGAAAGTTCTTCCGCTTTGATTTCGGTGCGCCCATTAATTTCAACCGCATCGGCACCTAATTTGGCTGCCGTCACAATTGCCGCTTTAAAAGGCTGACGAAGCGTGTCCAGAAAAATTGACTTTTTGAGTTTCAGCATATTTTGATCGCTGGCGTAAAAATGGTTTTTACTAATGCGAAAAATCTTAATCCCAACCCGGATTAATAACCAGTACAAGCTCAAGGCGCAAGCGAGTGCATTTTGGGGTATTGTGATGCACTCGCTTGCGCGTCGAGCTTGTATTCGCGCAACTTCAAAACGCGTAGGCTAGGAAGTAATGAAAATCCTCGCTTACGTCGGGTTACGATTTGCACGGCACGCCTAGCTTGTAAAACTGATTCCCCGAACCAGTTGCTTACAACGTCGTAAATCTTGTTAAACTACCTTTTGCCAGTTAAAAGCTTGGCGATTTGAAGTTCACCGGACGATTCCATTTTTTATCCCTACCCTGCCCTTTCTCCTAACGCCATCATGACCAAGATTGCTCAAGTCAGTCAGTTCCTGAATCAATTCGCTCCAACTCGGCTGGCCGAAGAATGGGACAACGTCGGGCTATTAGTCGGCGACCCTAAGTTAGTGGCTGAGCGAATAATGACATGCCTGACCGTCACCCCTGAATCGGCAGCAGAAGCGATCTCACAACAAGCAAACCTGATCGTCGCTCACCATCCGATTCCTTTTCGCCCGCTCAAACGAATCACCACCGAGACGGTTGCGTCGAAATTGATCTGGGATTTGATTCGTGCCGGCGTTTCAATCTACAGCCCGCACACTGGTTTTGATTCGGCAGTAACCGGCATCAACCAATCACTTGGCCAACGAATCGGCATCATCGACGCAACGCCAATCAAACCTATTTTGGACGACCCAGACAATCTAGGAGCCGGGCGAATCGGCAAGCTTGCATCTGCAAGATCGTTGAGCGATTTCATCGATCAAATTAAATCCGATTTCGATTTGCAAACACTCCAAGCCGTTGGCACCGCTCAGCACTCGGTCAACAAAGTCGCGGTCGCTTGCGGCAGTGGCGGTTCGTTTTTGTCAGCTGCGATCAGAGCAGGTTGCGACACCTTTGTAACTGGCGAGACGACCTTTCATACAGCACTTGAAGCCAAAGCAAACGGCGTGGCGATGGTGCTACTAGGACATCACTCAAGTGAACGCTTTGCCGTCGAGTCGCTCGCAACAACGCTGGCCAGTGAGTTCTCTGACACGACGGTCTGGGCCAGCCAAGACGAATCTGATCCGCTCACGTGGTTCTAACTCAAATTTTTCAGTAAGAAACCCTGCTACGTTGCCTCAGAAGCATCTACATGCAACCGAATGCTGCTTTATTCAAAGGATCTTCGCTAGTCTAAAACAGCTGTCGTCCATTTTGCCCCTCTATTTTGTGCTGCAGTTCACTTGGTTCAAAGTTCTGCGTTGACCGCAAACGCCTTAGATCTACAATGCACCGTCCCTCATCCCTAGTAATATCGACGTGTTTATGAATCCTCCTGCTCATTCAGACATTGGCGACCGTTTTCTGACAGCACTTCCAGTATTCAATGAAGTAGAATCGGTCGACGATGTACTTGATTTAGTAGTAAAACACTCGTCCAACACATTGGTTGTCGATGACGGTTCCACCGATGGCACCGCAGAAAAACTTGCTCTGCGAACGGATATTGCTTGCGTGACCCATCCGACCAATCGAGGATACGGCGCTGCATTACGCACCGCCTTTGAATTCGCAGCCGAAAAAGGATTCGAGTACGTGGTCACAATCGATTGCGATGGCCAACACGAACCGCAACGGATTCGTCAATTTGTCGCCGAAAGCATTCGCAGTGAGGCCGACATTGTTTCGGGAAGTCGATACCTACAATCATTTGATGCCGACTCTCCGCCTCCGGAACAACGACGAGCCATCAACATGCAAATCGCTCAAATCCTGAACGAGCGATTAGGCTATGAATTAACAGATGCGTTTTGTGGGTTCAAATCATACCGAGTTAAGTCATTGAAAAAGCTATCGCTAACGGACACTGGCTACGCGATGCCATTGGAACTATGGGTGCAAGCGGCGCTGCATCGGTTGTCAGTGATTGAGGTAGCCGTGCCAAGGATTTACTTGGATGAAAATCGCTCCTTCGGAGAAGAACTTGACGATCCAGAGCGGCGTCTAAACTACTACAAACAAATTTTGGAGACGGCTTTTAAATTCTTACCGGCCGACTTTCAAAAAATTGGGAGTGCTCGGGTTGGCTAGTCATCGGCCTGATCAACCCGTAATTGTTCGCCATCGCATCCGGGTTCCTCAGCAAAACAAAACGGCGCTCCACCTTCCACCGCTCAGCCAAGCGCCAAACAAGCTTAAAGCCAACCGTGATCGAATCCGAAGCCAAGCCGCACTCCCGTTAGAGGTTTCTTTTCTTTCAGAAAAATCTACGCTTGGCCAACTCCAAAAACAAGCAAGACACGAAGTTACCAAACTCGCGGTAGACTATTCAAGTCAGTACCTACCCCACTGTGATTCGATATCGCTGACCGATCAGCCAATTATCATGTCTGGACATCAACCGGTTCTGTACCACGCCGGTGTCTGGTACAAGAATTTCGTTTTGTCAGAATTTTCCAATCGCACCGACGCAATCGCCGTCAACTTAGTTGTCGACACCGATCTATCGAATCAACATTCGATTCGATTCCCAGATCTAAGCTCGACACCGCTTCGCACCCGCTCAATCGAGATCGACAAACCGGCGCCGACCGTGCCTCACGAACACCACTCAATTCAAAATCCATCATTTCTGTTCGCGACGCTAGACCGATTCACTCAAGCGTTTCCCAACGTCGATCAAACGAGCATCTTGCAGCGGCTTTGGCCAGAGATCATTCAGGCCTACCATGAATTGACCCAATCAAACTCTACCCCGCCCGCTTTAGGGGCGACCCTTGCCGCTGGTCGTCACCGCTTCGAACAATCAATCGGTTTGAAAAACCTCGAAGTATCGGTCAGCCAGCTAAGCCAAACCACAGCATTTGCAATATTTGCGGCAATGATATTTGATCGGGCGAATGAGTTTCGCCAAACCTACAATCAAGTTTTATTGGAATACCGAAACGCCAATCGAATTCGCAGTAGTTCACATCCGGTGCCGAAACTCGAACAAACCGACGACTGGACCGAAGTACCGTTCTGGGTTTTATCGGATCACACTCCCGGACGACAACGTTTATTCATCCGAAATCGCGATGCGCAAATCGAACTGTCCGATCGCCAACAGCTCCACCAAATCCTCTCAAAATCAGATTTCATTGCTGCTTTCAACCAGCTGAGTACACTCGGTATTTCAATCCGCCCACGAGCGATATCGACGACGATGTTCTGTCGTTTGTTGATGTCAGACATCTTTATCCACGGGGTCGGTGGAGCAAAGTACGACCAACTAACCGATGCAATCTGCGAACGGTTTTTTGGATACGTTCTACCAGAGATCCTTACGGTCTCGGCGACCTTCCGTTTGCCGAATCAAGTCCCAAGACTCACCAAAGCAGACATTACAAATCTAGAGACTCATCGTCGCGAATGCAACTTTCATCCTGAACGCTTCTTGGCAAATGAACCACAAACTCCGCAAGCAGTCGCGCTCATCAAACAAAAGCGTCAATGGATCGCGTCAACACACATTCGAACCCATGAAAAACACCATGCGATCACGCAGATCAACAGAGACTTACGAGCGATGTTAACACCATCGGACGATCAATTAAAAAGCGAAATCGAGTCGTTAAACGCTCAGCTAAAATCTAGCCAAATCGCCAACTCTCGCGAGTACAGTTTTTGCCTGTTCGGTGAGAGCTTGATCGGTGATTTGAAACAACTCGTGCAAACGAATTTAGCCTAAAGCCGCTTGAAATTAATGAACTCGCTGCCCCGGCTTGGCCCCTTCGTCTGGGCTTAACAAAAACACCTCTTCACCGCCGGGCCCCGAGGCACAGACCATGCCCTCACTCAGGCCGAACTTCATTTTGCGAGGTTTTAAGTTGGCAACCATCACGACCAATCGACCCACCAACGACTCGGGCTCATAAGCCGCTTTGATGCCCGCAAAAACTTGCTTGCGATGGTCACCGCCTAGGGACAGTGTAAGCTTGAGCAGTTTACGAGCCCCATCGACATGCTCGGCACTGACAATCCGCGCCACACGCAAGTCGACTTTTACAAAATCGTCGATCGTACACTCTTCGGTCATCGGTTCATCGATCATTGGCTGACCGCTGTCGCCGTATTGGTCAGCAGCAGCCGCTGCGGCTTCGGCGGCCTTAAGTTCAGCGGCTTCTTGTTGGCTTTCTTCTTCCATCGCAGTGATATCCTTTTCTTCAATTCGTTTCATCATGTGTTTAAATTTAGCCACTGGAGTACCTACCAGCGGCGTTTGTGCTTGATCCCAAGACGTAATCGGATCACCGAGTAACGTTGCTGTTTTTTCGGCAAGCTCTGGCAACACCGGCGACAAATAGATCACCAACTGCCGAAACAAGTTCAAAGCAATTGTGCAAACATCTTGCAACTGTTGAGCTTTAGCCGGATCCTTCTTCAACACCCAAGGCTCCGCATTTTCGACGAACGGGTTGGCTCGGTCGGCCAACTCCATCACCAATCGCATTGCCTTGTTGTACTCGCAAGCTTCGTAAGCCGCAGCAATTTCTTCACCGGCCGCAGCACCGGACGCGAACAACCCGCCGTCTTCTGGATAGACGCTGGACAAGCCCACGTCTTTGACAAATTTAGCACTCCGCGAAGCCAAGTTCACGACCTTGCCGACCAGATCAGAATTTACCTTGCTGACGAACTCCGTCATGCTCAGGTCAATATCGTCCAACCGCGGGCCTAGCTTGGACGCGTAGAAATACCGCAACGCAGTCGGATCCAAGTGCTTTAAGTAAGTCGATGCTTTGAAGGCAGTCCCATCTCGCTTGGACATTTTCTGGCCGTTGACCGTCAAAAATCCGTGGATATGAATTTTTTCGGGCAGACTGTATCCCGCCGCTTTCAACATCCCCGGCCAAAACAAAGTGTGGAAGTATGTAATGTCTTTGCCAATAAAGTGATGAATCTCAACTTCGTCATTCTTCCACCAGTCTTCCAGCTTTTGGCCGTTGGCAGCACACCATTGTTGAGTCGAAGCGATATAGCCGATGGGAGCATCGAACCAGACATACCAAAAGTTACCCGGCGCATCGGGAATCTCAAAACCAAAATAAGGAGCCGGACGAGAAACGTCCCAGTCTCGGAGTTCCTTCGCACCTTCCTTGCTGTTAGGATCACCCAAAAAATGGCCTCGCAAATAGTTGGCCACTTCAGGCTGCAAGTGGTTGCCAGACTGAGTCCACTGTTCCAAAAATCCGTGTAACTGTTCGAGCTGAATGAACAGGTGCTTGGCCGAACGAACTTCTGGCTTGGTTCCAGAAACCGTGCTCACTGGATCAATCAAGTCGGTTGGTGAATACGTTGCCCCACATTCGCAGTTATCGCCGGCTTGGTCTGGTTTACCGCACGTCGGACAGGTACCGGTCACAAAGCGGTCAGCCAAAAACGTGCCCTCCTGGACATCGAACAGTTGCTCGACATCCTTTTCAACGACCAAACCAGCCTCACCGATCGCTTGCCAGATTTCACCGCATAGCTGTTTATTTTCGTCACTATTGGTGCTGCCGTAATTGTCAAACTGAATATGAAAACCAGCGAAGTCTTTTTGATGATCTTCGCTGGCTTCGGCGATCACTTCGTCTTCGCTGCGGCCTTCTTTCCGAGCCCGGAGCATGATCGCAGTGCCGTGAGTGTCGTCGGCACACATATAAATACAGTTGTGCCCTCGGAGTTTTTGAAAGCGGACCCAGATATCCGTTTGAATGTATTCAACCAAATGACCCAAGTGAATGGGGCCGTTGGCGTAGGGCAAGGCGCTGGTGACAAGAATTTTACGTTGGTTCATGCTTGGTTGGACGCGAAAAGCAAGATTGCGGTTCGCCGAACTATAAAGGAATCTCTGCCGGGCTTCGGAACCGATTTTACCGTAATAAGGCTCCCGCGTCAGGGCAGTGGTTAATTTCGGTAGACCTTTGCACCCCTTTGGAGATCGCTGCAGGAGAGCTAATTCGTGTTGGAAACACTGGTTTCGATCCAGGCGTGCTCTCCGGATCTACCGCCGGTGTTGGTTTTGAATAAATCCTTTTGACGGTGGTGAGCGATGGAGGAAATCCTGCAATTCCTGAACCAAGTTCACTGGCGGTACTAGGCCTAGGTGGGCTGCTGATCGCGGCCCGACGTCGTCGATAAAAGACTGCTTCTGAAAAAAGAGTAATACGCCAAGCAAACCGACGGTGATCGTAAACAACATCAACCCCGAGGCTGATTTCAGCCTCGGGGTTTATTATTAACATGAAAGCCGATGGGAAAATTGACAACCACAAGGCATCGCCATTTCGCTACCTAATCTCGTAAATTCAAACACGCGCCGATTCAACTAAAGCCAAACGTCAATCCGGACAAAGCCCATGTCCTGTGGAAATAAATTCCAGTGGAAATAACTGACTCAAAAACCTTCCAAAGGTTGGAGCTTTGGGCACAGATAAGCCTGCGCCGCCGCTACAGCTTATTAAGCTATCTTGGAAAACAGAAAACGCCATCGTGATCAACCACACCCCTTGAATCCAGCCTGCCCAGTCGGCGCGAGGCGAAACAGGTGATGATTGAGCCATTTTGATGGCGGGTATTGATTCTTAGGATCATTGTGAGGATTCGGATTAGAACGGTCAACGCTAGCCAATAGCTTCTTATTGACGGCAGCAGTCCTACTAAGAGTTGATACAACCGGTGTGTTTTTCCTAATTTCAACCAACTTGATTGCATCTCCCAAAATTGAAACCTACGTTCAACTGCAACAATATTTTATTGGTTCGCGCTACCCTATTGCAGCGAGCCCTTTGGAGAGGGTTGCAACTATCACCACCTATATTATTTCACACCCTAGGTATTTCTATGAATTTTTTGAATTTTCGCACCATGATCTTATGTTGTGTTTGTTGGCTATGTACCTACAGTATATCGGCAAATGCACAGGATATCGAAATTCCGGGAGAAGTTATCATCGACCTTTCCTCTTTCAGTAGTGTTGCGGATTCTACAGGCGAAGCTTTAGACGCCGTTCTTGATGATGATACTGATCCTGATTTTGATGGTCGCGTTTTTTTCGAAGCAACGCAGGATGGTGTTACCACCAGTAACACGCTTATAGCCCCCCTAGCTTTCGATGTTGTAGAATTCCCAGGGCTGCAATTAACCATCGAAGATGCGGCTGCGCTTACTGGAATTGATAGTTCTGATGGCGACAACAGAGCTTTTTTTAACGTCAGTGGCACAGGGCTTGGTATCGGAGGGCCACAACAACGTGCCAACCCTCTCCAAGAAGTAGGTTCATTCAATGCCATTGAGTCAAACAGTAACCGTTTGGATTTCTCGAACGAGGAATTCATAACCATATCTTTCAATCAAGACGTTATTGTCTTTGGGCTTGGGGTAACCAATTTTGACGACGGTGAAACGTTTACATTCGGTTCAGCAGCTGATCTCACGAACGAAAACGTAATTGAAGATGTACTAGGTTTAAATTCATTCACCGGTGTTCCTAACGTAGATCTTTTGACATTTCCTACCCCTTTAGAAATCGCTGCAGGAGAGTTAATTCTTGTTGGAAACACTGGTTTCGATCCAGCCGTGCTCTCCGGAGCTACCGCTGGTATTGGTTTTGAACAAATCCTTCTGACGGTGATCCCTGCTATTCCTGAACCAAGTTCACTGGCGGTACTAGGCCTAGGTAGTCTACTGATCGCGGCCCGACGTCGTCGATAAAAGGCTGTTTCTGAAAAAAGAGTGATACGCTAGGTAAACTGGCGGTGATCGTAAACAACATCAACCCCGAGGCTGATTTCAGCCTCGGGGTTTTTATTGACATGAAAGCCGATGGGAGAGTTGGCAACCACACGGCATCGCCGCTTCCGTACCTGCCCAGTCGGCACGAGGAGCAACAG
>CAZHCH010000026.1:0-41597 GCA_964530985.1 uncultured Pirellulaceae bacterium | reverse complement strand
CTCCAGTTTACGAACCTTGCCGGCCATCTCGCCAGACAAATCGTCTGCAGCTCCTTCAAACGACAAAGCGTGCACTTTAATCCGACCCCCATCCATGCTAACCGAAATCGTTCCGGGGGTTAACGTGATCGAGTTTGCCAGAACAACATTTGCGATTTCAGAATCGTGCTGAGCACTGACTTCGATCATCGATCGCTGCATTGGCATTTTTGGGGCCAACACAATCTTGGCAACCTCCACGTTGGAGACCACAATCTCTTTGATCAAATAAAACGTGTAAGGAATGATTCGCCAGCCGAAGTGCAACGGTACCGATTCAGAGTCATTGATTCTCATCCGAATACAGACCCAGATCGTCAGCAACAATGAGCACCCGCCTAATGCAAGAATGAATGGATTGTCGATGCTATTGGTTCCCGACCAAATCATCCAAGCAGCAGCAAGGTTAAAAATTAAAGCCAGCGTGTACTTCATAAAGACTAACGCTATTTAGAGGTGAAAGTGAAGCACGTGATTCTAATACGACGCCAAAATAAAAAAAGCCGGGTCGCCCATTATGACGACCCGGCTTTGCTGCTTTTAATCTTATTTGATCAGCTTAATACCGATCATAATAACTTAGGCACGCTTGCGACGGCGGAATGCAACCATCCCAAGGCCCATTGACGCCATCAGCAAAGTAGATGGCTCAGGGATGGTAGCATTTACAGTACTTTGGAACGCGACAACACCACCCGTTGTATCTAACTGATCGATGTCTCGAGTCAAGAAGTCATTGAAAGACCCGAACGCTAAGTCACCAGGAGTAACAAATGTATTGAAAACACCATCGAATCGTTCGTCCAGATTACCACCGATCGCACCATTGAAAAACTCAAAGTTGCTGTTTGTCGCTGCAATAGTATTCACACCGTCTTGATCAATTGGAAAGGTGAAGTCACCAAGAAGACTTCGGTCACCAGAGGCAGAGCCAATTGCGACATCACTAGTACCAAAACTGGAAATTACTTGATTGGCTTGAGCAATGTCAGCAACAGTGCCATCGAAGTCGAAACCGACAAAGCTTTGCAATGAGCCTTCTGTGGCATTTGAAACACCATCTGTTTGCAGTGATAAGTCGTACACGACTTGATGCCCTAAGCCGGAACCCGTTGCATCAACCAAACGAAAGTTGGCAACCGCATCAACACTTACGCCGTTATCAAAAGTTACGGTGTCGAAAGTAAATGTACCAGTATCTCCACTTGCTAATCCAGATCCCGAATTCAATGCCACTAAATCGGTCTCTGGAGCAGTAGCTCCGCCACCGGTTTGGTAGCCGAGAAAGAACGCTATGTCATTCAGGCCGTCGTCGCCATTGGTCGTAACCAAGTTATCGCCACCACTCATTGCATCGAAAGTAAAACTTCCGCCGTTAGTGGATGTTAGCGTAAGCATTTCGGCACTTGCTTGCGAACTGCTAAAGGTAGTCAAGGATATAACGGCGACAATAAAGAAGAGTATTTTTTTCATAGGAGTGTCGTTATTAAAATGGGGGGGAATTGTGCTGCCATTAACTATAACGACTCGAGCAAGCTGGAATAAGAGCAGTATGCTAAAAAAACGTAGGTGCTAGCGAATAGGCGCTTTGCGGGATAATTGGCCTGCCTAAGACCCCGTTCTATCTGCCTTCTTCCCCCGTTCTATTTCTATTTTTCTCCCTGAAGCGTTTTACTGAGAATGTTGGCCAACCGAAAACTATTTTGCATAATTTTGGTTTCGCCAACCGAAACCACCGCTGAGAAATCAAACATTACCCCAACTTGCTCGTTCAATTCCACCGAAATTTTCACTACATCGCCTGGGCGAGCAAATCCGCGGTACTTCGCCCAGTTCACCTTGGTCAATACTCCTAATGCCCACTCATTAAACAATGGGTCGTGCGTGTTGAAAGCTTCCATCGGGTTGTATTTTGCAGCGATCAAAATCCCAGCCGTTTGGGTCGACATTTCTTGCATCATCGCACCCGGCAGGATCGGAGCACCGGGAAAGTGCCCCTCGATATAGAACTCGCCGCCACGAACTTTAGCCTCCGTGACAATCGATTGAGCATCCATTTCAACGATACGTTCCACCAGCAAATAGGGTGGTCGGTGATGCAAATAGTCTTCAATGGAATCGAAATCATGTTGGAAGTACTTCATAACTCGTTGATCTCAATAAATTCGCTAGCCTCCTCTAGAAACCAGACGGAAATAAATTCCAAAAACTAACCGGAAAATAAATTTCAATCCATGCCTAGCCTTCAACATTACTCTATCAAAAAGCCACTAACTTGTCTTTCCGTGAAAATCAGTATCCAACAAATTCAGTACTTCGTAGCAAATGACTTGGTTGCGTGTGGTGCAAATTGAATTCGTTGAGACAGCAGGCACTTAAGGGCCATTTTGATCAAGTGATCTGTACAGAACCAGCCACAAAAAAACCCAAGTGTTTATTAGTCGAGTGGGTGCCATGCTTCACGGCTTTGAGAGTAAGAGCATCTTCTGAGTGTTGGCATGCTTTACGCGTCCGATGCTATTTTGGGAAAGTCCCGTGAGCATGTTTTTTTGAGTGGCTTTCTAAAATTGCCCTATTTCTGATCGCGTAAACATGGCACCCGCGGGGGTCAAAGCCAATATTGCATTGCCCAACCTACTAACGACTCTTAGCTCTTTGAATCTCCCACTAAATCCTCGGAAGAACCTAGAATAAGGGTATTGTCGATCACTGCTTCCATCCTGTCCTCAGTTCTCCCAATAAAAAAAGCCTGATTGAAAAATCAGGCTTTTGGAATCCAATAGCAACGCTCCTACAGCTCGGGAGTGGGCTCACTACCTATAATAGTAGACAAAGATCGAAGTATAAATAAGTCTAAATTGTCCGAAATGAAGTGCGTTGAGCCATCCCCTAAGGCTACTACTGCTCCTCCATCGTGCTCGCTTGTAGCGACAGATCGGCTTCGAGCATCACCGTTAACCTCAAAACCGATACTTAAGTCCTCATTTTCAAATATACCATGACGGGCCATTCCGCCCCAGCTATACCCCTCAGCAAGAACCGGTACCGCAGAATTGGCCTCATTCATACCGCCGATCCAAATTGCGCCTTGTTGCTGAGGTGGACTACTTCCGAGTTCTGGTAGACTTGTACGCTCCCCGATCAAAATCGTATTGCTTGTTCCATCTACAACTTGAGATATTGTTGTGCGGCTGTTGGCACGCATGATACCCCATGCTTGAATAGTAATATCAGGATTAGGAGAACCCAGCGAACTTTCATTGATAAGTTGCACCGGAATTGTCCTGTCAGGGTTGTTGTTGCTGAAGAGAGAATTCTGATTGAGTCCAACACAGGCGATATAGTTAGACTTGGCATTCTTTTGTTCTTGACCAGTGGTAAAGTAGGTGTCATTCAAGTCACCTGCAGAATCACTTGGGCAAATAAAGCCCGGAATGACTTTGCTTGTCACAGGCTCACCATCGAAGGCCAAGAAATCTTCTCCCCAAGACACGCCGGCTGGGATCGCTTCAAAGATATTCTCTTGCTCAATAAACGGAAGAAGGAAATAACCCCACCCAACAAAGTTGTTTTGATAAGGTGTGTTAGCTCGAATATCCCAGTCAGGAATGATAGGTGGTGAATCCAAAGAAGATAATTCACCATTCGGATCCGCAATCTGACACCCGGGAGGATATTCGCCTTCTGCACTTTCGTAGTTGAGGCACGCAATTGCTAGTTGCCTTGAATTGTTTGTACACGCTGATCGGCGAGCTGCCGCACGGACCGCCTGTACAGCGGGCAATAGCATCGCGATTAGAATACCGATGATCGCAATGACCACCAACAATTCGACGAGAGTAAAACCCCGTGATGGAGAGTTAGATCGCATTTCAATTCCTTTTTGACAATATAAATATAAATATGAATTTAAAGATACCGGATCTACACAAGAACAACGTATTTCAATGCGTACTACCGATTAGATAGAAAATTCGAAGCAACACTATCCGACCTAATATTATCTACTATCAATTGCGATAAATCAAGTTTTTTCGAAGCCTGCCCCCCAGCTTAACAACTTTTTTCGGTAAGCATGCAGGCAACCAGCCGTCTGAGAATAAGCTTTTCACACAGATTTCTCTACCACGTTTTTCGGAATAGGTGGCTTTTCTCTGCCTTTCGACGCAACAAGGGTGAGAATTCTCACATTATTTCAGGTGTAACTTTCGAGACCGCTCGCAGGCGACACTTGCGCAGCCGTACAGCTGCAATCTCAAAATAGGATTTCCCCCACTCGGGCTACATTACGATAGTTTGCGTGTACCAAAATGCCTGCAACCATGTGGTTTCAGGGCGATGTTAGAGCCTGGTACTAAACAACACGATCCAATAATAAAGCAACTACTCACTTCAGTGCGACCGTACGAACACACTTTCTCAGCGAATCGACTTTGATATTGAAGCCCGCCCACCGCCAACACCATTATGCTGATCGAGTTCAACAAAAATCGCCATTTGACACAAACAAATCACTTGCAGATCAATTTCATATACGTGTCCCTAGTTGGTTTAACCGACCTGAATTGACTCGTGCGGAAGTCAATTTGAGTCGCTCTTTATATTAGTCAAATCCCCGGCTAAACTGGCCGATTCAATTTTGACGAACCACTAGTTATTTTTTTCAACATTGAATCCACAAAGCTATATGTTCAAGATTTATTTATCACTTGCTTGTTGCTTGATGGTACTGTGCTCAGACCGCATCGGTGTAGCGGATGATACTAAGCTAGGTAACACGATTGAGTCGTTGCAATCTTTTCTAGCCGATCCTAAAAATGATGTCAGCAAAGTTACGGGGCAACCATTTGCGGACCAACCACTCACCAAAGCAGAATCAGCGCAGGCTAGTAGAGTATTGATAGATGCTTGGAAGAAGCATCTTGCGAAAGAACGTGAAACCGAACTAAAAGACACCGCTCTAAAAATCGGCGACCACGAGATGAAATTGTTCAAACGTAAGTTTGGAAAAAAACCTGAAGCAGGTTGGAGTTTATATATCTCGATGCACGGTGGTGGCGGGACACATCCTCGCTTTAATGACAAACAGTGGGAAAATCAGAAAAAATTGTATCAATTAAGTGAGGGAATCTACGTTGCCCCACGAGCCCCAACGGACAGCTGGGACATGTGGCATCAAGCTGATGTCGACCAGTTTTATGATCGCTTGATCACCAACTTGATTATCAGTCACGACGTTAATCCCAATCGAGTTTACATCCTCGGTTATTCTGCTGGTGGCGATGGTGTCTTCCAACTGGCCCCCAGAATGGCGGATCGTTTTGCTGCAGCGGCGATGATGGCTGGGCACCCCAACGATGCAGCAGCGGAGAGTTTACGGAACCTGCCATTCACCATTCACATGGGTGAGTTGGACCGCGCCTTCAATCGCAACAAAAAGGCGGCGAATTGGAAAAAGAAGCTGGCTGATTACCAGGCAAAAGACCCCGACGGCTACATCCATGAAGTTCAGATTCACCAAGGCAAAGGACATTGGGTGGACCGAAAAGACGCCGTGGCGATTCCATGGATGGCCGAGTTTTCGCGAAGACGTTTTCCCAAAAAAGTCGTTTGGCGACAAGACAACGTCAAGCATAAACGATTTTATTGGCTGGCGGTGAACGAGCTTCCTGACAAGCGACCGTTAATCGTTGCCAAGCGTGATGAACAAACGGTTACGATTGAGAAATCGGACGTTGATGCTGTGTCAGTTTTGATCAACGACCAGATGCTGGACATGGATCAGGAAGTTTCCGTCTATTGGGGAGACGAATTGGTGCAGACCACCAAAGTCAATCGAACGATCGGTCAGCTTACAACCAGTCTGCTCGAGCGTGGAGATCCGGAGATGATGTTCAGTGCCCGAATCGAAATCGAAAAACCAGACAGCGCTATGGTTGAAAGCGACCAGTAGTAGGTAAGACAGATGTAAGTGTGACAGCCTGACTAAGTTACCATTACTGCCAGTTTTGCTCATAGCCTTGCAGCACCGCCTGGGCTAAACTCTGGCGATGAAGATCATCCAACAAATCGATTTTGACGGCGAAAAAGCAGATGCAATCTTGGCGGTCATGCGCAGTAAAATGCCAGGGGAACCGTCCTGGTCGGTGGTCCGCAAATTACTTCGTGGCCGTAAAGTTGCTATCGGTGGTGTGATTTGTTTGGATGAAGGACGCCGCATCACACCGGGCGAACAGATATCCATTTACGATCAACCGCTCCCACCTCCGCCCACCGACCAAGACGTTAAAATCTGCCATGTTGACGAAGATATCATCGTCGTCGAAAAGCCGTCGGGCATGCTCACATTGCGCCGGCACACTGATTTAAACTGGACGTGGGCAAGAAAAAATCTACACCCAACGCTCGATGAATGTGTGCCACGACTGATTGGACAACACGCGGCCGAGAAAAAGAACAATCACCGGAACTATCTAAAACTGCCTAAGCTGTTTCCCGTGCACCGAATCGACCGTGATTCAAGCGGATTGTTGGTGTTCGCCAGAAACGAAGAAGCTCAAACGAAGGTGATCCATCAATTTGCTCAACACGATGCGGTCCGCAAGTATTTTGCACTAGTACCCGGGAAGCTAAAGGACCAGAGCATTCGCAGTCAGTTTATTCGTGATCGCGGCGATGGGTTGCGTGGAAGTACTGAAGACTTGACGATTGGCGAACACGCGGTAACGCACGTTAAAACGATCCAACAGATTGCTGGCTTTTCGGAACTGCAATGCACACTCGAAACCGGACGTACAAACCAGATTCGAATTCACTTGGCCGAGCTAGGCCATCCGATTTGCGGCGACATCAAGTATCGCGGGAAATTCGGCAAACCAAAAATCCGCGACCGCAGTGGTATCAGACGTTTGGCTCTTCACGCAGCTGAGCTCTGCTTTGTTCATCCGACGACGGATAAGAAGTTGAAATTCGAAACCAATTGGCCCAAGCAGATGCGAGATTTTTTGAAGAAATTGCAAACGCCACGGCCAGCGTAAACCTAACCGAAATATTTTTTTCCACCTACCGCTCACCGTGACGTTTTTGGAATTGGCCCCAGCACCAATAAGATATTTCCATCGGCAAACAGCGGCACGAGTTGATCCGATCGAAGTTTCGATCTGCTGCGGTTCAATCGTCGAGGGCGTTTATAGAAACAAAGCCACTGACTACCCGGCAGCATCCGGCCACTATTAGGCGAAAATGGTACTTTGATGATTGCCTGATCTTCACCAATTGTCATCAAGATAGAATCTTGGTCGTTAGCGTCGCGGCCCACTTTATAGACTTCGGCCACAAAAGGAATGTAGGTATTGGCAGTATTGGGGCTACGAGCCATTAGTTTTTCAACGGCGAATACGTTTAGCTGATCAATTTTCTTCGAGTTTATTTTGCTCGAATCCTGAATGCCGCGCGAGAAGGATTGCTGCCATCGTTTTACCTGGTCACTCAGAATACTCAGCGAAACCGACTCAGACGTATCGTCTTGCCGATCCCTTATGAATTCAGCAACGGTACTAAAGCGTCGTGAGAATTTTTGTAGCTGCAAGTACTGCTCGGCATCCTGAGGCACCCAATCAAAAGCTTCACACGCGACACCCGCACGGTTCATTAACTGGCTCGGTCGAGCCATCAAATGATCCTCCGAAAGCAGTTCGGTCGCAGCATCGACTAGTTTCAGCGTTCCACGTTCCCCTCCAGTCACTGCCGCCTGAGTAATCAATTTTGGGACTTGGTCGGTCATCAAAAAGTAAGCGTACTGCTTTGTTGAAAACACATGAGTTGCAACTAACTCACCCATCCGCGTAAACACCGGTGTTCCAACGGGAGGCGAGGCTTTTTTCGCAGTGACCACCCACGATACCGAAGGGTCGTCCAGTCCAAGGGCGTTGGCTTTATCGCGAGCCTCGGTTTCTAACTCTTCAAACTCCTGTCGCCCATGCACTTTGACTTCTTCATAGCCGTACGGATTGGTCGGTGAAGGCGGGGCGACTTGTACTAAGTACATACCTGAAACAATTTTTCTGCTAGAAGCATATTCGAACTCGTCCAAGGCAATCACAAATCGCGAGTGCACCGCAACGAGTGCATGGTCACGTTTGGGTTGAGCACTCGCAACACCTTTGGAAATATCGGTTAGCAAAGTAGAACTCGCGTCACTGTCTTCAACTTGTTTTTGTGCGTCCACATGGGCATAGTAAGCATCAATATTAGGTGCCGATGCGGTAACTGCAACATCTGGCCATTTACTGACATACTGGTTGCTGGTCAGAGCCCATCCACGCGAGTCGACAATGGTGCCGACCGATTGAATAACACCTAGATCTGTACGCACATCAAGGGAAATTAACCGAGGACGGAAACGTTGCCATACTGAACGCAACTCTCCGTTTCGCAAGTATTCAAATTCACGTTCTGGCAATTCATCGGCGAGGACACGAGGTATCTCGACCGAGCTTTCGTCTTCTTCGGACTCTCCTGACTCACGATCAAACCCGATCGGCTGATCAAACGTTGATGCGTTCCATTGTGGGGTTGAAAGAGACGGATCCAACAGGCTGGGATCAATCACTCGCTGATGTGTGGGCGAACCTGCATTGCTGGCGGATTGGTCCGTTGGCGGGAGAGATAACTGTCGGTATAGAACTAAGCCCAAAATTATTGCTACGACGGATAAAACTATGGTCGCAATCATCGTGTTAAACGTTTGACGTCGAGTTTTCTTCATTTTTCGCGATTGAATTTCCCACACTTTTGAGAGCGCGTTGTCCTCAATCTCGATCTTGCCTGACAAATGGCTGGGCACTGCGCCTGACGATTTTTGGTCGAGCGTAATATCGCTTCCGCTGGCAGCTTGGTCGGCGTTTGCAGTTTTAGCAACAGCTGCAGAATGTTTCTTAGCTTTTGCTTTTACGGGCGTAGTTCGATTCGCACGTTTCTCTGCGCCCGTTTTTGCTGAGGTAGGTTGTTTTGCGGCTAAGATTTTTTTTGAAAATCGATATTTGCGATCACACTCTGGACAACGAATGCCAACTTTGGAACTCGCCTGCTTCACCAAAAATACAGCCTCGCAAACCGGGCATTCTATTCCCACCGCCATTCAATTACTCAATCGTTAACAACTTTCTATCTGAGGGGCCTTATTCTAGATCTGAGCCAGCATAAGACAATCGCAATCCTCAAGGAGATCGGTCTAGCTAGCGCAGCCATTGATCTCCTTACAAACTGTTTGGAAAATTACTGCCTCAGCTCTCCGATTAAGCCTTTTTCGTGAGTTTAGGCTTCTTTCGATTGGGATAGCATGTATTACAGATCTCACAAACCGTGCCGTCGCAACCGCGGGCCGAACAGTATTGGCGGCCATAAAAAATAATTTGCAAATGCAGCTTATTCCAGGACTCTTCGGGAAACAGCTTCTTCAGATCGGCTTCGGTTTGCTTGACGTTCTTACCGTTGGTCAACCCCCAACGTTGGGCTAACCGGTGGATATGTGTGTCGACAGGAAATGCTGGCACACCAAATGCCTGAGCCATAACAACGCTGGCAGTCTTGTGCCCGACACCTGGTAACGATTCAAGTGCTTCTATGTCTTGTGGGACTTGGCCTTTATATTGTTCAACTAAAATTTGGGATAGTTTGGCAATCGCTTTTGACTTCGTTGGAGACAATCCGCAAGGGCGAATGATTTCTAAAATGTCTTCGACGGGAACAGTTGCCATCTTTTTTGCGCTGCGGGCACGGCGAAAGAGCCGTGGAGTAACTTGGTTTACGCGTTCGTCGGTACATTGAGCACTCAATAACACCGCGACCAATAAAGTAAACGGGTTCGAGTGATCTAGCGGGATCGGTGGATCCGGATAAAGCTCAGCCAAGCGTTGCATCACATAGGCGGCTCGTTCGGCTTTTTTCATAGCAGTATTTTGCGTCAGGCGTGCGTTATTTATTTTTGGAAAGAAGATTCCTCACTCGGTATCTGGCTCAGGTCGTGGTTTGACCGTGGAGTAAGGCCAAGTCCCTCCTCATACGGGCATTTCGTTGTCGGCAGCGCCCGCCTCGTCAATGCTCTTGGGCGACGTCTCTGCTGCTGTTTCTTTTTCGTCAATCCATGGATTGTTCCAATCGTGGCACCCGTCTAAATACTCCGCGTAGACCGGAAACTCTTCTGATTTCTGCCTCAGCCACTCAGCAGTATTTTCAATCAACTCTTGTTCTCGTTCGAAACTAATTTCACCCGTCAATAATTTAGTACGCAACAAGACAAAGTAAGTATCCAATACATCACAGCGGCAATAGTTGTTAATCGCTTCCAATTTACCGTTGTCGTACATGTTTTGCACCATGTGGCCAGCGACTCCCATTTTGCCCGGGCGGCCAATCAAGTTGGCCATCAAATTTAACCCGCCGCTCAACCGTGTCGTCCCAAAATTGGTAATCACTTCTTGCAAATCAAAGTGAGATCCTTGGTTGTAACGATTTCGCTTTTGATCGTAAGCGCGGTCATGAATGTTGAACCACTCGGGAATCGAAATACCATATCGAAAGGCAGATAGTTCCATCAATGGAATGTCAAACGTCCGCCCATTGAAGCTCACAAGCGTTGGCTTTTTATATGCCTTCCACCCGTCCCAAAAGTGCTTCGTGATCACATGCGGGCGAAATTTTGGCGAATCCAAAGTCACAATGTCGATCAGATCCAAATCCTCGCCGATTTTGATCACTGCAACCGAAACAGGAATGTGGAACGTATAAGGAATGAACTCCGTGCCGTATTGCTCCATTCGCTCGGCACAGTAAACCTCAATAGCTTTCTTAGGACTATAATTTTCGTTGGGATAGCGAACTTTGGCAATCAAATCACCGTCGGCAATGCTTTCAATGTCAAACACGAGGTAGCGAACGGCAGGAGAAGGCATAGAATGGCCCAATGACTCGATTTCGAAACAGACGATATGGACAATAATCGTATCGCACAAACTAGCCTTTGAGAATCCAGTGTTTCGCCAACGCAGCAAAGGTATTGCAAAGTCACCCGCTAGATGTTTTTCGTTAACGAGTATTTCCACGACAATTCGCTCAAAAACCATTAGACTACATGAACCGAACACGACTGCTCGACCGCTTTTTGCAATACGTACAAATCGACACGACCGCCTCTGAGACATCGGATACTTACCCCAGTACGCCCGGGCAATTGAAGATCGGTAAACTGCTGGTGCAGCAAATGCAAGCGATGGGGATCACCGATGCGGCTCAAGATGAATTCGGCATCGTGACTGGCACAGTACCCGGTAACACTCCCGCACCAACCATTGCATTCAATTCGCATGTTGATACAGCGCCCGATACTTCCGGAAAAAACGTGAAGCCAAACGTCATCGAAAATTTCGACGGCAACGACATTACCCTTTCGGCTGACCCGACCAAGGTCATTACTGCAGCAACTTGTGCCGAACTGCCTGCGGCCAAAGGCAAGACCATCATTACAACGGACGGAACGACTTTGCTCGGCGGTGACGACAAAGCGGGCGTTGCGATCATCATGGAAGTCGCTAATGTGCTGATCGAAAATCCTGATATCAGCCACGGTCCTGTCCGAGTGTTTTTTACATGCGACGAAGAAATCGGCCATGGCGTGGACCATGTCAACATCGAAGCAATTGATGCGGTCGCTTGTTATAACTTTGACGGCGGTGGCCAAGGCGATATTGACATCGAAACATTTTCCGCCGACATGGCTGTGGTCACATTTGCGGGCGTCAATATCCACCCAGCGATTGCCAAAGATAAAATGGTCAGTGCGATTCGAGCAATGGGCATGTTTTTGGTTGAACTACCTGCCGACTTGTCGCCAGAACGGACCGACGGTCGCGATGGTTTTTTACACCCGTATGTAGTCGAAGGTGGAGTTGCCGAAGCAAAGTTGAAGATTTTGATTCGAGACTTTGACACTGCCAAGTTGGCTGAGCACGCCGCGGTGTTGCAAGCGGCAGCTGAAAAAGTCCGACAAGCTATCACGGGAATCGAAGTCGACATTCAGATTGTCCAGCAATACCGAAATATGGCCGACGGACTGGGCAAAGAACCCCGAGCGGTCCAGTACGCGGTGGAAGCTCACGAGACGCTAGGCTTGCCGTTTGAAACAACAATCGTGCGTGGCGGCACCGACGGTTCGCGACTGACCGAATTAGGCTTGCCGACTCCTAATTTGTCTTCGGGGCAACACAATATTCACTCGCCGCTTGAATGGGCGTGTTTAGACGAAATGCTAGTCGCGGTGGAGGTTGGTGTCGAAATTGTTAAACGCTGGGCCCGCTAAAGTTAGCTCGCATTTTCCGGCAACTCAGCATCTTTCCAGAAACTAGTAACGATTGGAGTGCTAAGCAAAATTGCCAGCACCAATGCGAATTCAAGCCATACAATGCAATGGTCGAAATAGTGGTGCCCAACATAAGTTGTACCTAAAAATTGGTACGGCACTGCTCCCTCGGTGTACCAAAACCGAAGGTAGTAAACGAATAAAATCGCCGAAATGAATAACCAGCCTTTATTCTTAGCAAAACAAACCAGCGGCATCGCCCATAACCAGTACCAAGGATTTTGCGTCGGTTGTAAATAGAAGAAAATTCCCACGATCAAAAACAATAGATTCGCAAGATCCCCTGGCGATCCTACCAGCCAAACTCGATACAGCACCCACAGATAAAATAAACCGAACAAGCCCACTGTCGCGAGTCTCGCGATGAAGTAAGCGGGGTTTCCTTTGGCGGGTTCATAGGTCGCCAGCTTTTCGAACCATCGGATTCTGGTTTCATTGGGGACAAACACGTACCACGGTGTCTTTTGTTCGCCCCAGTCGTATTCAATGTTTTGATAGATACCGCTGAAAATCGCATCGTTCATTCGCCACTGGGTCATGAACGCATTAAGGCCATCTGTTTTATCGGGGGCTTGTTCAAGTTCGGAGATCTGAACGGCCACGGGTTTATTGGCGGGATTCCACATTGGCCACATCACCAAAATCGTTCCCAAGCAACAAGCCACTCCGAACGCTACCGCATGCTTGTACTGCCCGCGCCCGAATAAAAAGACCAGCATCGCAGGCAGCATGATGATAGGAAACAATTTTGCACCGACCCCGCACGCCATCAGAAAACCACTGATAATACTCGCCCAAGCAGGTGGGGTTTGCGAGCCGCTACTTTCGCCGTCGCTAATGACTTCGTTATCGCTGGTCTGTTTGAGCAATCGAAACGCGACCCAAAGAAAAACTGCAATCCCCGAAGTCATAAAGAAAACTGCGATCGAATCGAGATGACCGCCATTGGCAATCTCTTTCAGGACAAGCGGATTCCAGGCGTAAGCCATCAGCCAAGCCGGATGCTTTTTGAATACAGCAAGCAACCAGACCAACGCAGCGATGGTTCCCAAGTCAAACAACACTAATACCAATTTAATGCCGGCGATGTGGGTTCCGGCCGAAGCATTGTCAGGGATCAGTACGGTCGTATTGCGAAACACGAACTGACTTACCGGCGGGTAAAGCGTTGTGTATTTCTCGAAGTGCACTCGCGACACGATCGTACGCGCACTGTCGCTTTGCCGAACCGCTGTTTGCAGGATCTTCAATTCTGGATCATCGGCGTTACTTCTTAACACCGCGTCAGGCGAATACTTGTAAGGCGCAACACCATGGTTAGCCGCGATTCCATCCCAAAGATAGCGGTAATAATCGACTTCTAGAATTGGATTTGAGAAAACAAGCATCAATCTGGTTGCGATCGCTACCAAAACGATCACCACCGTCATCGACTTCAAGTTACTTTTGATGCGCAGTCCAAAAAACAACGCACACAGGGCAAACGCGGAAGCCAGCCAAGAGACAAACACGACCGTTACGATCGGCCGATCTGGTGGTTGCCCATACGGAAATGATTGGGCAAGCCAAAATACAACTCCGGTCAGCACAACCAACAGGGACCCAATGTCCCAGACAGCGGTTGGGCAAGATTTACCTCTAATACTCAGCCCGAAAAACACCATGCACAGCAAAACCGCAGCGGTCAACCACAAGAAGCACAAGATTACTACGATCGGTTGATTCACTTGGCTGTACGAATGCGACGAAGCAAACCAAAACAAAACGCCTGTTAGCACGACCAATAGTAACCGAATGACCCATATAACAATCGAATCACTTTTGTTTGATGGTTCATTCATAGCAAGGCAATAGTTTCCGCACACACAATAAAAAAACTCCCGTTAATCATTGATTTACGGGAGTCCAAATTGACGTAACAATTCAGTTTAGTATCCGCAACCGCGACGGCCGAACCAACCACCCCCCCATGAGCGGGTGTTGTAACGTGGAGCACTGTAAGTCGGAACGCTATATGACTGACAGCACCCCGCACTTGGATAATACGATTGAGTTGGAACTACATAGCTTTGTGCTGAAGGCACATAGCTTTGCGTCGGAGCCGTATCAGTAATTGGCGCGGCCAATCGAGAAGACGAACCACCCGCCGACGGAACTGACTGGAAGCTCTGAACAGGTGCAGCTGTTCGCGAAGAAGAACCAACGGCCGATGGAACTGATTGGAAGCTCTGAGCAGGTGCGACTGTTCGTGAAGACGAACCAATTGTCGATGGAACTGATTGGAAACTCTGAGCGGGTGCAGAAAAAGCTGGCGCAGCTGATCGAGAACCCGATTGAGCGTTGGCAACTGATACAAGCATTAGGAATGCCGCAGCAACAACCATACTAAATTTGAAATTCATTTTGGTGACCTTAGTAAATATTGGACAGAAAAAATCGAATCGTTTATTCGATTAAAAATTGACTTCTCTGGAAGAGGCGAGCCCCTGCCAACACAATAGTCAGCTGAAGCAGTTGAACCATGATTGTTAAGGTTTTTCGCAAACCTTCAACCTCCCCACGCGTGCTTTCTTTAGCTATTCGCGTTTATTTTGTTTGACTGCCAGGCCTCGTTTGACTGCCAGGCTTCGTTTGGCTACCCGCCATTACTTTAACCTGTTCATTGAGCTTCCAACTGTACCCGAGATAAGAAACCCTTGCGGCATTGGCGTTAGCAGCCGCCTGAGCTGCCTGAGTAGGTAAATACGGAGCAATAGCTCTTAGTTGAGCAGCTTGATCGTGGCCGAAATCAGTTCCGAACCATTCCATGATTTTCGAAAGCTTGAACGATTGAGTTCTAGGGTCATGCTGAAAGTTCTGTGCCAGTGAAAAGAAATGCCGTGTGTTTAAATCAAGCTGAGCGTTAAGATTTTCACGAACATAAGCTTGGTTCAATAAACGCGGGCAACCTCCTGAAGCGCAAACGATCGCGAAGTGAATTTTAGGGTCGCCCATTGGTCGCAACGCCTTGTGTTCCATCGAGTCAAGCGATATCTGTCTCCCGCCAACGTTAAGCATCAGGTTCTTCCAGATGTTATAGCCACCCGTTTCTGACGTGTGATTACGAATGGAAGTTGTTGGATACTCCTGCAAAATACCTTTGACCGTAACTGCGTTGTAAGCGTTAATCCAAAACGCCTTTTGGCCCTCAAGACTGGCGGGCACTTGCAGGCTTGCTGACGAAAGCGTGGCAATGTAACCATCCAAAGCAGCACTATCTGGCGACGCCTTTAACGCTGCGTAATTCACTCCACCGGCTTGATCAACATACTTTTGCAAAAGCGCATTCCACAACGAATGGTCGATTGCATCCATAGAGACCTGTTGAGCGGTCCCAACTACCGGCCCCAACGTCAACTGACGTTGTTTCTGCATGGTTGTATTGCGAGAATGACTCTGCCCAAAAGCATCTACCCCTCCAAACAAAATTAAACAACAGAGGGTAAACGAAAAAATGCATTTAGAATTCATTGTTTTTTTCTTAGCTAGTTTGACGGACAGGAACTGTGATTACGGTCACTTGCTGGACCGTGTTCAGTTTAAAGAACGAAAATACAACGTTTAGGTACCGATTTTGAAAGATATCAACGACGGTTTGTACCATAACACTTGCCTTGCGGCTGTTCCAATCATCAGACGCGACAACTAATTCAAAACTTACAGGACTAAGTCGAAACTTGCATTTTTTTAGTAAAGAAACTCTTTGTGCGGATGGGCCAACATTTGTTCTATCTGTTTCCGATTTACTCGAAAAACGTTATGATCTTACGGATTAGGCGAATGTGTTAGATACGGTCAGTTGCATTTGTAAAGAGCAATTCCGCTAATCTCTCGATCAATCGAAAATGATAGCAAACTCAGGTTCCCGATCTCCAGAACACGTGTTCGCCTCTAAGGCCACTTCCCTTTACACTTTACCTCAAAGTTACTCGATTCTTTGAGTAAGAACTTGTCCTTAAGCGAGTCTGATATCAAATAAGGTCGCGTTACGTGATTGAAGTTCAAACGACTACGGACAGTTTCTTGGTTGCCAAGAAACTTAACGTCTCGGCCGCAACACAAGCAATGAGTTTACGGCGTTTTTCACACAGGGTTTTGTAGCGATAAACAATGAGCAATTTCAAGATCGATAAGTTGAATAAAATCCCAAACCTCACAGTCAAATCAAATCACGTAAACCAATCATGGACGGCACTTTTTCCCGTCGATTTCTGTTGGATGTTGGTAATAAGTCTACTCCTGACAAACGGATGTAGCGTTGGTGAATTCTCAGGTAGTTCAAGTAAACCCGCCTCCAGCAGTGGACTTTCTGGCCAATTAATCTTAACCGGATCAAGCACGATTGCTCCCTTAGCTCAAGAAATCGCAAACCGATTCGAGAAAGCCCACCCGGAAGTCCGTGTTGATGTGCAAACCGGTGGATCCAGCCGAGGGATCCGTGACGCGAAAAAAGGGGCTGCGGACATTGGTATGTCCAGTCGCCGTTTAGAAGAAGATGAATCCAGCTCACTCAACTCTACGATCATCGCGTGGGATGGCGTTGCTTTCGTGACGCACCGAGACAACCCTGTCAAAGAAATTTCCCAAGAACAACTTCGACAAATCTATCTTGGAAAAATCAATAATTGGTCACAGGTCGGTGGAGCCAACGAACGCATCGTCGTTTCTAGTCGCGCTGCAGGCCGATCGGAGTTAGATTTAGTCTGCAAGTTTTTAGAGATTAAACCTGAAGATATCCAGGCAGACATCATCGATGGTGAAACGCAACAATCTCTTAAAAGCGTCATCAATAATCGCAAGGCAATTACTTATACGTCAGTCGGCGCCGCACAAGACGCAGCGCTGCGAAGGCAACCGGTAAAACTGCTTCCCCTTGATGGAGTCGAAGCTTCGTCTGAAACAATCCAGACTGGAAAATTTCCGTTGGCTCGACCGTTGGTTTTGACTGTTAGAAAGCGCGGATTAAGTACCACTCGAGCCGATCTAGTAAACGAGTTTTTGAAATTTGCAACAGCCTCCGACGTGGCTGATGCCACAATCGGCTTGGGGTTCGTCCCTAATCAGGAAGCCTCTTCGGCCAACGACGCGAAATGATCTCAGCTGCCAAACGAGATGTCGTCTTTGCGTTTATACTGCGGTTTCTCGCACTGTGTTCGGCAGGCATCATCTGCTTGATTTGTGTTTTCGTTGGACGCGAATCATGGATGGCTTTCGACCAACCTGTCGATTCTAGTGACAGAGCGTTTCAACTTTCGCATCTTGTCACCGATGACGCGTGGAATCCTACCAGCGATCAATTCAATCTATTGCCAATGATTGTCGGCAGTTTGCTGGCCACCTTCGGATCGGCATTACTGACGGCACCACTGGGGATTGGTGTCGCCATTTTTCTGAATTACTACTCGCCGAATAAAATTAGCTGGGTCGTACGACGGCTGGTTGAAGTTATGGCGAGCATTCCGTCAGTCGTATACGGACTGTGGGGCCTGTCGGTATTGGTCCCGCTAATTGCATCCATCAGCCCAATCGAGCAAGGCCAAAGCCTACTGGCTGGGATACTGATTTTGACTTTCATGACCATCCCCACCATCATCGTGGCCTCCGACGCAGCAATCCAAGCTGTCCCAAAATATCAAATTCATGCTGCCGCAGCTTTGGGCCTAGGGAGACGAGCGACAGTTTGGTCAATTGTACTGCCGACAGCTCGATTTGGTTTAATTTCGGCAGTGATCCTTCAATTCGCTCGAGCGATCGGCGAGACAATGGCCGTCCTGATGGTGTGTGGAAATATTGTTAAAACGCCAAACTCAATTTTCGCACCCATCCGAACGCTGACGTCCAACATTGCTCTAGAGATGGGCTATGCGGATGACCATCACCGTTCAATCCTGTTCCTGTCTGGATTAGTAGGACTAATCATCGTGGCCGTTTTGATGTTTACAGCTAATGCATTTTCCCGAGCTCACCGTTCGACAAGTTAACCGGAAGGAGGCCGTCAAATTGAACCAGAAGTTAAACACATTTTCTAATGTCCTTTCTGCGGTATTTGCTTGGGCTTGCGCGTTGGCGGTTTGCTCTGCAGCTTGCTTACTGCTCCACTCAGTGGTCACTGCAGGATTGACACAAGTTAACTGGGCCTTTCTCACCGAAGAACCAACTGACTCAGGGCGAACTGGTGGTATCGCGCCGATTATCCTATCAACGATTCTGATCATTGGAGTTTGTTTGTTGGCGACCATTCCGCTGGGGGTTGGTACGGCAATTTTCCTTGCTGACAATCACTCAGGAAAATCGAAACTGGCGCGTTGGATTCGCACAGCACTCGACGTATTAGGGGGCGTGCCTTCCATTGTGTTTGGACTTTTTGGCAATGCGTTCTTTTGCCTTGTGCTTGGCATGGGCTATTCGATTTTATCCGGCGGGCTAACCTTAGCTTGTATGGTATTGCCAATTTTTGTTCGTGTGGCAGAACTGGCAATTCGCAATGTTGCTGCCGATCATTCCCGCGCCGCAATGGCGCTGGCGCTAAGTAAATGGACCACAACGTTCCAAGTTATCTTGCCGCGAGCACTACCAGGGTTGTTGGCGGCAATGACACTGGGGCTCGCCAGAGCACTTGCTGAAACGGCGGCTTTGATCTTTACGTCGGGTTATGTGACCCGATACCCTGAATCACTACACGATTCCGGCCGTTCACTTAGTGTTCACATATACGATTTGGCCTTGAATGTTACCGGTGGCAATGAGCGGGCTTTTGCAACTGCATCGGTGCTAGTTATCCTATTGCTGTTGATCAACGCGGTGGCTCACTTTGCCACGCGAAAACTATTGCGGCACTAACACCCGTCACTTCGCGATTGAAGAGTCAAGCGTTCGCACCGCTGCCCAATTCACCGTCCAACTCCGGTTCAAAATGATCGAAACGAAAAACCTATCTGTTGCCTACGGGAACAAGACCATCATTCGCGATGTCTCACTAAAGGTAAATCCCGGTGAGATCCTAGCAATTGTTGGGCCATCAGGATGTGGCAAGTCAAGCTTCCTTGCCGCGATCAATCGTCTGACCGACTTGGTTTCCGGCGCATCCGTTTCAGGGCAGGTATTGGTCGATTGTTGCGACGTGCGGTCAACGACTCGAACCCCAGTTGAGCTTCGAAAGTGCGCTGGGATGATTTTTCAAAAACCCAACCCCTTTGAAATGTCGATCCGCAAGAACATTCAACTGCCGTTAAAAGAGCATGGTGTACGCAGTAAGCCAGAACTAAATCGAATCACAGAAGAGGTTCTACGAAAAGTTGGATTATGGGACGAGGTTCAAGATCGTTTGAATCAAACTGCTACGCAGCTTTCCGGCGGGCAGCAACAACGTCTGTGCATTGCTAGGGCGATGGCTCTGCGTCCACAAATCATGTTGATGGACGAACCCTGTTCGGCCCTTGATCCAATTTCATCGTCGACCGTCGAATCATTGATTGAGTCGATGCGCGGCGAGTTCACAGTGGTGATCGTAACTCACAACCTTGCTCAAGCCCGTAGAATTTCCGACCGAACGGCGCTTTTTTGGATGGTCGATGGAGTAGGGCAGGTGATCGCCGAAGGCGAAACAGAACAGGTTTTTGCGGACCCAAGGAACGAAATTGCGGCAGCCTATTTTTCTGGCGCCAAAGTTTATTGAAGCCCGAACTCAAGAGTGAACTGCTGAACTCGAAAGTAATCGCCGAACAAACAATAGATGGTCGGGGTGTAAAACAAAAAAGCCTTCTGCCGGAAAGTGTCCGACAGAAAGCTTTCAATAATTCACTGATCTCAAGCCTAGTGGCTTCCAGATCCCTCTTCTTTGGCCTCAGATCCTTCAGCCTTTTCCATGTCAGCCTTTTCCATGTCGGCTTTCTCCATGTCGACAGCCTCAGAACCGCCAGCGTCTGCCGCAGGAGGTTCAACGGCTGGACCACTGCTCTCGCCGCAACCTGTTACCAAGAAGCATGATACGGCCAAAAGGAGTGCCATTGCCATTTGTGAAAATACTTTACTCATTAAATTAACCCTAATAACTAGTGTAAAAAACTAAACAATTTTAGTTGTATTTGATGCCTTGCCAAAAATTCGACCGCCATGTCCACGACACCTAACTCCGGCCAGACATTGTAACCGAAAAAACGAATTGGTGCTGAGACGATCAAACCGATCTCAAAATAATGCCAAGGTCAAGCAGGTTGAGCCTGCCAAGCAGTACAACCTGCATACTGCGTCGCCACTCCGAGATCCTTCGTTTATATACTCATTTCCGGTTGAAGACCGCCCGCCGGCAAAGAAGTGTTAAGTGCCAAACCTCCAGCGATATGCTGAGCCCGTTCATGGCCCAAGCGACGAGCGATTTTCGCAGCAAGACCGCTACGCCTTCCACTCCGACATACGAAAACAATTCGCTGGTTTTTCAAGTCGCCGTGAAGTATCTCAGGTAAAAATCCGCTCAACTTTGTCAAGGGAACGTTGCGAGGCCGCTCGTTGAAACCCAATTCAGCCCACTGTTGCTCGAAGGCAAACTCATGCGGCTCACGAACATCAATTACCACCAAATCTTGATCGGCAACCAATGTTTTCAAGTCGGCGAGAACGTCATCCTCGCTATCCTCAATTTCTTTTTTGATCAAACCGCACACCAACGAGCAAGTCGAATCACCAACGATTTGTTCATCTAGCCCAGGCTTAATCGACTCATATTCTTGATATGACAGCGGATTATTTGTGTCGAGCAGGCTATTTAGAAACGAATTCCCTTTGAGTTCTGCTTCCAGCGTTGTCGCAAACTCTGCATTGTAATCATGTGTCGGGCAAATGACGGTCTTCGGGCCAATGAGCCCTGGAATTCGTCGCAGTGAATCGTACATTTTTTCGATCGAACTGCAGGGGAAATCAGTTCGCCCAACGCCATCCATAAGGATTGTATCCCCTGTGAAAGCGAAGCGAACGTTTTCAGGCAGCAACCGACCTTGATCTAAACGCCCTATAAGATACGCCACACTAACAACGGTATGACCGGGCAAATCAGTTTTAGCTAGAACCAAGTCTTCCGCGATACTTATCCAAGGGGCCGTCGATCCATCGCCTAACTCACACACACCACCTTCTTGAGTCGGCCAACCGAGCAGGTCGTCTGTTTCAGCGGATTCCACTTGGAATTCACTCAGGGCACCAAGCAAATCGCGGCGACAGGATTCGTGGTCCACATGCCCATGAGTATCTAAGACGGCAACTACTTTACTTTGCTGGCAACGGACAAGCGTTTCGACTCGCTCAGCCAATTCATCGAAGGGGTCAATGATGACACATTGGCGTGATTTTGCATCCATCCACACCCACGTGCAATCCGGACCGCTCTTGAGCTGAATCAATCCATCCAAATCCTTCTGACCCGATATACCTTCGGCGTTATTTGCAGTCACTAAACAAGAATCATGCAGAACTTCGCCAACCCGCTCAATGCGCCGACATGCAGCATCGATTTCTGCCTCGCTGGCAAGTGGAGAAAAAGACATTCGAATCGCACCAAACGACTGCCAAGGCTCAACACCCATCGCGTCTAGCACATAAGAAGATTGAGCCGCAGCACCACAAGCTGACCCCGAACTCACACGAATCCCAGCCGCATCGAACAGATCTGTCAATTCGCGACTCTGGAAGCCTTGGACGGCGAAATTAATTGTTGTAGGTACCGTTCCGGATAACGGAGCATTGAGTTTGATCCTCGGAAAAGCCATGTTGAGTGCTGTGAGTATCTGTTGCCGAAAACCTTCCAGTTTCTCGATTGGAGCAAAGGCACGTGTAGGGGACTCGTCCAATATCTTTAGCACCGCAGCGATCGCGGCAACACCCGGCAAATTCTCCGTTCCCGCACGCGCACCATCTTCTTGACCACCACCGGCAAACAATGGCACCAACGGTGCAGATTCGCGTACATAAAGTAAGCCAATACCTTTGGGCGAGAAAATCTTATGGCCACTAAGCGAAGCATAATCTATCGTCGTTTTTTCTAATTGAAATTTGAACTTGCCAATTCCCTGCACACAATCGACCAACCATGCACAGTCTGGGTTCTCGCCACGAACGATTTCCTCAACACGTTCCAGATCGGTAACGACTCCGGTCTCATTATTAACTGCCATTGTGCAAACCAAACCGGCTCGCTTGACATGCTGCTTTAGAAATTCGAAGTCTAAAACACCGTTACTATCAACAGGGATAGTTAAGACTTCTGCATTGAGCCCTAACAATTCATTCCAGTGTTTGATTGCAACTGGGACTGCCTTGTGTTCCGTGGCACCGTACATCAACACTGGTAGTTCAGCACCAGCCAACTCGCCGGCATCGCGTTTTTTTCGCAACTCGCACAACGTAGAAAACACGCCCATTTGAATTGCTTCTGTTGCACCGCTAGTGAAAACCATCTGACCTGAACCAGCACCGAGAACGCTACGAGCTAGATCTCGAGCGGTCTCAAGGATGTTGCGTGCGCGTAACCCAGCTGTATGCGAACTACTCGGGTTGCCATAAAGATCCTTCATCACATCACTAGCAGCTTGTGCAGATTGAGGGCAAACTTGAGTGGTTGCGTTGGCGTCTAAATAAATTTCAGTTGAGAAATTTGATTCCATCAGAAAAATCCTTCAATGACGATTGTCGAAGCTGCCAGCAAACAAGAATCCACCATTCACATCATCTCAACGGCCTGTGATGAATCGCTCGTCCAGTAGATTCTTATCCCAACAACCTGACTAACGTATCGTTTCAATAGGTGGTGCTGGAGGCTCGATATCCGCTAGCTAATTACGTTATTCCGAGCCGATTTGAATTCAGCCTATCATTATAACAAGACCAACCGGGGCCACCACACATGAAAACTGTGACAAGCGGCCAAAGCTCGAAAAACGACGACTCAAAGGAAACGCCCTGAAGCAGCGGCTTTACACGATATTGCACGCAAATCTATCGCGAAATTTAAGAAACAAGGTGCCGGCACTTCCCGAAAATCCACCCTAATCCGCAACCACCCTTCGCTTGGTCAAGACACACTAGACAGCTAGGGAAGTGTACGCACCACCAAGTTGCGGATTTCGGTCATATCTTCAATCGCAAAACTAATTCCTTCACGGCCAAGCCCACTGTCCTTCACACCACCATACGGCATGTTGTCAACTCGCCATGATGGCACATCACCGATCACGACACCGCCAACATCCAACCTATCCCAAGCGCGATGCGCTTTGTGGATGTCGCGAGTAAAGACGCCGGCTTGCAATCCGAACGTACTGTCGTTCACCTCATCCAAAGCCGTTTCAAAATCATCAAATGAACTCAGCACTGCGACGGGGCCAAAAGCTTCATCAGTGCAGATGGTTTGTTGCTTGGGGACATTCTCCAACAAAGTCGCGTCCAACATAGCGCCCTCGCGATTCCCGCCACACAACAGGGTTCCACCGGCGGCAATGGCTTCTTCAACCCAGCCATGCAGTCGAGTCGCCTCTTTCTCGGAGATCATTGGACCGACAAATGTATCTTCGTTCTTGGGATCGCCGGAAATCAACGCTTTTGATTTTTCTACCAACGCGTCACGAAACGCATCGTAGATTTCCGAATGCACGAGAATTCGTTGAACACCGATGCAGCTTTGTCCTGATTGATAAAAGGCTCCGATCACGATCCGATCAACTGCTTCCGCGATATCAGTGTCACGATCCACAATACAGGCTGCGTTTCCGCCTAGCTCTAAAATGACTTTCTTCTTGCCGGCCTTGGCCTTCAAAGCCCACCCGACGCCGGGAGATCCGGTAAAGCTAAGTAACTTCAACCGTTCATCAGTCGTAAATAGGTCGGCACCGTCGCGCGAGCAAGGCAAGATCGAAAATGTACCAGCAGGCAAATCGGTTTCGGCGAGTATTTCACCAATGATCAAAGCACCCAACGGGGTGCGACTGGCTGGCTTGAGCACAAACGGACAACCGACCGCCAAAGCAGGCGCAACTTTGTGTGCAGCCAAGTTTAGCGGAAAATTAAACGGACTGATGAATGAGCAGGGCCCAATCGGAACTCGTTTCCACATACCGCGATAGCCTTTGGCTCGCTTGGAAATTTCGAGGTTCATCACTTCGCCACTGATCCGCACCGATTCCTCGGCGGCAATCCGGAACGTATCAATCAACCGAGAAACTTCGCCACGAGAATCCTTGATCGGTTTGCCAGCTTCGATACAAAGCGACATGGCGAGTTCGTCGAAGCGCTCAGTAAACCGAGTGACGCAGTGATTGAGGATCTGCTGTCGCTCGTAGGGCCTCATTTGGGCAAAGGGTTCCGCAGCAGCTACACAACCTGCGATTCCTGCTTCAATCGCTGTCGTATCTGCAAGCGCAACCCGCGCGGCGACGTCACCCGTAAACTTGTCCGTCACCTCCAAGTCGTGATTGGGTTCGCACGGTTTATTCGCTACGTAGTAAGGCCAGTTTTCTTTGATCGTCATTTTAATTTACATGCCAAACTTTAAATTTGATAATTGAACCGCCACATCGTGACCGCCGCATTACAACTCAAGCATCCTCACACGCCCGGTCTTGATTTCATAAACGCAGCCAATAATCTGTGTTCGAGACTCTTTTTCGGCAGTTGCCAAATCGGTGATCGCCTTTAATTGCCTGACGGACTCGCGTACGTTTTCTGCGACCGACAGATTAAGCCGCTTTTCAAAGGGAAGATCTTTACTAACTTTTTTCGTGGCCGGTTTAATTTTACTGACTAACGCACGAATTTCGTTAGGTTCCTGCGTCAAATCTGATTCAGCTTGCAAAGCGGCTGTCACGGCTCCACAGCCTTCATGCCCCATCACGACCACAAGCTTCGTTTTTAGATGATCAACTCCATATTCGACGCTGCCAACCACATCGGTGTCGACCACATTACCAGCAACACGAATCACAAATAGGTCGCCAAATCCTTGGTCGAACAACAATTCCGGCGGAACTCGCGAGTCACTACAACCAAGAATCGTTGCGAACGGAGCTTGACCGCCGATCAGACGTTTTCTCCATTGGGTCGCACTGTGCGGATGCCGGAGTTTCCCAGAAACAAAACGCGAGTTGCCACTGGCAAGTCGCTCGATCGCGTGCGCCGAAGTCTCCGGTGCCGCTTCTCGTGTTTCGTTTTCAGCACCTGCGCCGTTCTCTTGCGGACTGGCGGACGCACTGCCACAAACTGTCGTTGCTGCCAGAACAACACCGGCAGTTGCGAATTCTCTTCGAGTCGTTTTGTTTTTCATGGTCATCGTCATAAAGGTAAAGAGAATCCTAACGACAAAGTGGTATAAGATTCCATAATCTAAATTTTGGCACTCTGCTCTTTGATCTCACGATTGAGAATCCGATCGTTCTCCGAATAGTCCACGGGAACCTCGATTACGTGAACGCCGGGAGTATCAAGGCATTTGGTCATTAATGGCAACAGCTCTGCACTGGACGAAGGACGATGCCCCTGCGCCCCGTACGATTCAGCGTAGGCGACAAAGTCCGGGTTGCCGTAGTCCAGCCCAAAATCTTTCAGCCCCATGTTTTCCTGTTTCCACTTGATCATTCCGTAAGCGTTGTCGCGCAGAATAAGCACAACAAGATTCAGCTTCAATCGCACGGCCGTTTCCAGTTCTTGTGAGTTCATCATGAACCCACCGTCACCGCATATCGCCATGACGTGCTGTTCAGGATGCACTAGTTTGGCCGCCATGGCTGATGGCAAACCAGCACCCATCGTCGCCAACGCATTGTCAAGCAATACCGTATTCGGAGCCGTCGCTTTATAGTTTCTAGCAAACCAGATTTTGTAAACGCCGTTATCCAACGCAATGATCCCGCGTTTCTGAATCGCCTTACGAACGTCCGCAACTAGCCGCTGGGGATAAATAGGAAAACGATCGTCATCAACGCCCTCGCTAATACTAGTTTGAACAGCATCGCGAACCGTCGCAAATCGTGAAAAATCCCAGTGTGGCTGTGGCTCCAGCGATTCCTTGATTCGCCAAATGCTATTGGCGATATCGCCAACAACTTCAACCTGCGGGAAGTAAACTGGGTCAACCGAAGCAGATGAAAAATTAACGTGAATCACGTTAACGCCGTCAGCCTGCATGAAAAACGGTGGCTTTTCAACCACATCATGCCCAATGTTGATGATCAAGTCAGCTGCATCGAAGGCACGATGGACAAAGTCACCAGCTGATAAAGTCGTATTCCCAACAAACAGCTCATGGTCTTCGTTGATCACGCCTTTGCCCATCTGCGTCGTTGCGAACGGGATACCCGTCTTGGCGATCAATTCGCGGAGCATGTTGCAAGTCCGCTTGCGATTCGCTCCTGCTCCGACCAATAAGATTGGGGACTTGGCGGCCTGAATCATTTCCATCGCTGCAATGATCGACTTGTCCTCCGCGATCGGACGACGAACCTGACTCGCAACAATCGGCTGCTCGTCGACTTCTTCTGCCGCGATATCTTCTGGCAATTCCAGATGCACCGCGCCGGGTTTTTCCTCTTGAGCGACTCGAAACGCCTCTCGTACACGTGACGGGATGGCGGTCCCACTGACCAGTTGGCGAGTGTACTTTGTAAGCGGTCCCATCATGTCGACGACGTCAACGATCTGAAACTGACCCTGCTTGCTGGACTTGACCGGCTTTTGGCCGGTGATCATCAACATCGGCATCCCGCCCAACTGAGCGTAAGCCGCGGCGGTGACAAAGTTGGTAGCCCCTGGGCCAAGCGTCGAAAGGCACACACCTGTCCTACCCGTCAGCCGACCAAACGTGGCTGCCATAAACCCGGCAGCCTGTTCATGGCGTGTCAAAATCAGCTTGATATCAGATCGCGACAAGGAATCCAAAAAGTCAAGATTTTCTTCCCCTGGGATTCCAAAAACGTATTCTACGCCTTCAGCTTCGAGCGCACGAACAAACAGATCTGAGGCTTTCATTTTTTCTTCCTTTGAATTGTGTTGACCGTGTCGATGGGATTTTTAATTGCTAATTGGCACATTCGCCACTTTCAAAATCAACAGCCGACAACCTCGTAACTGGACTCGCCAATGTTAAATTGTAGGCGAGCTGGATTTCGGCGAATCCAGCTACCCTAAAGTTTTTCTTTAAGCTGACGCCCCGTTAGTCATTAAAAAATACGTAGTCGTCTCCGTCGGCGCCAGAGTGACATTCGATGCACCCTTTTGCCTTTCCGGCAATTGCCATTTTCCCCATCGGCGACTCCATCATTGCCGTCGTCCCGTCAGGTTTGTATTTGATCCAGTACCAGTCATTTCCATCCGGGTTGTAGCCCTTTGCTCGGTGCATCAACGTTATTGCCGCTAACTTTTTGTCAGGCGAAAAATTCTCCTTGATAATGATCGACCCATGAGGCAACTGAGCAGTATTCCCTGCCGCAATGCGATTCATATAGGTTTTCACAAACGCACCATGTGGTCTATCACTCTCACGAAAATCCCCGTCGTCGCCAGCAGGGGCCCACTGCTCGTATCTGGCAGCCTTGATATAGTTCCACATCTTTTGTTCAAACGACCTTTGATCGGCCGCTTGTTTTGTTGCAGAACCCTGCTGGGTCGAACTTCCCTGTTGCCGTGTTGAACTTCCCGGCTGCTGTGTTGAACTTCCTTGCTGAACCGTACCCGCCGAACTTGATCCCGATTGAGCATTGGCGCTGGGCGACGCTATAAAGCCAACGCATGCAGCACTGACGACCAATAAGCCAAGTAATTTTTGCATCTTCATAGTTCACCTACCAATCCGTAAAACAAAAAAACATCAAATTGCAAAAGCGAAATTTCTCTCTAAGCCTTTAAACCGCACCGTACGCAACCATTGCGTCAGCGATTTTAATGAAGCCAGCAATGTTGGCTCCTGTAACATAATCTACATTTCCGTTAGCCAATTCCGGACCATGGGCAACGCACTTTTGGTGGATATCTTTCATAATATTGTGCAGCCGCTCGTTTACTTCTTCCTTGGTCCACGAAATTCGCATTGCATTTTGGCTCTGCTCAAGACCAGAGACAGCAACACCACCGGCATTAGCAGCCTTCGCCGGACCGAACAGGACTCCATCCGTCTGGAACTGATTCATCGCATCCAATTCAGTCGGCATGTTCGCACCTTCACACACGACCTGAACACCATTGCTGATCAACTGTTTAGCATCCGACAGGTTGATCTCATTTTGGGTTGCACATGGAAGGGCGACATCGCATGCAACCGACCATGGCCGGCCTTCATGAAATTGAGCTGACGAATACTGTTCTGCGTATTCTGAAATCCGTCCACGCCGGACACCTTTTAACTCTTTAACAAACTCAAGTTTTTCCTGATCAATTCCGTCCGGGTCGTGAATAAAACCACCCGAATCCGAAAGCGTCAAAACTTTCGCACCTGAAGCAATCGCTTTCTCTGCCGCATAAGTCGCCACATTTCCAGAGCCAGAGATCACAACGTTCTTACCTTTAATACTATCACCACGATGGTTGAGCATCGCCTCGCAGAAATAAACACATCCGTAACCAGTCGCTTCGGTGCGAATCAGGCTGCCACCGAAGGCAAGCCCTTTCCCGGTAAGCACGCCATGGAATTCGTTGCGAATTCTTTTATATTGCCCGAACAAGTAACTGATCTCTCTCGCGCCCACACCAATATCGCCGGCCGGAACATCCGTTTCTGGGCCAATGTGACGGCAAAGCTCTGTCATCATCGACTGACAAAAACGCATCACTTCATTGTCGCTTTTACCTTTAGGGTTAAAGTTAGAACCACCTTTGCCGCCACCCATCGGCAACCCGGTTAAACTGTTTTTGAAAATTTGCTCGAAACCTAAGAACTTTAACACGCTAAGCGTCACCGTCGGGTGAAATCGCAACCCCCCTTTGTATGGGCCAATTGAATTATTGAACTGAACTCGCCAAGCCCGATTCGCCCTAATATTCCCCTTGTCGTCCTGCCAAGTAACCCGAAAAATTACTGCGCGGTCCGGCTCCGTCAGGCGTTCGAGTATCTGATGCTGCTGGTACTGAGGGTTGGCTTGCACGTATGGCATAACAGTCGAAACGAATTCCTTGACAGCCTGATGAAATTCTGGCTGACCAGCATTACGTTTAATCAGTCCAGCCATGAAGCAATCAACGTCTTTGCAGGGCTCTATCCACATACTTGTTACCTTTTTTCTTGGGACGTTCCTAATTGAGAACTCTCAACATGAGCTTTAAAACTTTGTCGTTAAGACTAAAACGATACTGCCATAACTGTGATTCCGAAAGCCGTGTCTAACTTCATCTAAAAAAACTTGCCATTGTGTTCGAAAAAAATTCACAATGGCTCTTGTGACGATGCCACTAACACTTAGTCCGAATATTTCCGGCTCGATATAATCGCACTCGAGAACTCTTTTTGAATTTTTTCATTTTTTTGAAATTTCTCATGTAATCCGCCCTCGATTGGCGTCCAACTAACGGGCTACATTTCTTCGATGCCAATAGCAATGATAATTCCATAGCGGCTCAAATCTAAGTCACAGCAGGCCACTAGACAGAAGGGAAACGCTTTCGAATAAACCTTTTGACTCTCGAAATCTTTTTAGCCTTACGAATTCTCGCGTACATATCGATATGTTCTGTGATAGGAATAAGTGCCCGGCAGTTAATTCCATCGATTACCCACAACTTGTATTTTGAATGCTGTGAATCCAACACTTGAATCACCAAGTTATTCATCCCCACGTCGTTGTAGATTGTACTGTCGCCTTGAACCGATTTCAGAAAGTCGAGGGCGTCCAACAAGTTGGCTTGGATATAGCCGCCAGTTTTCGCAGCCGAAGCGATCGTCTCGGACATTGCTCCGTCGTAATTTTTGATCGCCTTAAAAACGAGGCCCTCGCCAAGATCCGTTTGAACCTGTCCGTGGTATTCAACCAGATAAGGAATTGCGTCTCGCAAATTTTCGAATCTTCTGTTCAATTGTTCGAATTTTTCTCGCTCGCCTCGATTGGCGTCCATCGATTCAGGCGTTTGTAGCATTCGCCTTAGCCAGATTTTCTTCGAGTGCAAAACCTCGATCGATTTATGAGCTGGAATTACTTTAATTACCAAATCTGGATCGTCAGGATGGACATAGCAATCTCGCTTGCAACCGGAAGCAAATGGTTTTCTGTCTGATAAACGAATCATCAACGATTTGAGGTGAGTATCTATTGTGCTGAGATAGGACTTGGGCCTGCTGTTGGTCACGAGTAGCTTAGCTATTTTCTTCAATTCCACCAATACTCACTCAAGCTTAACTTTTACGACCAGCACGTAAAACGCTCCCCTAATAATGAGGCTCCCTGCCATGGCAACGCCGTTTGATTGAAAAAGCGTTCGCTAGGTAAAAAACAGCTGGCCGAGCGTCAGGATGGCTACAAAAACGAACAAACCGCCCAATGTCTTTTCCAACGCGTGCTGAGAAATCCGAGTGGCGACGTAGGGGCCTATTTGCCCTCCAATAACGACGCCAGGAACCGTAAACACCACCAAATTTAAAACCGTGCTCAACGTATCTCCACCAGCAGACACAAAAGAAATGAAGTGCGCCGTGCCTGCAACCAACGCGGTAAACGCTACCGAAAACACACTTGTTGCGACGGCTACTTTGCTAGGGATCTTGCATTTCTGAAGTAAAAAATAGCTGTTCAGTTCTCCCAAGCCAGTCGAGATCATTCCCATAAAGAAACCTCCGGCTGCCGAAACCAATCCACCCATTCGCTTATTGCCAAGCCGATAGCGAAACACTTCGCCCGTAGCCGATGTTAGGCTGGTCATCGCTACATCATCATGTTGATCGCCGCTTGGAAGATCTTTCGCTGCTTCACTGGCCGACACCGGAGCCGGCGCACTAAGCAAACCGAATGCGACTGCCAACAACCCGACTCCAAACAGACCTCTAAGAATATCTGAATCCACATAGTTCGCCGCTAGCACACCCAACGTTGCCATCGGAATTGAAAACACCAAAATGGATTTCGCCAACTGAAAATCGACAAGCTTACGACGCAAATACGCAACCACACCGCTCGTAAAACCAAACACCTCAGTTATCAGGCCAACCCCGATCGCAACTTCCGGTGGTAACCCCAAACCCAACAATAAAATGGGAACAAAAAAGACTGCACCACCAACGCCCGACGCCATCGCCACTGTGGCAATCGCAATTGAAATCGGAAACATAAACCAGTTATCGAACGACATGTTAGATTGGATCGCAAAACTTGAAGTTGCTCAGATGAGCCGCCGGGCGATAGCCCACGGTTCTCGGCTTATCGTGGTGAAAACCGTGGGCTATCGCCCGGCGGCTCAACTAACGTAAACATCCTTTTGTTAAGCGGTAGCAAACCACTCGTCAATACAGCGTCACTTGCCGACGTTCATTTTCATCAGAAAGTCAAGCATCTTCTTGCTGAACGGGGTTAGTTTCGTTTTATTAAACTGGTCGCCCAACTTTCGAATCGCCTCAGCTTGAGTTGGATACGGATGAATGGTTGCTCCGATTTTTGACAGCCCCAATCCGTTGGCCATCGCAACGGTAATTTCTGAAATCATATCGCCAGCGTTTTCTGCAACAATCGTTGCCCCCACAATCTTGTCCGTTCCTTTCTTGGTGTGGACCTTGACGAAGCCGTCAACATTACCCTCCAAGATCGCGCGATCAACGTGCTCGAACGATTGAACGTAAGTATCGATTTCGACTCCAGCCTCTTTAGCATCGGCGGGATACATGCCAACGTGAGCAATCTCGGGCGACGTATAAGTTGCCCATGGGATCAGTAGGTCACTGGCCTTCTTTTTTCCAAACGGGCCAACCGCAAACAGAGCATTTTGAATCACGATACGAGCCTGAAAATCGGCTGCATGGGTGAATTGATATTTTGAACAAATATCACCGGCTGCGTAAATTTTTGGGTTTGTCGTTTGCAAATTGTCGTTAACTTCGACGCCACGCTTGCCGTACTTTACGTTGACCGCTTCCAAGTTAAGCCCATCGGTATTAGGGGCACGTCCCACCGCAATCAACAACTGGTCAACCTCCACATCGGCTGGCTTGCCGTTTTGAACGACGCTGACACGAATCTTCCCTTCGTTCGCGGGGCCGACCTTCATGTCTTTGCTGTTGAGCATTAGGTTGACGCCATCGTTGATAAATTCCTTCTGGACAATCGCAGCAGCATCTTGGTCTTCTCGTGTCAGGATGTGATCGCCCATCTCAAACAAGAATACTTCGCTTCCGAATCGAGCAAACGTTTGTGCCATTTCGCTGCCGATTGGACCACTACCAACGATGCCAAAACGTTTTGGAAGTTCTGTCAGTGAAAACAGCGTTTCATTGGTCAGGTAGTTGACGCTATCTAACCCTTCGATTGGCGGTGCCGACGCGCGGGCACCCGACGCGATGACCGCTTTTTTGAATTTAAGCTGGGTCGTCGTTCCATCTGCTCGAGTCACGCTGGCCATGTTATTGTTTTCGAACTTGCCGGCACCAAAAAACACATCCACGCCAAGCTCCGAAAAACGCTTGGCCGAATCGGCCGGGCTGATGTCTGCCCGCAAACGGCGCATCCGTTCCATCGCTTTCCCAAAATCAGTATGCGCCCCTTCAGGAACATGGACTCCAAACGCTCCGGCGTCTCGAACTGTTGCCGCGATACGAGCCGTACTAATAACGCCCTTGGATGGAACACACCCAACATTCAGGCAATCACCGCCCATCAATTCTCGCTCAATCAACGCGACGCGAGCACCGAGTCCCGCTGCGCCGGCAGCAGTAACCAAGCCCGCGGTTCCTGCCCCGATCACGACCAAGTGATAAGTGCCCGCAGGTGTTGGGTTAGTCCAATCGCTGGGGTGAACATTGGCCTCGAGAGCTTGATTGTGTTCGTCATGAGGTTGCAGTTGAGCCAGCTCATGGACTGAATCGGAATTCGTATTCATCTATTTTTATCCTTCATTTGGTTTTTCTTACGCGTTGTTTTGATGGTCGTTGCGCGAAAACAATTTGATCGCCCATCTTACTACCAGTGGAAAAACTCCCAACAAGACGAACGCAGCAATAATTTGTGTAAATTGGCGAGGTGTGAAAACGGCGTTGATACCTTCGTCGGCCAAAGTCTGTAACGAAGGAACACTTGAGCCCGCGTAAACAAACACCACGGTTCCAGCCAACATCCCAAGCTGACTGACCCACCAAAACGTTCCTGTCTTAATCGGCGTCAGTCCCATTACGGCGTTGATGACAAAAAATGGAACCGCAGGAACTAGTCGTAGAGTGAACAGAAAGAATGGCCCCTCACGTTCGAGAGATTCATTGAAACTGGTTAACTTGTCACCAAATCGATTTTGAATGAAATCGCGGAACAGAAAACGACTAAGCAAAAACGCGAGCGTCGCTCCGGTCGTCGACGCAAAACTAACCAGAATGAGCCCCGGTAAAAATTTAAAATACCAGCCATACATTAACGTCAAAACAGCCGCGCCAGGCAAGGACAACCCCGTGACCGCTACATAGATCACGAAAGCAACTCCAAAAACAAGCACCGGATACTGTTGCTGAAACTGCCGCAACTGCGATTCCTGTTTCGCGAGCGCATCAAGGCTCAACGCATCACCAAATTGCCAGTAACCAACCGCTGCCAATACCGCAACCGCGCCCAATAGCAGAATTTTCTTCCAAGGAGCCCCGGTGGGTTCAACGGCTGTCTCTGGATTAGCTTCTGACATCGAAAGCCTGCTGTTACTTAATGGCTGGATTAGCTCCGCTTTCAGCAAAGCCCTTTACTGGACTAACGCCCGACGTCTTTATATCTGATCCGCTGAAGGCTGGAAACAGCACTGGCCGCCTATTCGAACGCCCTTCGATGGTGTTACGGCAAATCAAAACGTCAGATGTTCAAATTCTTCAAAGCTCGGCGGCTCTCGTAACAAAGCAACCAGTTTGTCGACATCGCCCCGCTCTTGTCGCCACGCCAAGTAGGCTTGTTGACTTTCGACTGAATTCCAAACTTCGTGAATGTAAAATGTCTTGTCAGCAGGATCCGCTGCACAAGAGATCAGTTCGGCTCCTTCATATTTGGCCGTGTCGGGCAAGATGGCCGTCAACGTCGCATGCAGCTGATCATAGGTGTCGTCTTTGGCTTTGAAGGTAACGTTGAATACAACGGACATTTTCTTTTCTCCTGAGTAGTGGGCTATGTCCCGACATCCTATCTACCGGGGCTTATCTGTTGAATCCCAGATTCAAAAGTGAAACTGGCAACGAACCTAAAAAGGCCTGAGTAAGTCGTTACCTACTCAGGCCTTTTAGATATCTTCGACTTGTCGTCGTGCGTTTATTCCTTTGCCTCGGCAGCTTCTTTCTTGGGGGCCAGCTTCCTTGCTGCGTTCTGCCAAGCGATCAGGTTAGAGAATGTCGGCATCGTGCCTTCTTTGACAGATTCCGCGAAGCGTTTGTAAGCACTCGTGCGGGCTTCACTATTGCCTGCTTTAAAGTTCATGGCAACTTCCACACCTTTGTCGGCATAGCTGATGGCAGCCTCCTTGTCACCCGTTCTCCAGCAAAGAATACTCAAATTGGTAAAGTGACTCGGACCAAATGCATTCGGACCAGGTTCTTTTCCTTTTTCTGTGACGTGCGCTGCATAGTGGGTGGTAAACGCCTTGGTGAAGTTCATTGGGTAGGTGTCAGCTTTGGCGTGAGCGATCCAATTACAAGCCGTTAGTAGAAAAGAAATCTTGGCGTTGCTCATCGGCATTTCGTTAAGAGCCACTGTCGCAGCTGGCCATTTTTCCTGTGCCATCAACAACCGAAGTTTCCATACGGACAATTCCGGGTGGTCGGGATCAAGCGTCTCCAGTTCCTTGAGTTTCGCTGCCATCGTCTCCGCATCTTTTTTGCGGCCTGCTTTATATAGTTGTCTCGCAATCTTTTCCGTTGCTTCAAAGTTGTCGTTGGCTGTTTTGATTTTCGCAGCGGCCTGTTTCGCACCTTCGTCACCGGAGAGCATTAACTCGACCAGCGAATCGGTCAGCCGAACGGCCTCGGTTGCCAACAGTAGTTTTCCGTTTCTGACAACAAACGCGTGCGGGATCGACTCTACTCCTGCCGCTTTCAACCAGTCCGTTTCAAAAGCCGATCCGTCGTTAAAGGAAACTGGATAAGACATACCGTCGCCCTTTGCCTTGACGTATTCCACTACTTTTTTTCTGTCGTCCTCCCAGACATTCATCCCATGGACCCGCAGCCCTTGGTCGTAGTATTTTTTATGGAGATCGTTCACATGTGGAATCAACGCGACACAAGGACCACACCAAGTGGCCCAGCACTCGAACACGTAAACCTTACCCGGTTCAAAAGCTGTTGGTCCTTCTCCTTGGATCCAGTCCGTTTTCGTGATCGCAGACAGGTTGACTTCAGAACCGGGTACCAACGTGGGTTTAGATTTGGCTTCTTGAGCGATAGCAGTCGTTGCCAAAGCCATCACCAAGCAAGCGACAATGAGACTCAAGCCGCACTGGCAAAGCCGACGGAAAAATAACGGAAAATTGGAGCGATTGGGAATCGTGTAAGTTACCATAATAATTAGTCTGCCTTTTGAATTGAGATCACAAATCGGATGTGGATCAGGTTTGGTATTTGTTTCTGTGTATTTAGAGCCTTTTACTTTGCTGCCCCTTCTTTCCTTGCCTCAGCCTGCCACGCGATCAAGTCAGGGTACGTTGGCATCGTTCCTTCTTTTACCGATTTTACGAAACGCTTATAAGCGGTCGTGCGATGTGCGTTGGATCCAGTTTTGTGATTGATCGCAGCTTCCAAGGCTTTGTCGGTGTTGGTAATGGCGGCTTGCTTATCGTCGAGCCTCCATTGAAGCATCGCTAGTTTTGCAAAGTGGCTTGGCCCAATTCCCTTTCCGCCTGATGAGATATATTCTGCATACGGGGGGACGAAGGATTTGGCAAAGCTGATCGGGTAGTCGTCAGCGTTCTTACCACAAATCAAACGACTAGTCTCGGCTAGGTACGTATTTTTGGTGCTGCTGGCCGGCATCGCATCCAGAGCTGCTACTGCAGCCGGCCAATCTTCTTGCACCATCAGCAACTCAAGCTTCCATTTGGACAAGTCGGGGTGGCCCGGATCGAGCGTCTCCACTTCGTTGATTTTCGCTGCCATCATCTTCGCATTTTTGCTGCGCTTGGCTCGATAGATTTCCGAACCGAGTTTTCTTGTTTCTCCACTGACATCATAGGCGGCTTTGATAATCGCTGCGGCCTTTTCGGCGCCTTCATCGCCAGAGAGCATTAACTCGACCAGCGAATCCGTCAGCCGCACCGCTTCGGTTCCCAACAATAGCTTTCCGTCCCTGACAACAAACGCATGCGGGATCGACTCCACGCCTGCCGCCGTTAACCATTCGGTTTCAAAAGCCGATCCGTGCGTATACGCGACCGGGTAAGACATACCTTCGCCTTTTGCCTTGACGTAATCGACCGTTATTTCTCTGCCTTCCTCCCAGCTGTTCATGCCATGGACTCGTAGCCCTTTGTCATAATATTTTTTATGGAGTTCATTCACATGTGGAATCAACGCCACGCAAGGACCGCACCAAGTTGCCCAACACTCGAACACGTAAACCTTCCCCGGTTCGAAAGCTGTCGGTCCTGCTCCTTGAACCCAGTCGGCGTTTGTAACGGCAGCAAGGTTGACTTCAGAACCAGGTACCAGCGTGGGTTTGGATTTGGCTTCTTGAGCGATAGCAGTCGTTGCCAAAGCCATCACCAAACAAGCGACAATGGAACTCAAACCGCGCTGAAAATGCCGACGCAAGCATGACCGAAGATTTGAGCGATTGAAAATCGAGTAAGTTACCATGGTCATTTTTTGCCCTTTGAATTGAGATCGCAAATCAGGTGCGATGGATGTGTATTTGGGTGTGAAGAAAGTTGGCTCTTCTTCGTGCGACAATGCGGTTGGACAGCCAACCCAATCATGAAACCACGAATTAGCCTGTAAGTATCGCAAGAACAACACAGGAGTCAAACCAGTAGTAATTTAACGGCCAAACTGACCAAATGCGTTTGCTCAAACACTCTAACCTAGTGTAAGCTCACAAACACTAACCGGACACAGACGACATAAGAAAAATCAAGCGAATGAAAAACAACGCCAAGCCAGCTGTCATCACCATCGCTTACATTGATTGCGACGCTGCTCGTTTTCCTTAACTGTGCGGACGCAAGGGAGACCGTTTGGCGAGTTTACTTCTCTGAGATTACGCTACAATGAATGCATGCCTGAGCCTAACTTCATTATCGACACCGCCCCTGAAGCGGAAGCAGTTTTAATTCGATTGCTTCGAGCCAAGCCGCCGGCACGGCGGCTTGAAGAAGCGGTGTTAGCAAGCAACCGAGTGGCCGAGCAATGCAAACAGGCAATTCGCCGAATGAACCCCAAGTTGTCTGAGGCTGAAGTCCGCTTGCGGTTTATTGAAATCAACTACGGGAAAGATCTCGCAGAAAGTGTCAAAACCTATCTGGCTGGCAAACGATGAGCAATCTTCCTGGGCTAGTCGAAGCGTTAGAACCTGTTGCCAAAATTTTCGACGCAATGAAGATTGGCTTCTACGTCGGCGGTTCGGTTGCGAGTTCGTTTCACGGCGCGTCTCGTTCGACACTCGATATTGATCTGGTTGCTGATTTAAAATTAAAAGACATTAACCAGTTCGTCGATCAACTTGAAGACAAATACTATGTCAGCAAAACGGCGATCAACGATGCGGTCGCACATTCGTCATGCTTCAACCTGATCCACTTGGAGTCGTCATTCAAAGTAGACATCTTTATTTTGAAACATCGTGAATTCGACAGATCCTCGATGAATCGTGCTGAGCTTGGAAAGGTAGACCCGAAAAGCGAGCTTGAAGTTCCAATTGCGTCTCCTGAAGACATGATACTCAGCAAGCTCGAATGGTATCGTTTAGGAAACGAAATCTCGGAGCGACAATGGGAAGACGTGACACGTGTAATGAAGATTCTGGGCGATCAGGCCGATCTTGAATATCTGAAGCAAAATGCTGTCGAATTAAACGTCGCAGATCTACTACAGAAATTGCTCGACGCCCTGCCATGACCTGTTAATGAGTTTGAACGGGACGTTGCCCATCCACGGAAAAGGAAGAAGGGGCCAACGAAGATCCTACCTTACGAAGGTCGATCGGCTTGATGCCAAGTTTTTCGGCAGGGGACCCTTCTTGAAAACGATAAAGTCCCGTCTTCATTGCTTCTTTGTCAAACAGCGGATCGGTGTACAGTAGCTTCACCGAATCGTTGGCCGGCTTGCTGGTATACAAGTCGTCGCCAAGTTTAGTCTTTGGCTGATACGCTTTGCTTTTGTTTTCGGTAAAGTAAATCGAACTCTCGGTCAGAGGGAGGTTTTCAAAAAACGGCCGTTCAGTCGCGCGTTTGTCGGTGAGATACAGGCCGCTGGTCGCTTTGGAGGAAGCCGGAGGCATGAAGATGTTACGCTTCGGCTTCACTTGCTTGGTGCCGCCCAGCCAGCCTGGAAGCGAGCGGCCACGTAGAAACGTCTCTGTGAAGACGAAGTTGTTAGCAAGATCCGCTGGCCCCTTGAGCCCAAACCCGTGTTCGGATTGAGTGATCACATTTTCACGGATGATGGTGAAACTAGGATTGTCATCCAGACGCAGAGCCCCCGCAGTGTCATGGTTCTGGTGCAGGTAGTTACGCTCGACCCAGTTATCCACGCCCATCGCAGAAAAGTAGACCGCATTGCCGTCATGCAGTTTTAAAAGCGTTCGCGAAATATCATTCATGATGATCTTGTTTTCACGAGCATGCAGCAACGGCAGAAAGTGCGACAGACTGTTCTTAAATCGAGCCGCTTGAGCTTTCTTGATGTAGGGTTCGCATTCTTCAAAACGAATCGAAGACACCCACGCTCGTCGGAAAGGGATTCGCTTGACCAAGTGAAACTCGTGAGGACGGCAGCCGCTGATGACCATGCCGTTGTAAGGCACGTCGCTGATGGTGTTGTGGGTGATTTCGTTATGGCCGCTTTGGGCGATAAAAATCGCCGCCGAGTGCAACAGCAGTTCACCGATATGGTGGATGTAGTTGTCATGGACAACGTTGTTTTTGTTCACGTCTTTCGTGCCCGGGCCGTATCCGCTGAGCACAATGCCGCCGCCACCCAAGTGGTGCAGGTGGTTGCTGGTAACCGCGATGCGCTGGCAGTGCAGGTCCAAACGGATGCCGGTACCGCTGCTGGATTTGATAGTACACGATCCAACGCCGCAGTCTTCGGCAAATCGAAACCGAATCACCGCGTTGGCCTTGTCGTACATTTCCCAATCGTGCTGCAGGCCTTTGTCGTCGGGCTGCAAGATGTCACGCACGCCGTGGGTGAAGGTTAGGCCCTTAAAGTGCAAGTGAGAAACAAAGGGGCCGTCTTCGGTACCTTCAACTCGGATGAATTCGCTTTGGTACGGAGCAATTACGTTCATCGTAGCCAGATCTTTTGTTGGCCAGATGTAGATCATTCCCTCTTGCGTGTTGACCACCCACTCGCCCGGTTCGTCCAGATATTCGATCGCGTTTTCTACCCAGTAACGGTTCTTGGGCCTGATAGCTTGGTAAGTCGGGTCGACGGCCAAGTAGGCGATCTTCTTTTGGGTATCGATCCGGTCCAAGGCGATAACGTTAGCTAGCCACGGGCGGTCCTTGAGAATCAGTTCGATGTCCGAAGGGTTTTTCCAATCCTTGATATGGTTGTCTTGGTAGTGAATCGTGCGGTCAAACGGCGCGACAGGATCGCCTTCGTATTCCAGTGTGCTGGTTAATTTCTTGCCCTGCCGGTTGAAGTCGTTTTCCTTTTCGACATCCGCATATTTGAAGCCGTTTGATTTGGCTCGTTTAAGCAATGTGTCACCATCGTAGAGCGACTTGATCACCCAGGATTTTGCAAAACCCTTAGGGACTGGGGCGGCCCAGAGTTTTCCTTGCGCTTTGTCCGAGACACCTGCGGGATCGGAGGCCAGCTTTTTCCACCCGGTGATTGGAACGCCACCGGTGAACACAGGCGATTCGCCGGGAGATGCTTTGTAAGTAATCGGCGCGCCATCTTTGCCCGAGTCCTCTAGGCCAAACACAACGGTTTCATGCAGTGGATAAACACCGCCTTTGATCAAGACTTCGATGGGTTGATCGGGATGTTTTTTCTTCAGCTCTCGAACTTTCAGCCGAGCGTCTTCAAGCGTCGCAATCGGTCCATTGGGGCTGACCTCTACGCGTACCTGTTCTTGAGCTTGAAGTGGACTTACAACCACGGCAACCGTTAGGCAGACAGTCAACAGGTACAACGAACGATGACTTAGGTGGATCATTTGTTTACTCGACGAAAATGAAAATCAGGAGACGTCGATCATATTGTAGACACAAGAGTGGCACGTTGGAACACCCGACCAAGCGCCCGACGTCACTGATGACCGCATCAAAAAGAAACACATTTCAAAATCCGCCGACACCACATATCACCGAAGGAGTATTCCGTAATCCGTCTCCAATACCGCTGGCCTAAGTAGGGAGGTTAAATTAACCTCACGCCAAAGCGCAGAGATTTCAGGCCGAAACTGGGTGACGCCCACAAAAATAATTAGTGTTTCCCAAATCGAATATCGTTCTGTGATAGCCTACGACAGTTTCTTGTGCATCAGGCGATCCAGCCAGCGCTTGGGGAGCCAACGCATGATGTGCAGACGCCAACGCTGTTTGTGGATGACGTAGGCGGTTTTTGGGTTGGGGGTTTCGATGATCTTTTGGACTAGCCGCGAAAAGACTTCGGCGGGCTGAGCGATTTTTTGGGCGTCCTGGAGGATGGCTTCGGTTTTGGAAATCATCGGGCCGTAGTCGGTGTCCTTGAATTCGTCTAACGCACCGCTGGATTTGTTCCAGATCTGTGATTGAATGGGTCCGGATTGGACAGATACGA
>CAZHCH010000025.1:0-41678 GCA_964530985.1 uncultured Pirellulaceae bacterium | reverse complement strand
CTTAACTGTTAACCCACGAAAGCAATATGCATCGTCAATTTAGATTCTCGCTGTTTTCGTTTTTAGTGGTTTGTAGTTTGATCACGGTTGCGGTTGGCATGTATTCGCGTCCGCGGACTGCCGCGCTTTCGGTTCAAGTTGTGGGTAACACCTACAACCCTGAACCTTTCATTGTTGAGCAAGGAAGTAAACGGCGGGGGCTATTTTACTTCCATGTCGTAGTGCAAAATACTTCCAACGAAACAATCAGGCTGTGGGAGGAATGGAACTCTTGGGGTTATTACAATTTGACATTCGAAGTTTTTGACGTAAATGGAAAATTGCTTGGAGTGGCTCAGAAAAAACCACAAACTTGGACAGTGAATTTTCCCAGTTTTCTTGAACTTAAGCCGAAGCAGGTCCATGTAATCGACGTTTATTTTCACTCATTTGACTGGGATGCTCCGATAAAACCGATCCTAGCCAACCAGGCGAAAAGCAAGTATAGTTTGGTAGCGAACTATTCTATTGCTGCTTGTTCAGATTCGGCTGAACATGGTGTGTGGAATGGAGTATCGAAAGCCCGCCCGATTGACATAACTTTGGAGTGTTGGCCAACGCGTGCAGATGCCGGGGCTTCAGAGCCGAACAAGGCATCAGAGGTTGATGAATAACGGTCTGTTACGTATTAATCGAGGCTCGCGATTGGTTTTGGCTCGTGGCTGTTAACTTACTTTTTTAATTTGAATTGAACTTATGAAAACACTAACCATCGCTGCCATGTTGTTCCTGTTGGCATTTCCAGCTGCCAAAATCGGATTTTCGCAAACCACAGAATCGCCTGTTGCCGGTGAGGAAGCGGCGGGTTCAGCTACCAAGGCAAAACCGAAAATGGAGGGTGAAGTATCTAAAAGCACTCCAGAGCTTGCGCTGCGAAAGTTTTTGCTGGCCATGACGGCGGGCGACATGAAAAAACTAAAGGCGGTGACGCATCCTCATGACGGCCTTGAAGTGCTAATGCCGGAAGCGAAACTTCCTGCTGATGCGGTAGAGAAAATGAAAGCCAAATTTGATGCGATGAAGATCACTCGATTGAAGGCCGATGACAAGTTTAAATTGCCTAACGGAAAATCTATTACCTTTGGTAAAAGGAAAGTCAACGAAGACAACGCAGTGTTGAGTTTTCCGGGCAATGCGTTTCCCATCATCGCAGTACGCAAGGGAGATATGTGGAAGGTTAATCCAGAGCCAATTATTGCGATGCGACAGGCTGCCAAGCAGTTAATGGAAATGAAACGCAGTATGGTGCCAAGTAAAGAGGCTCCAAAAAAAGATAGCCCGGACAAGTAGGTGTCGGTTATTCACCGAGACGACCAACAGATACACGTGAAGCCGGGCTTGCGCGTGTTTTTGAAAATGAAGATCAACTGTCACGGTTCGGTGGTCGTGTCGGCTGTTGGAAGTTGGGGTTAAATAGAATGTTTGATTTAATTTTTCGCCGAGGAAATGTTTCTAATAGCTGGGTTCGCGATTTAGGGTTGGCGCTTGTGGTCGATCTTTCGGCTCCTTCGATTAATTCGGTCGGCCTTGGGTCGGCGGTCTATGAGTGTTCATTTCTTGGCCGCAGTACCTCAAAGGTTAATTCCCCACTTGAGTTTGAAGACCTTGGTGTTTCTATCGACAATGAAGAGGATGGTACTGTTTCGGGATTTCAAATCGTGTTCAACGATTTAGAAAACAAATTTGCAGCATTTGCTGGGACAGTTCTGGTGAACGGTATTGCCGTTCTGCCTTCTTCAATTGTAAGTGGTTTGGGTGATCCATACTGGCGAGATGAAGATGAATCTGAAATAGTCAGCTTCTTTGAATTCGCGACTTATGAAATTCAAGTCGAACAGACATTGAAAGGCGAGATTGGTCGGGTAATCGTAACCAACGATCGCTTGATGGATGATGCGGCGCAACGGAAGGCTTACGGTGTAGATAAACCAATCACATGGTAATGTGGTGTGCGAGAATCTGAGCTTCCGCTTGGAGGGCATTGTTTGGGTTTGTCGTTCGCGCTACGCGATGACTCTTTGTGTGAGTTCTAATCAATGGCGTGGCTTGTTTTTTATGCAACGTTCTTGTTGTCGCGGATATTGTTTTGCTTGATCGTGATTGGGTTCCTGCGGGGTTTCGTTTTGAATTGAGCCGGCTTATGACCGGAGTTGGTTTGGCTGCAATTCCAGTGGCAGTGTTTGGCAGCGATTGGCCTGTTGGGGCCGTCTCGGGATGTGTTGCGGGTATTGGTTTGTTGGTCCTTTCGCTAACCGTTCATCGGAAGCATATTCGTCCGGTGTTTGTTGTTTTGACGTGTCAGGCACTAGGAATGTTTCTGAGTTTGATTTTTTGGCCGATGATTGGCGGCTTCAGTACACATGGTGAGGTGGGATTTTTCAGTGCGCTATTTTTTGGTGCATCGATTGGAGGTCTTTGGGGATTTTTTGTTAACGCATCGGAAAGGCGAGATGCTCGCGCCCGTATTGAAGCCCGGGCGACGCGAGTCGGTGAATTAGAGGAAGATACAGATATTCAATTGAAATGAGTGACAGAGCCGGATTTCAAAATTGTTGTGCTCGACTAATAGCATGAAGAATCTCCTTGCAGGATGGTGTCGAGTCTGTATCTTAAAGGGATAGATGATAGCTTGCTTAGCTATGGGGTTGTGCATGTCGAACCGCGACAGGAATGCCTTTGCTCTGCTAAGGGGCAACTAACCAATACAAAAGGAACTCGACGATGATCGTCACGAATACTGAAGGCATTGCAGGCCATAAAATTGTCCGAATTCTTGGCATTGTGCAAGGTAACACCGTACGGGCCAAACATGCTGGCCGGGATATCGCAGCCGGATTGAAGAACTTGGTCGGTGGTGAGCTTAAGGGTTACACAGAACTTTTGACGGAATCGCGTCGGCAAGCGATGGAGCGAATGCTCGCTCAGGCTCAGCAACTCGGTGCAAATGCGGTTGTGAATATTCGATTTACAACCAGTGCTGTGACGTCTGGTGCTGCCGAGCTTTATGCATACGGAACTGCTGTTGTCGCAGAGCCCGGCGTTTAAGTTTGGTTAGCTTTATTTCGATGAATCCTGTGGAGGTAGTTCCGTGGAAGATATCATTTTAACTTTGATTTCGTTGGCTCCGTATGTAATCTTTGTGTTGATGCTTGTGGTCTGTGGACTGATCATTGGTCGGACCGTGGAGAAGCAGCACTTCAGAAAACTGGAAGAACGCGAAGCTGCGATGTCTGATATGTTGGTGACGCAGATCAAGAGTTTTCCCAACGCGGTAGCATCTGGTCAGCCACCTAATCTTGTCTTGGCTGAAGTCGTCATTGGTAGCGATTATTTGAAATCATTTCTTGCGAAATGGCGCAACCTGTTCGGCGGTGAAATTAAGTCGTATCAAACTTTGCAAGAGCGTGGAAAGCGTGAAGTGATTCTTCGTTTGGCCGAAAACGCACGGGCCCAAGGCTACAATGCGATCTGTAACGTTCGAATATCGCCCGCTGATGTTGGTGGGAACACAACGGCTTCAAAGAAACAAATGCCAATGTCCGCTGTAATTGCAACTGCTACCGCTTATGTTGCTGCTCCGCAAAATGAGTAACCCAAGCGACAATCCGCCCGGAGATGAGTCGCCTTATGCCACGCCGAAAACGACTCCATTACAGAGTGATGAATCGGTCAATAGTAATCCGTCGGTGTTTGACGAACCGTGGATGCGTGCGGATACGCAGCAGTTTCGATTAGACGACAAACCGACGGCTGGATCGCAAATGACACCTCGTGAAGGTGATCCTGAAAATTCAGTTTGGGACGAACCGGGGTTATCGTTTGAGCTCGCTGGTCCCACGCCCAAGGATGCGGTTACGTGGTTGAGGTGGTACCGTCAGCAAGCGGATCGAACGACGGCAGCGACAACTTGGAGTGTGACCTTGGGTGCGGCTTTGGTTTCTGGAGTTGTCGCGGTTGTTGGCGCTGTGTTTTTGCAGCTGGGAACTGCTAACCATGTGCTGGCGACAGTGGTTGCAGCCCCTGTTACTGAAGAGATTATGAAGATTGCGCTGGTGATCTGGGTTTGCGAGAAGCGTCCTTGGTTGTTTCGTTCGGCAGTTCAAATTCTGATTTGTGGGTTGGCTTCGGCACTCGTTTTCGCGGCGATCGAGAACGTGCTCTATTTGAGTTTCGGCGATGTGACGCCAGGTCTTGTTGCTTGGCGGTGGTCGGTTTGTGTTTTACTGCATGTCACTTGTTCGCTGATTGCATCAGTGGGGGCGGTGAAAGTTTGGGCTGAATTTCAACGGCAGGAGAGAATGCCGCGCCTCTCCGATGGTGCGCCATGGATTGTTGCGGCAATGCTTCTTCACGGGGCTTATAATCTCACGGTGACGGTTTTAGCGGTTGGCGGATTGGAGTTTTAGTCGTCCGGCTTCAAGTAACAACGAGTATTGCAGATGCTGTCTTGTTCGGCTTTGGCCCTTGGTGAAGTCGGGTTTGCCTTAGTTGCTGGGTTGGAAGCCGTTGATTCTTTTGAATTTCAGTTCAGCGGAGGAATCCGGCAAGACTGGTAATTTACCGCGGTTTCTGTCTACGTTATACTGTTCGCCGCCTGAGCACTGGATTGCTTCAACTCAGACTTTTTTCAAGTTTCCCTTTCGATTCAATTCGCCAATATGTCGCCCACACCCGAAGCCACTTGCGAAACCGCTATTACTCAACAATGGACACGCGAGCAAATCGAAAACTTATTCGCGTTGCCGTTTAATGATCTTTTGTTTCAAGCTCAAACGGTGCATCGTGAACATCACGACGCCAATGCCGTTCAACTGTCGTCGTTGCTGAGCATCAAAACGGGTGCTTGCCCGGAAGACTGTGCTTATTGTCCTCAGAGCGCTCGCTACAAAACCGGTTTGAAGAAAGAGCGGTTGATGCCGCTGGACCAAATTGTTGCTGCGGCGAAAAAAGCCAAAGAAGACGGAGCGGGTCGATTCTGTATGGGGGCTGCGTGGCGTAGTCCAAAAGATTCGGATATCCAAGCGGTATCCGAGGCGGTGTCGGCGGTAAAGGCTTTGGGCTTGGAGACCTGTGCAACGTTGGGCATGCTAAACGAGGAACATGCCAGCGAACTCAAGGAAGCCGGCTTGGATTACTACAACCACAATCTCGACACCTCGCCAGAATACTACGGCGAGATTATTACGACTCGGACGTACGAGGATCGTTTGGAGACGTTGGAAAATGTTCGCACGGCGGGCATGAAGGTTTGTTGCGGCGGGATTGTCGGGATGGGCGAAACGAAAAACGATCGCGTGGGACTTTTGCAAACTCTCGCAAATTTGTCGCCGCCACCTGAAAGCGTTCCGATCAACAATTTGATCAAAATTGAGGGCACACCGCTGGCGGATATTGAGGACATTGATCCATTTGATTTTGTCCGTACGATTGCGGTCGCGCGAATTCTAATGCCGTCGGCTTACGTTCGCTTGTCCGCAGGTCGCGAGACGATGAATGACCAGATGCAATGCTTGTGTTTCTTGGCTGGAGCAAATTCGATTTTTTACGGTGACCAATTGTTGACGGCAAACAATGCGACTGCCGACCACGACCGTGAGTTGTTTTCCAAGCTAGGTATCAACCAATAAGTTATTGCGGCATTCTAGTGGGCTATCAGAAATGAGTTGACTAGTTTGTAGTACCGGGCTTTAGCCGCAAATTCCGCCTGAAGGTGGCACTTCGAACTTTTGATTTTAGAGTAGCCGCCAGACTTCGGGATTCCACGCAAACTGCTAATTTCTTCAAAGAACCAACTAGCCATGTCATGGCAAAATCACTTGCAAAAACAACATGCCGACCGCGTTGACGCAAACCGATGGCGTGAGCGTTTAACGGTGGATTCGCCGCAGGCTGCGGTGGTTACGATCGATGGTCGGCGGTACGACAACTTTTGCAGCAACGATTATTTGGGGTTAGCCAATGATCCGCGTTTGATTGCCGCTGCTGAATCGGCAGCGGCTGAGTTCGGGGTCGGCAGTGGAGCGTCGCATTTGATTTGTGGACACCAAACGCCGCATCGAGAACTCGAACTGGCGTTGGCGTCGTTTGTAGGAGCGGAGCAAGCGTTGGTTTTTTCTTGCGGATACATGGCAAACCTTGCGATTGCTCAAGCGTTCTTAGGACGCGATGATTTTGTTTTTCAAGACAAACTCAATCATGCGTCGTTGATCGATGCAGGTTTGGCCTGTGATGCCAAACTTAAACGGTACCCACATAATGATATGACGGCTTTGCGGGGCTTGCTTGAAAAACACAATACCGGTCGTACCATGATTATGACCGACGCTGTGTTTAGCATGGATGGTGACGTGGCGCCTTTGGCGGAGTTGAAGCAAGTCGCGGATTCGCACGATTCACTTTTGGTGATTGACGAGGCGCATGGGGTTGGTGTGCTGGGGCAAGGACGTGGGGCGGCAGCGGATGCCACTGTTAGTCCAAACGGCAACGTGCTTTTGATGGGTACGTTAGGTAAGGCGGCTGGAAGCTTTGGGGCTTTTGTGGCGGGCGATGCGCTATTGATTCAGCACCTAATTCAGTTTGGTAGAACTTATACTTACACAACCGCTCTACCCCCTCATGTGGCGGCAACCTCGTTAGCTGCCGTCCAGATTATCGCCGAACAAGCGACACTTCGGTCTCGACTGTTTGATAACCTGCAGCGGTTTAAGACGACGCTGTTGCAAAGAGCGCCGACGGTGGCGGCCAAGCTGTTGCCGTCAGACACGCCTATTCAGCCTGTTGTGATTGGTGACGAACGAGCGACTTTAGCGGCGAGTGCATTGCTTCGAGAACAAGGTGTTTTAGTGTTGGCGATACGTCCGCCTACTGTCCCGGCTGGTAGTAGTCGGCTTCGTTTTACGATTACTGCCGCTCATGCAACTGCGAGTATCGATCGTCTGGTTGACGTGTTGGCTAGCGAGTCGTTGGAATCCGTATTGGCCCCGAGTTCCGTGTCAAACGTGAGCGACAAATGATTCGAGCCATACAGTGAAACCGAAATTATTTTTGATCCATGGTTGGAATATGCCGCCATTGGTATGGGATTGGCTCATCGAAAAGCTTGATGGTCAATTTGAAATCCACGTGGCGACGCTACCCGGGTACCCGCCCGTTGATTCGTCAACAAGTGATTTGTTGGGAACCGATTCGTTGGATTGTCTGACTGAGTTGCTTGCCCAAGCCCCCCCCGACAGGTCGCACTGGTGTGGTTGGTCGCTAGGTGCAACTCTGGCGATGGAAGCTGCGATCGCGTTTCCCGACCGTATTTCGAAATTAACGTTAATCAGCCCGACGGCTCGTTTTTTTGAGGATGCGGATTGGCCGCACGGCATTTCGGCCTCCGTTTTTGATCGGTTGCTTCGGATTTCACAAAAGAAGTACGTGGTTGGGTTGCAGCGTTTTCTTCAGATGCAGATGCCCGGTGAAGATCGCATTGAACTTCGTAGCCAGTTGGCGGATCGGATCGGCAGTAAACGCCCAACCGATCTTGCGCTTCAGCAAGGTTATGAGACACTAAGCAATACAGATCTTCGCGAGCGTTTGAACGCAATTGCTATTCCTACCCAAGTTATTGCAGCCAACTCAGACGACGTGATTTCGCCGATGGCCAGTCGTCTATGTGCCGACCAGATCCCGAACGCGATTTTTCACACGATCGGCAACTGCCACTGTTTGCCTATTACTCAGTCACCGGCGCTTGCCAAACGGTTATTGGATTTTTCATTTACTACTTCGCCACCTGCGAGTTTAGTCCCGGGATCGGATAGTCAGCCACCAATCGGTTCGGTAAGCATTGAATCGTCGCTCAACATGATTGATCGTGCGCAAGTCGCGCGACAGTTTTCTAAGGCCGCAAAGACTTATGACGACGCTGCGAAAATACCACAGGAAATGGGCCGTTCAATGGTCGATCAAATTTCGGCGTCGGTCACTGGAGCGTTGATTGACCTAGGATGTGGTACAGGCGAGGCGCTTGAGCAAATCAGCAAGCGATGGCCGAAGCTTAAACTCGTCGGCGTTGATTTTGCTCCTGCGATGATTGAAGCAGCCGAGGCCCGGATTGCTGACGCTGAATTTTTGGTGGCAGATATTGAAGAAACCGGCTTGCCGAGTGCGATGGCGAGTGTTGTGTTTTCCTGCGCGGCAATGCAGTGGTGTCATCCGCATCGAGCGATCGCGGAAGCCGAACGGTTGTTAAGGCCCGGTGGCCAATTTTTAATGACGACGTTTGTTTCAGGGACGCTGCCTGAGTTTCGTGAGGCGTGGCGACGTGTATCTCCTGGATTGAATCGAGTCCATGATTTAGCGACAGAATCGGATTGGCGACAGGCGTTCACTGAGTCTGGGTTTGAGGTCATGGAATTTAATCGACAACAGCGCTGTCAGACCTTTGAAAGCGTCGACGAGTTATTGTTGCGATTTCGGCAGCTTGGTGCGAAATACGCGGGGCACGACCGAACGCCACTTAGTCGCGAAGACTATCTAGAATTTCGCCGACATCTTGCCGATCTTACCGGTAGCCGACCGGAACTAACCTATGAGTGTCTGACGGTTGTTGCCAAAAAAACAGACGGTTGACGATCGAGGCTGCAGCGAAGGCACTGATATTACCAACGGCTTGGGGGGGGACATTGCAAGGGCCAACTAAACCGATTCAATCTGCAAACTTGTGCTAGAAATACAGGTACTTTGGTTGAAGTAACGTGTTTATGGTTAGTGTCGGTTTGAAAATAACCGAAATGTTCGAAATAACGCGCCGCAGTGGGAAGCAATTTCTGATGTACAATGCACTTTCAATTGAGTAAGTCGCATACTGTGTGACGAAGCAAGTATCTTCTCGATAGCAAGGATCTGACAATGCCCAAACCGATTCAGCCGAAACTTACTCGTCGACAGATTCTTGCTGCGGGTGCTGGTGCTGGTGTTATGATGGCGCTGCCAGGCTGTGCGTTGCGTGCGTCTAGCAAGACAAGCGCCGTTGAGACGGTTAATGTTGGCATGATTGGTTGCGGTGGCCGAGCGAGGGGGTTGGCTGAGAAGTTTTCCAAAGTCAAGGAAGTTAACATCGCCGGGCTGTGCGACCCTGATAAGAAACGAGTTGAACAAGCCAAAGCGACCTACACGAAAGCCCAAGTTTGGGCCGACCTTCGCGACATGCTCAAGTCGGATAGTATCGATGCGGTTGTTATTGGAACTTGCAATCATTGGCATTGTTTAGCGGCAATCTGGGCCATGGAAGCTGGTAAGCATGTTTATGTTGAAAAACCGCTTTCGCATACTCAATGGGAAGGCCAACAGACGGTTGCTGCGGCTCGTAAGTACAACAAGGTTTGTCAAATTGGTACGCAGCAGCGCTCCGACCCAATGCAAGCTGAAATTAAGAAGTTCTTGCATGAAGAAAAAGCGCTGGGTGGAATTCAAGTTGCACAGGTGAATCGAATTGGACGGCGTGCGTCGATCGGAAAACGTGACACTCCATTGCAAATCGACAAGAACGTTAACTACGACTTGTGGCTCGGCCCAGCTCAAGACCAACCGCTGTTTCGAAACCAGTTGCAGTACGACTGGCACTGGGACTTCAATACCGGATCAGGTGAAATGGGCAATTGGGGCGTCCATATTCTGGATGACGTTCGCAATACGATTTTTCAAGACTCGGTGAGCTTGCCAAAGAAGATTTTTGGTGGCGGTGGCCGGATCGGCTGGAGTGATGCAGGTAACACTCCAAACTTTCACTTCGCTCATTTTGATACAGGATCAATCCCTGTCTTGATTGCTTTGACCAATTTGGCGGATAAACCAGGGTCGAAAAAATCACCTAAGCACCTAGGTCCGCCGAGCGGTTACATTGCTTATTGCGAAGGCGGTCGTTTTGAAGGGCGACGCGGTGGAGCCGTTGCCTATGATGCGAAAGGTAAAGTAGTGCGAAGGTTCAAAGGCGACAAAGGGCAATCGCATCAGCAGAACTTTATCGACGCCGTCTTGGCCAACGATTCGTCTCTTCTGAACGCTGAAGTTGAGGTGGGGCACCATAGCACTGGTTGGTGTAATATGGCAAACATCGCTTTTCAGTCTGGGAAAACATTTAAGGCCGAAGACGCAAAAGCGATCGAGATGCCTCACTGGACAGAGCTGATAAAGTTCATGACCGAGCACGCGGCTGCTCACTCGGTTGACATCGAAGGTGGCGAGATTCAGCTTAGCCCTAGGCTAAATGTAAACTCTGAAACCGAATTGTTTACTGGAGAATATGCTGAAAAGGCAAATCTAATGCTCAAGCGAGAATATCGTAAGGGTTATGAAGTGCCAGAAATTACAGCAGTTCCAGTTGGATAGCATTTCGTCATCAGACTTTTTTATCAAAAAAACTATAACAGAGAGTCCTGCTTGTCGATCGTTGACAGGCGGGGCTTTTTTTCTGCCGCGATTTACTTTTTGCAAAAGATAATTGTTGAATGACGGTGGCAAGTCCGTCTTCCAAGCTAAAATTTGATTTTTGCGGAGGCTAACATTACAAAAGTAATTTGAGAAACACAAACACTAGGAATATTCTGGATTCTTTGATATTTCATTTCAACTAAGACAACAAGTTTTGATCAACAAGTTACACTATTGGGCACTCGACACAGTTAACGCTCAGTATAGCCATGCCCGAAAATAATCGCGATGTACAAGCCCAGCCTGAAGAATGGCTTGAACAGCATGGCGACGCGCTGTTTAAGTTTGCAATGTTGCGAGTACGGAATAATCACTTGGCCGAGGATTTAGTCCAAGAAACTCTAATCAAAGGAATGCGGGCTTTCCATAAATTTCGAGGGGAAGCTTCTGTGCGGACTTGGTTATTCCAAATTTTGCGTAATGAGATTAGCAGCTATTTTCGAAGTGGCAAACGTTCTGCTAGTAAGGAAATTTCTGCAAGTGATTCTTTTGACGTGAATGACCTACTGCATCCCTTGGTTTCAGCAAGCGATTTTCAGTCAATTGTGGAGAGAGATGAGTTCTGGGATGTGATTCAGGTGTGTTTTGAGCGAATCCCCGATCATCTTTTAGATAGTTTTTTGATTCGTTTGGCAAATCCTGACGAAAAAGTCGATATACTTTGTAGTAGCTTGGGGATTAGTGCTTCTAACTTCTCAGTAAGGCTATTTCGTGCAAGATTAATGCTTAGAAAGTGCCTTGAATCGACTTGGTTTAACGTTTAAGTAGTTCACCTATGAAATTGATGCATCAAATCTGGATGATACTGACGTTGAATTGTGAGGATTCTGCGAGATTGACCAGTGCGTCAATGGATCGCCCGCTCAATTTTGTTGAACGATGGGCGATTTCAGCTCATCGTTTGATTTGTGCACGAAGTCGACGCTTAAATAGCCAAATGCTCGATATGAATGAGGCATTCACTCGAAGCAACGCTTTTGATTTGGATAAAGGCCCGATGGCGGGGCTTTCAGGTGACGCAAAAACTAAGATTCGTGCGGCATTAGTTGATTCTGCTGATAATTCCTAGTGTTTGGCCATCGTTAATTTTTCGATGAGCTTTTTGGGTTGGAAGCGGTTTTAATGTAAGAAACCGAACGCTGCTGATCCTAGGTTCCAGCTGTGATGTCTTTAATGGTTGGGCTGTCGAACGTCGGCTGGTCATCTCTAGCGTTGGCTGATCTTCTCTAACGTTGGCTGATCTGAAGACGAGAGCAGTCAGGCATTCATCTGTGTTTCATCAGCCAATTCAGCTTTGAATGGTTGATAGTCTCTCTCATTTATTGTGTCGGGCCTCGTTTGAGCCACGTTTTGGTGCTCAAAAGCTTGACTTTTCTTAAGATCTAGGCGGGAAATTGTTTCTGAATACCGTCGAATGAATCTGCGCGCAAAAAAACGCGACCCAAAAGTAATCGGGCAGCGCTTCCTTGTATGATGATGAAAAGTGTGAGCGGGGATTCCTGAGACGGCGGATGGGAATGAGAACGCTGCTGGGAACCTTGTTCCCGCTCACAAAACACTCTATGCACGAAGTGTGCCAAAACGTTTAACAAAGTTAATTTTCTTTCTATTCATTGTTTGTCCGGGGATTAATTAAAAAATGTTGGTTTTTCCTTGGAGAGTAGCACGTGCCAGCCATTCAATTAGCTCGACTAACTTGGAAGCTAATCTAGCTAATCAAATGAGAGCCTTGGTTGCTCTCACCGTTTGTCGCTTCTTGAGACCCCTGTCTCAAACTGAGAATTTCGTTATGTTTGATCCGTTACTAGAGCCCTTTTTGAAAACAGCTGATGAGTCCGAGTCCGTTTGAGCAACGAATGTGGAAGGTAGTCGAGCAGCTTGCTGACGGCGAGGTAGTGAGCTTCGGTGATGTCGCTGGTCGAGCTGGAAAACCCAAGGCGTCCCGTGCGGCAGGCCGAATGCTTTCGAAGATCAGGGATGGCGATTTACCGTGGTGGCGGGTGGTCTATTCGGACGGGAAACTGCCTTCGTGCCGACCGAGCGTACAGACCGAGCGATTAGAGGCCGAGGGAGTTTCGGTGGAAAATGGACGAGTGATCGCAGCGCCTATGGGGCGTTTTGAGCAATAGCCTATTTAGAGAAATAGGTACGCTGGCTAAGTGGTAGATTATTTGAATCGCGCATCGAGTTCGGCGTAGCGGGCTATCCGAGAGTGGTGGGCGCGTATTTTTTGGGAGAAATCGGGAGCGTCACGATGCTCCAATGCCAGATCATTGACTAAGGCGATCTTGGTTAGCTCCTCGAACGGGATCCGATTATCCAGCAGCCCAAGGTCGTACGCGTATTTGGCAGACAGGCCCGGCAAGAGAACTCTCCACCCGTACATGATTTTTTTCGAGCTAATTTCGTTAACGTGCCCGGCAAGATTGGTTGTGCAGTTGTTTGCGATGCTGTGGTAAAACTCGGGATCGACCGCTAACTGGTTGGCCCGTTCCATTACGTCAAGAAACAGTGCTTGGGCTTGTTGTGGAGAGGCGACTGACGGGTAGACGTAGACCTCAGCATCGCGATGTTCGGTACGCACACGGATCAAATCTCGCTCGTCACCGACCACATACATTAGCTCGAATTGTCGTCCCATTCCAAGCACCGGATTGAATCGTTCGCCTTTTTCCTTGCGAACTTCAATCGACACCGTCAAGTAGGTTCCGTCTTGCAATCCAAAACTAAGCATTGTGTGAGCGATCTGTTTGATTTTGAACGGCACCACGATAAAATCGACGGATTGAATTTCGCTTAAATCAAATTGGCGATCAAAGTAATCGACCACAAAATCATCATCGCTTACGTAGGTATTGTGGCGAATATTTTTTAGGGTGACCCGCTCGGCTTCCAATGATATAGTCGGCGGATGCTCCATTTCCGGACTCCAATCACGATTATTGGAGGGCTGAAAACGATCGGTCAATCCGTTGACGTTTAGGCGGCTACAACCATTTAGACTCAGCGAGACTGCGCAGCATATCATCACTACGATTGTTCGGTAGCGGCAGTTAGCAACAAGTTTTAGCGCTCGACAAAACATGGCCTGTGCGATCAATTTACAGGTGGGCATCTTGGCTTATAGATAGTTATCTATGCCTCAGCAAGATCGATTGATCAGAATTACTGTTTAGAAATACATGCACGCTTCAAATCCACTTCAATCACCTGCTGGCGCTGACAGCACTCCTCCGTCTCCCCCGCAAAGCAGGCAAAAGTTGCTGGCACTGGTTGTCTTTGCCATCACGTTTGGGGCGATGCTGTACTTCAGTCGCAACTGGCTTTCTCTTGAAGTTTTTGCGCAGCAGGAGACCAAATTACGAGCGTTATTGCAGAGTAATCCTGTCTTGGTTTTGGGGGGAGCGTTTTTGATTTATGTGTTGGTGGCAGGGCTGTCGATTCCCGGCGGCGCGACAGGGTTATCACTTGTGTATGCTTGGTTCTTCAAATTTTGGTTGGCTTTGGTTTTGATTAGCTTCGCCTCAACGGCTGGAGCGACCGCCGCTTTTTTGATCGCCCGGTATTTGTTACGGGATTCAGTACAAAATCGTTTTGGTCGCCGGCTGAAAATATTTAACCAGTCGTTTGAGAATGAGGGGGCGTTCTATTTGTTTACTTTGCGTTTGATCCCCGCGATTCCGTTTTTCGTGACTAACTTGCTGATGGGATTGACGAAGATCAAAGTCACGACGTTTTGGTGGGTAAGCCAGATCGGTATGCTTGCTGGGACGTGCGTCTATGTTTACGCCGGTTCATCGATCCCCAACTTAAATACGTTGCAGGCAGAAGGCGTATCGGCGGTGTTCACTGCATCGCAAGTCACACAATTCACCATCGCGTTTGCGTTGCTTGGTTGCTTCCCGATCTTAGTTAAAAAAATTATTAGCAGGTTTCGTGTGGAGAAATTGCCTGTGGCCTCTAATTAAAAATTGGCTTTAAGGCTATTGTCGCGGATTCTTGCCAAAATCTTGGTTGATGCAAGATCTCAGTTGGCGCAGAAAAAAACCGAACTCTGACGAGTCCGGTTACGGTGGTCAATCTTCGTCTGTCGTTATCACGGGTCTCTAAAGTAGCTTCGCCCCGATTGACGAAACTGGAAAGACTTTGAAAAGCAGTGTTAGATAGCCTGAGTTAAAAACTTTTTTTCCTTGTTGGGAGTATGAATCGCGGATCAGCCTCGCGCTGACTGTCTTGCCATCGTTGGTTTCTCGGTGAGATGGCGCCCCAGTTCACGATATTTCCATCGTTAGGATTTAGAAGATTTTTCCAGTCTTTAGCGCCAATGGTTGTTGGAATCTGATTAACTGATCCATCGCAAAATGCGGTGAGTATCTTTTTCTTTCCACTCAACAGCTTCTTGATAACTTCGTCGTTCACTTCTAGACAGTCAGGCTTGGCCCAATGGGTTGCCATTTCGTCTGGGACTTGAGCCACCAAAATCGTATTCGATGAACCATCGGCTATCTGGCCAAATGAAACTCCTTTGTCATTTAGCCCACCCAGGATTCCGCCTTCTTTAAAACCACGATAGACCGTCATTCCTTCAGGGAGATTACTTCCAGGTGCCTTGTAAACATCTGGAGTTTTGGCGAGAACTGTTTTGTTGTGTTCGCTGTCCCATGGTTCATCGAATTTGATTCGGTCATATAGATTTGATTGTTCTATAAACGGCAGAATCTGGACTCGCCAACTAAAGTTTGAATCGTCCTTTGGGAATCGTTGGTGCACGGATTCGTAATTTAAACTCGCCAGAGCCAGTTGCCGTAAGTTGTTACTCGATTGGGTTTGGCGAGCTGCCGTACGTACTTGTCCAACCGCAGGCAGCAGCATCCCGACTGCGACTGGAATGCCAATCGCGACGGTGTTGGTCGGAACGGTTTGGCGAGCCTCAATTTCGATTCCATGTTCACTCGTCCGTACTAAAACCATGGTCGGTTTTATTTTGCGAATCACTGTGCGAGCTGGCGGTAACTCCATTCCCTCCAACAGAGCTATCATTTCTGGGTTAACCTGTCTCCGAAAAATGGTTGAAACCCCTGTCTTCAAGAGGTGCATATAAGGATAAGTAAGCTGACCCTGTAGTTTCGTATCGGCGTAAACCATTCCGCTCAATTTAGTAGAACCTTTTAAGAAGCTTGAGTCATTCAATTTCTTGACTTGCATATCGTTCAGTAAAACTTCGTCTGTCGGCAAACCTTTGATCGCCGTCATTACTGCTTGAGGATACATGCCAATGTAAATTCGATCTTGCTTGATGCAAAAACTGAACTCTACAAACACATCTGGAAAGGTCATCGAGTAAATTGTTTCTTCGGCGTAAGGTCGCTTGAAAAAACCAGGTCGGAAACGTTGAGGCATTTCTTTTACTCGTTGAGCGAGCGCTTTGAAACATTTCTCAACCGAAGCCGTGAGTTCCTTTGCATTTTTTATCTCGCCGACCATGGTTAAACCTGTCAGCCATCCGTCTGAAGCACCATTAAACAGCACCCAAGAATTTCCCAAGTTCTGGAGCAGGTCTACCTCTAGATCGACTCCTGTATTGTCGCGAAACTCTTGCTTAAATTCATCGAGGTCTGATCCGGGGCCCATCATTGCTCCCAGTGTTTTGAGCAAATCCAGTAATCCATCGACGTCCAATGTCATTGCCATCGCACCTAAAGAATCCGCTGGCACGTTTTCAAAAAAAGAATCGTTGACGGGATTCTTTGCAAATAGTCCCAGTAGTCCTTCCAGTTCTGATGCATCTAACAAAACATGCGTCGAGGACCCTTCAGCATCGAGGCCAGCGACTACTTGGATTTTTTTTACGCTAGAAACACCGAGTAACTCACCAACCACGTTAGCATTTGGACCGAACACTTTTCGGATTGAACGCATTACCTCCTTCACATCCAGAAAAGCCAGTGAGTGAACGTGTTTGAGTGTTTGCGACCGCTGATCCAATTCGGATAACCAGTCTGGCGTTTGAGTGCCCTTCATCCGCTCAATCGCCCCTGAATAAGTTTGTTCACCAATGGCAACGACAAGAATCTGGCCAGTGTTTCCGAAATACAACGTTCCGGCTTGCTCTGCCAGCTCAACTCGATAGGCCTTGGTTCCCGCGAGATCCACTTGGGGAAGAACTTGATCTTTACTGCCAACTATCTCGGCCATTTGGGTAACAAACTTGTCTGCTTCGTCTCCTAAGTCAATCATCATTGCGACTTTGACTGCGGGCGGTGCTTCCGCGTTTCGAGCTACTACCACTTCTTCAATGTACATACAGCCTGACCGTTCAAAAATCGAAGCGGCTAATTTTGGCGATAAAATGTGCGCTAGTTCAATTTTTTCTTTGGGCATTCCTTGCTCGGTCATCACGGCAGGGGCGATTAGCCCTGTGCATCGTTTCAGGTCGTCAATGAAATCCCGCACTTCAGGTTCGGTCATCAAGGCTTGAGTCGCATTGCCTTCGATGGTCTCTTCGGCGTCGCTATTCCAAGCGACATAACTTAGGCATTTTTCAGGCGCAACACGTTTGTACCAATCATTATCCGCTTGCTTCGCGATCGAAAATCGAGATTGGCAGCAGACTGCGGCTATTAACAAAAATGCGCACGAAGCGCGCAACATGAGTCGCGACATTGTATTCCCCAAATTTTTTCAAAAATATGTGACGGCGCTGAGTAGGATTAACTCAAACGAACTTCCAATTTAATGGATTAGTTGACGGTGAGCAAACTATAACCGCCGCTAAATACGATAGCCGTCGGAGAAGGTCATCGCTTTTAGCCGTCGAAGTCGATTTCAACACGATAAAGTCGAAGTGACTATGCAAATCAAATAGCACTCCAGCGGATCAAAGTCCACGCAAATTGAATCCTAGGATGACAATCCGTAGTTCTTGCCAACCCGGATGACTGCTCGACTCGGAACGTCTCTGACGGGTCAATTTTTGTGTACGCCGTTCGGCCGATTCGAATTGATATGAACTGCATCAGTAGATGTTGTCAGCCGTGATCAATTCTGTTTACTTGAGCATTCGGCGACCTTGAATTTTAAGCGGCTCAAAACACAAAACAAAAACTGCTTTGCGCCTAAATTCCGTCTGTTAGAACCGTCTTGCTAGCAGTTCGCGACATTGTTGGTTTTTACCTACAGAACTAAACTGGCGTCTCTGTATTCACCACGAAAAACGAAACCTCGTCAACCGATTGGCAACATGAAAATAGAACAACGCATTTCTTCCATCCGTGCCATCTGGTCCGACGTTGATGGAGTGCTGACCAGTGGCGGGATTACCTACGATAATCAGGGAATCGAGACAAAGACCTTTCATGTACGTGACGGCTTGGGGATTAAGCTATGGCAAAAAGTGGGGCACCATTTTGGCATCATTACGGCCCGTTCGTCGCACATTGTGAAGATACGCATGAACGAACTGGGGGTTGAAACCGTACGCCAAGGAGCCACCAACAAGCTCGACGTCGCCCAAAAATTAGTCGCAGAAACTGGCATTCCACTTTCTGAAATTTGCTATATCGGTGACGACCTTTCGGATTTGCCGTTGCTGGCCAATGTAGGGCTCGCTGCAACGGTGGCGGATGGCGTAGATGAGGTTAAAACCGCATGCCAAATAGTTACCAAAGCTAAAGGTGGTCAAGGTGCCGTCCGCGAGTTAGTCGAAACGATCTTAAAAAAGCAGCAACACTGGAACGAGATTCTGCAGGCTTATGCCGCATAAGCCAACACGGTAAGCAACTTCTATCAACTCATATCAGCACGAAAACAACCTTTGTCCGCCACAGTCAACATACCTAGCACGCCCCGGAAATCGTCGCGATCGATGAATCCAGTGGCTTTGTATGTATTGTCGTTGGCGACTTGCGTTATCAGTTATTTTACGTATCTAAAGTTTGCGGTGCCGTTGATTGAAAACCCCGCCGCCCGTCCTCTACAGTTGGCTAACCAACAGACCCACGAACTGATCCCTGAGATCTACAAAAACGGCATGATCCCCTTGCTACCGCCACAGGCGTGGGAGCTGAGCGACTGTAAAACGCTGATCACGTCTACCGGAACAATATTGTTTAAAGAGCTTCAACCTCAGCCGGACGGCACGGTCATACTTTCGCCGTTTACGTTGATGACCAATGTTGGCGAAGCCATGCTTTTGAAGCCTGCTAACTCGCCGACTATCGATCAAAGAACACCACTTGTTCTGCGCTCCGTTGAAGGTGCGACGTTGAAGCTAAGTAAACCGTTCAACGAAGCGCTACAAGGAAGCGTCGAAATTCAGTCGGCGTTTCTGCGTGGCGAGGTTGACATTTATCGACCGCCGTCGGCTCCAAATAAAGCAGATGTTTTGCATGTATTAACTCGCAACGTCCATATCGACCGAAATCGGGTTTACACGTTGGATACACTCGACAAACCATTCTTGTTTTCTTATGGGCCTCATCGCGGTCGCGGGCGAAACCTGATTATTGATTTGACTCACGATGAAGACTCAGTTGCTGGCCGAAAAGACTTTTCCAATATTTCTGGAATCCAGCGGCTAGAACTAGCTTATCTTGACCGCTTACGGATCATGCCTTCTGCAGCGAAAGAGTCATCCACCCAAGAGGAGGCTTCCACCAATCAGTCTTCGAGCAATTTGTTTGGTGGTCAAGATGCTCCACTTGAGGTTGCGTGTAAGGGCCCGTGTGTTTTTGATTTTACCGACCAGACGGTTTCATTTACCGATCAAGTCGTGGTCAAAAAAATTGGCCCCGACACGGACTCAGTTACTTGTGACAAACTAAAAATAAAGTTTGATCAAAAACTCCTAGATGAAAAACCGAATGCTCAGCTGGCCGGTTCGCAAGAGGCTCCACAGTCTAGTGAATCCAAACAAGAACTTGGTATCAAAAGCTTGATCGCTGAAGGTTCACCTGTGGTGGTGAATGCAATTTCGCGGCCTGCAAAAATCACCGCCACTCGCCTTATTTATGACGCCACAACCGACCTGATCTCGGGTGTTGCCGGGCCAAGTAGTGGCGGCGTGGTGACTTTGGTTACGCCTGACATCCAATACAATTCCAAACAACTAAGTTGCAAGCTTGCGACTGGACCTGACGGCGCGACAACGCTTGATACGTTATCGGCCTCCGGTTCAGGGCAACTTTTGAAACTTGGGAAAACTCCAGCCGAAGAGTTGTTTGTGCGTTGGACGGAAAGTCTAAACATGGATCGAGATCTTAGCGACCCAAGTATTCAAACACTCGTGATTAAGGGCGACACACACGTTCAATTTCAAGAAACGTCGAGTGTCGATGCTCAACGAATTGACTTGAAATTGAAACGATTCGAACCGGTAAAAGGCAAAACCGAACTTGCGATTATGGAAATTGTAGCCAGTCGTCAGGTGCGCATTGCTACCCCCGACCTTACTGGCAATACGGACCGATTGATCGCCGAGTTCCCAAAACCGATCAAACTGAAATCACATCAGGTCAGTCGTCCTAGTTACTATACGACCGGCCCGTTACAATACGCCAATCAACTACCATTATCGCAAAAAAAGTTGCCCGCTGTTTCAAATACAGCCTTTCTAGAGAGCAATCAACATGTGCGATCGACTCAACATCGAACGTTCGTTAGCGCCGCCAAGTCAAACCCTATCAAGTTAGTTAAAGCGGAACGTACTACAAACAAGCATTTAAGTTTTAGCGGCCAACGAGTAAGGGTTTCAATTCTTGAGGCTGACAGTGACCGTTTGGCTTTCGACGAATTGATCATCAATGGCGAAGTTGTTGTTTCGCAAAGCGTTGCGAACTCCCCTGCCCCATCAGATACATTCGAAATGCGAGGCGATTATTTGCGTATCGTTCCGCAACCAGATGACGAGCGATTTCGAGTTGAACTGACCGCGAACACGGTTGCCGTCATTGACTCGCCTGAGTTCGCGATCAAAGGTCAGAAAATTTCTCTGGACCAAATAGAAAACAAGCTTTGGGTTGAAGGGCCTGGTAGCTTTAATGTTAGGAACACGGAAACGACTACGACTTCGGTGTCGGTTAGCCCGGATTATCGAGGTGGATTTGGACAGTCCGCTTCTCCGAGAGCTGATCCTAAACCGACGCCCAGTTTTGAAGCGTCTTGGCGCGGCGGGATGATTTTTGATGGTCAAAAAATCTATCTCGAACACAGTGTGGTTTCCAAGACGGAACAAGTTAATGGTTCTAAACGCAACGTGATCCAAGCCAACTGTGGCCAAATGTCGGTAGCTCTGAATCGCCATATCGATTTTGAACAACTAAAGACAAGCAACCGCGATGGATCGGGGAAACCACAAGATGTCAAGCCAACCGAACTTATTTTCATTGGCCAGGTTGACCCGGCAAATCAGGTATTCGGCCGTGGCACAATCCCGGCAAATTTTAATTCGGCCGCAGGTTTGATCTCGAATCAAATTCATGATTCGAACGGTAAACTGATCCAGCAACAAACGATTAGCTCGAAAAAAGTTCGTGTAGACCCAGCCTTGGGGAATATTTTTGCCGATGGCCCAGGATGGGTTTCAACTCATGACCTTAGAACGTCTGGAGCCAGCAGCGCCTCGAAACATCCACTGGCCGGTATGGCGAGTAAGAACAGTGACGTCAACAAACCGATTACCTTTGTTCGAGCGAATTTTTCGAGTCGGATGACAATCGAAGCGGCTAAAAATAAAATGACGCTCAACGGGCGCATTCGCACCGTTCACTTGCCAACTGATGACTGGGGAACCAATACGGATCCAGATCAGATTCCGTCCGCGTTGCAATTAGCAGCAACCTTGCTGACTTGCGAACAACTGACTCTGGCTCGCTGGCAACCTCGCGATGTTGAGGAGTCGGTACATGAGATGATCGCCGATGGCAACGTCCGAATTTCTGGCGACACTATCGATCTGTCCTCTAACCGAGTCAGTTACAACCAAGCCAATGATATGTTAGTGGTTAACGGCACCAATCGAACTGCTGCGAGTATTCGATATCGTAAAGCTGTTGGTCCGAAGAGAGCTTGGCAGGAATTTGTCGCTGAAAAATTCGAGTACCAAGTTGGCTCGCAAACAGTCAACATCAATGGTGTTCAAAGAGGCGAAGCTATCCGAATTGACTAATTCGACGGGCCGTTGGCGATCGAACTAAATTAACAGCGACAACTCGTCTTCAGCCACGACCCAACCTCGGCACTCTGGTTGCTCACACCGGCATTGGATCGCATGGCTGGCTGGCCAGTTGTAATCGATCGTAAGTTCTTGCGGCGACACGATGTCATCAATCGCAATCAAATACAATCCGCGGCTAGCTGGTTGATCGTCGGTTGCGGGCATGTCCAACACTTCAAAGTAGCAGTTAGGGGCACAGCTGTGATTCAAAAACCGAAATGGTGCGACTGGTTCCAGTAGTTTTTCATCGTACTCAAACGTGTATTCGCTTGCCGTACCCTCATCATCAAATACTCGCCCTGTGATTTCGCAAATCACCGATCCTGCTGGGTAAGGTCGCACTGAATAGACCGCTTTGCCCAGATGAGTTTCAAGCACGCGGACGTGTTCAGGACAGAGTTCTTCGCTAGATTCATCGGCGTTGATTTGAAATAACGTCAAGGGGACCATCTTCCGTGTTAGGCCATGGGGATTAAAATTGAGTCGCGGATTCTACTCCGATCAAGATGGCTGGCAAGATCCAATTTTCGGTAAAGCGTAGCATTTCATCAGAGCTCCGAATCAATTGAAACGGCATTAAAACGTACCAAACATATTGGCCAGAACCGACAAATCGAGGGAGCTACAAATATTGAAGTAAATGGTATACGCTTTAAAACACAATCTGTTGTAATTGTTGCTTAAAATACACGTCCAAATACCAGCTTGATTTCGAGCCGCTTAGTCTTGCCAAGCCACCAGACAAAATCGAACTGGTAGGAAAGACAGATTTGGTTGTCGGTTTTGTGTCAGAACAGAAGCTTGGCTGGTCGACAAATTACCGCTAGGGAATCAAAATGAGGTTCCGGCCAATGCCGCCAACCATGCGTCTATCATTTTCGCCCCAGAACAGCCAAAGCCATGACGACTTCGACTGCAGACCAAGAATCAACTGTTGATGAACCTAGTGTTGCTCCCGACGACCGACCATTGATGATCGAGGCGGACCGGCTTTCTAAGTTTTACGGGATTTTTGCTGCGACTCGTGAGGTTAGCTTCAAAGTTCGTTTGGGCGAAGTCGTCGCTTTTTTGGGCCCCAATGGTGCGGGCAAAAGCACCACAATGAAGATTTTGACGGGGTACCTTTCCCCCAGCCAAGGCGTGGCCAAAATCGCGGGCTACGATATGAATACCCAACGTTTAGAAGGTTCAAAAAAACTGGGTTACCTTCCTGAGACTGGACCGCTGTACCCGGAAATGACACCGTACAGTTTGCTGGACTTTTTTGCCGAAGCTCGCGGCATGAACAAAAAGACAAAAGCTGACCAGATCGCAAAGGCTGTCGAACTCTGTGCTTTAGGAAGCGTAATATATAAACCGATTAATAAACTCTCCAAAGGCTATCGCCAACGCGTTGGGATGGCACAAGCTTTGATTCACGAACCGGAAGTTTTGATTTTGGATGAGCCAACATCGGGGTTGGATCCGAACCAAATCCGTGGCGTCCGCGAAACAATCACTCGACTGGGCCAAAAGAAAACGATTTTACTATCGACTCACATCTTACAGGAAGTCGAAGCGATGGCCGACCGTGTGATAATGATCAACGAAGGTCGCAAAGTTTACGATGGGTTGTTAAAAGACATGGACCCTGAGGGCCTTGGGTTGGATCATGTGTTTGCTAACTTGACTGGGCACTGCCCGCAAACGGGTGTGAAGCTAAAAGAGTCTGAACTTGACCCGGAGATTGCGGAAACGGCCAACCGCGCGTTAAAGAACATCGCGGGCGATTCCCCCGATGGTGAACCCGATCAAACTGAATCAAAAAGCGACCAGCCTGATAAATAGCTGGTCGGATTGTCAGCTTTTTTGCTGAATATGTCCAAGTTAACCTATTTCCAAACTACACGTCCAGATACCAAGCCGTTGTGAATCAAAATGGATCCAGCCGCCTCTAGCAGCCAATCGGAAGTACTACTTTTTCAGTTGATTGAATTTTCTTTCATGCTGGTTGTCGATGCGATCTTTTTGATTGCGTTGGTGGTACTCATGCTGCCGCTGGGGATTTGGCGTCAGGCTGCGTTTGCGGTTATGAAGCGAAATTTCATCGGTTACTTTAGCAATCCGACGGGGTATGTTTTTCTTTGCCTGTTTGTATTGTTGACGTCGTTTGCCGCTTTCTGGCCGCATGAGTTCTTTACGACTAACCTAGCCAACTTCGATCAACTGAACGCGTATTTGCCGTACATCATGTTGATTTTCATCCCGGCGATCACGATGAGTATCTGGGCGGAAGAGCGGCGACAGGGAACGGATGAGCTACTACTAACGTTGCCGGCGAAGGATTTCGATATCGTGATCGGCAAGTATTTCGCCGCCGTGTTGGTTTTTACCGTTAGCTTGTTGTTTTCGCAGTTGTCGAATTACGCCGTACTATTGTCGATGACGGGCGGGCAATTGGACAACCTGCTATTGTTTTCGACTTATTTAGGTTACTGGTTCATGGGGATCGCAATGATTTCCCTTGGCATGGTGGCCTCTTTTTTAACTCGGAACTTAACGGTCGGGTTTATCCTTGGCGCGGCGCTGAACGCTCCACTGGCATTCTTTTCTAACGCCGATGTGATCCTGTCAGATTCGAAATGGATCAGTCGTTTGTTTGATTGGTCGCTATTACAACGCTTTGAACCTTTCGGCCGCGGGCTGATAAGTATGTCCTCGATTTTTTACTTTTTGGGCATCGTAGTCGTGGGTGTTTATTTGAGTTTGATCTTAATCGGACGTCGTCACTGGCTGGGCGGTCGTGATGGCACCTCGCTTGTTTGGCACTACTTTATTCGAGCGTTAATGGTCATGGTGATTGCGGTGGCGAGTGTTTTGATCGTGCAGCACAGTCCGCTAAACCAAGCCAGAGTCGATATTTCAGAGAAAAAGATCAACACGCTGACGGAGGAAACCAAGTCAATCTTAAATACGCTTGCCAGCGACGATTCTCCTGAGGCACAACCGATTAACATTGAAGCGTATATCAGTGATAAGATTCCGAGTGAATTTGTTAAACTGAAATATGACCTGAAAAATTTGTTGCGAGCATTTGACGTTCGCGGCGGTAGCCGAATCAACGTCACGTTACATCAAGACGTTCGGCCGTATTCGCCTGAAGCAATTTTGGCAGAAAAAAAATACGGCATCCGTCCGGTTACCGTTCGCAGTGAGTCTCGTGGTGCGGTGAAGGAAGAGGAGGTTATTCTAGGAATGGCGTTTTCCAGTGGTCTGCAACGACTGGTGATTCCTTTCATGCAGTATGGAATTCCAGTCGAATACGAACTGATGCGATCGATCAATACCGTCTCGCAGCCAACTAAAAAAGTTATTGGCATCGTTCAAACCGATTCCCTGCCCTTAGGTGGATCGATCACTTCAAATGGCCAGCGTGTTCGAATTCCACCTCTGCAGATTTTTAACGAGCTGTCCAAACAGTATGACTTGGTCCAAGTTAACGCAGGTCAGCCCATAGAACTGTTTAAAGAAAACGTTGATGGCGAACAAGTCCGGCGATACGATGCGTTGATCGTAACTCAACCTTCGCAGACAACTCCGGACGAATTGAAAAACATTATCAATGCGATTCAACTTGGGCAACCGACTGCTATTTTTGAAGACCCGTTGCCCAGCCCAGAAAACTTTCGGTACGTACGAGGGACTTTCCAACCAAGACTGTTTGCACGTAGCGGGGCCGAGCAGTCTAACCTGAAGCTGTTACTGGAAGCACTCGAATTGAACATCGATTTTACGACGCGTGGTGATGTGCGATCCCCGTACGTGGTTTGGCAAAACGAAAGCAAAAACCCCTACAAGCGAAATCGTAAGCTAAACCAAAAAGACCACTTGGTCATACAGGAGACGAATCCGCAGACTGACCCTAGGTTTTCGCAAACCAGTCCGGCCACTCGAGGCATTACGCAATTGTATTTTCAATACACCGGATACATTTCACGAAAACCCTTGGCTAAGCCCAAATTGGAGTTTGAGCCACTGATTAATTCTGGCAAAGCAGGACGTTTGCTGGTCAACAGCCTTGTAGGAACTCCCGATCAAGTCGAACAAGCACGCGGTTCGGACGACCTACAGTACGTCATTGCGGCACACATCAAAGGCTCCAACTTTGGCCAGGGGCCAGAATTAAAGTCCACTCAATCACCGGACAACACTAACGTCGTGTGGGTTGCAGATTGCGACACCCTAGCGGATATGTACTTAGCCGTTCGGGCTCAGCCAGTACAAAATGGCGATGAGTACATCTATCAGAACGTGAGTTTTGTCTTAAACACGATCGATACATTGGCTGGTGTTGAAGAATACAACGAGATTCGAACTCGCAAAATCAATCACGTCACGTTAGAAGTGGTTGAACAAACTTATGACAAGGCAATGGAAAAAGTCCACCTTGCCGAACAAGAGCTGGTGATCGAGTATAAAAGCTCAATTAACGGTGTGGTCGAAGAAGGCCGTAAGGCCCTCGAACCGATCCAAAAAAACATTCAACGTTTAGAAAAGAAAAAAAACAACGGCCAAGCCTACAACGCGGCCAAGCTTTTGTCATTGCAGAACTTGCTGGCACAAGAAGAACGTGAACAGTCCAACAACATCAAGCGACGAAGCGATGAACTGCAGAATGAGCGACAAGAAAAGAAACGCGAAATTGAACTGTTGGCCGAACTTGAAATCCAGGAGGTCCAACGGCAGTTCAAAATTTGGTCGGTTGTAATTCCGCCGATTCCACCGTTGTTGGTCGGTATCTTTGTGGCCACGCGAAGACGTCTGCGCGAACGCGAGGGCATTTCGAAAGCTCGTCGATTGAAGTAGTCGTTGGCATCGTTTTAGCCAGCTGTCAGCAAATCCTTTATATAATCCCATTTAAATACGCCCAACCACCTCATTACTATGAGTCCACTGATAAAAACGCTTTCGTTGTGCATTGTCGCTTTAACTGCGTCCTTTGTGGCCGCTTACTTTTATCCGTGGGCCGACATCGCAACCAAGTCCAGTACCGTCGGCGAACCACTGTTTAAAGACTACGAACCAACAACGGTGCGGCGAATCATTATCGAACAGTACGATCCTAAAACTAGAAAGCTCGCCACCATGGTGGCTCGGCGTAAGGGTGAGCAGTGGCTGCTGCCAGACAAAGACAACTTTGTCGTCTCCAACGCGCGCCACATTGCTCAAGTGACGAACTCTTTGTTGCAACGTGAAGTGTTGGAGGAGACTTCCAGACGAGAAGCGGATCATTCTAACTTTGGCGTGATTGACCCAGCACTGTACAAAACTACGGCGAATAAGTCGGCGTTAGGAATCAAGATCACGCTTGAAGACGCTTCCAAGCGGCCGATCGCTAACTTAATCGTGGGCAAACCTGCTGGACAAAACACTGGCGGCGGGCAAACACAAAAGCGATTTGTGGCCGTTCCCGGTCAGCCGAACGTCTACATGTTGGAGATTAATCCGTTTGCATTGACGACTCGATTTGAAGTATGGATTCAACCAAACCTGTTTCAATTGTCGCAACAGATCGAAAGCCAACTGATTTTTGAAAAGGCGGCTGAAGATACACCCACCAAGCTGGACTACAAACTTGTTTTCAACACCAGCCCATCAGCCGCACCCGCGGGCGGCAAACTACCGTTGACGATGCTTCAGATGTTTAGTTCCGATGGAAAGGCCATCGATGCCTCGTTGATCGACACTTCCCAGAACGCGGTCGTCCTAATGGTTAGGCAATTAGCAAGTCTGTTCGTGGCGAACGTATTCGCTAGCAATAATTTGGTTGAAAAAGCTATTTTGGACACGAAGAATTCAGCCACAGCAGATGATTTCGAATCGCTGACGCCGCGTGGCATTCGGTTTGTGTCTGACGATCAGGACAAACTAATTTTGGCTGGGACGCGAGGTAAGGTTGGAGTCGAGTTCGGCAGCGGGCTAGTCATCACGATGTACGTAGGCAATTCACTGGCTGATATCGACGCGACGCCTGACCGCCCAGAACGTTATGGTGTTTTGGTGGCGACTGTGGATGAGGCGTTGATCGAAATACCGGTAGCCCCAGAAGTAGATGATCAGGCTGATGCTGACCAAGCCGAAAAAGCAAAAAAAGCGTACCTGTTGGCAATTAAAGAACGCGATGAAACACTTAAGTCTTCAAGAGTTTCAGCAAGCGAATTCAACCAGCAACACGCCGGCTGGATTTACGCAGTGCCTGAAAAAGTCATCAACAACGTACTGCCAGCGCTGGAACTTGAGGCGAAGGCGTCCACTGATTCTCAAGTCGCACCTTAGGCTGGGCAATCATGACTGATTAGTACCGCCTTGCGGGCGGAATTATCGGCTAAAGCTGGCACTGAAAACCAAGCCGTTAGTCTTTTCCATCGCCGTGTTTGATTTTGGGCCAATACTTGTCAAAGCCGCCTTCTTTCAAGAAGTCCGGACTGTTGTCGAGGTCGTGGCACTCTTTGCATGCGTTCGCTCGAGCATCGCGAAGCGTGAGGTGCATTTGCTTTCGCAGTTTAGCTAGTTTGGCTTCGTCGACTTGTTGTTTGGCTGCGAGTTCTTCCATGGCGACGTGAGCAGAAGCTGGACCGTGACAGTTTTCACAACCGTTGCCCAGTAAGTGGTCCTGCTTTTCCATGTCGATCAATCCTGATTTGTACGGATAGAATTTTTGCGGATTCCAGCCAGTCGCGTGGCAACTCATGCACTCAGGATCGAAATGACGTTGCACCCAAACGCGATCATCATTTGGATTTTCCGCTAAATCGCGAGTTGCTTTTTCGTGCGGCCCGCCGTCGCCATCAATCCCATCTGCCCAAATTTCAAATTCTTCGTCGTGGCAATCGGCACAGGAAGCTGATCCAATAAACTGGTTGCCACTGGGATGGTCACGCGGCTTGATGTCAGTCAATGCCCCTGCTTCCCACAAACGCTTCAATTCATTTTGGTAACTCAAGAAAACCTGTTTGACTTCCTCGGTGTCTTCGAACTGATGCTCAAGTGCAACCCGTTCATACTGGACTTTGGCTTTTCCGCCTTCAAAATTCAAGCCAACGAGGCCGACATACATACCTTTGACACCCACTTGAATCATTGGGGTAGAATGGTTGTTTCCTTGGACGATCTCCGGTTGAAAGGTCGGATCTCCAGCACCGCCGGCAGTTACCAACAGGTCAAAATACGGAAACGACTTAGCAAGATTTCGCGAGGCTTCCATGTCGGTAAAAGCAATCAAAACCATCGCATCACATGCAGCCGCTTGCATTTTTTGAGCGGCCAGAGCTAATCCAACTTCCGCCTTCTGAACGATCAAACCATCTCGTTTAGCAAGGTCATCTAAATGCTCGTTGCCGACTACCATCGTCACGCCGATTCTTTTGCCGGCTCGTTCGACGATCACAAATTTTTGCGTGAGCGATTCATCTAGCACTTCCACGTTCGCACACATGAACGGAATATTGTTGCCGTTATAAACGTTGTCCATCGTCTGAGCTAAATCCAACGATGGCAGCTTTAGGTCATCAGGACCAAGACCGATCGCGTCGTACTTCATGACTTTACACAAACCTTCATAGGTCTTGCTGAGTTTCAGCAGCGGCTGTTGACCGAAACGTCGGACTTGATTTCCTGCATCGATCGGAATCAAATCCCAGCCTCGGCCTTGCAGGATCTTTTGAACTCGATGGCGACGCATCATGCCGCCTTTTTGTCGCGCCAAGGTAATGCAGCCACAAGGTTCGATGTAGCCGTGTTGCCGGCCACTAATGAACAGCGTCAGGTCTGGTTTTTTCCAGTCTTTGGCAATATCGTTTGGGTTTTTCATGACTGACGATTCTTCTTCGTCGTCAGTAGAAACCGGCATGCCAGTGATCGTTGTCAATCGTGAAACAGGCCGCATTGCTCCGATGGCTACAAACGAGCCCAAACAAGCGATGCTAGCAACAATTAATCGGACGGTAAACGATTTGTATTTCATTGAATTCGCGTTTTCAGAAATGCTGCTTGAACTTTTATGGACGGCGATACCTAGTGGTTCTTCGGCACTTTTGATGGCTTCACAATCACTAGCTTAGCAAAAAATAACAGCTGTTTAGGCGAGCGCCACCGTTGTTCAGTTAAAACCGAGGCTATCGCCCAAACGGCTCATTTAATCAGTCTTTAAATTCTCGAAAGAACCTATTTAGAAGGATACCGAGCATACCAAAATGGGTAAATGGCAACCTTTCGGTTAAATTCACGCCAACGACTAACATTGATGTCACTTCGGCGCGATTATCTCGACTGCCCTTCGGCTCGGAGTAACTGCAGTTTCTGTCGTAAACGCAAGCGACACTTTTCAACGAAATCAAGATTCTCGGGCGATGTGTAATCAGGGTATGTCCAACGGCTAGGATTCCATTTCTTTCCGTAGTAAGCCAGTGTAACCTCACCGTAAATGCCTTCGCCTAGATAAACTCGATGATCTCGGTCCTTGATTGTCGCCAAAATCAGTTTGGCCTCGGTAACGTAGCCGGGATCGATATTGATTGGCCGCTGGACATCGTAGGATTGCAGGCCTTCGTAGGCTTTTTCAATTGCGTTGGAGCTATTTTTGATTGCGGGCAGTTTGCCAGGATCGATCGGCTGTTCAAATGCAAACAATTGCTTCCTGATCCCATTGCCCATCGTCGCATTGTAAAACGAGGTATGGTTGAAATCAAAAACCGGTGTTTTTAGCCAGACTTCTCCCCAAGCCGCTTCGATTTGCTTTGCACCCCATTCAATGGCCTCAACGCGATTGCTAGCGATCGCAGTAATCAGCAGCGCGGGAATGGGCGGTCGAGTTTGCCCCATGGGAGTTACCGGTGGTTTTTTGGAACAAGCCTAGTGGGAAGTTCGTAGTAACGGCTTTAGCCAGAAATATAGCCTGAACGCGGTACTACGGACTATCAAGTTTAAGCGATGACAACGCACTAGTGGAAATCAAACTAGTACGACTTGGCAAAGATACCGACGGTTTTGGTTGGTTTGCCAGTGAAAATACAAATGCCTTCGTCATTATTATCTTGGTCTACTGGAATGCATCGTGGTGTGACCTTCAGAGGCTTCAACATTTCATCCACTTCGGCACAATCGACGAAGTAGCATTTTGCGAACCCACCATGCGCTTCCGGTTTGTTGGGGTTCTTGGGTGTGAAGTACTTTTTGAATTTGTCCAGCGACTTAAAGGTGCGCGTATGTTCTTCTCGGTGCGCGAGGGCCTTTTGGAACAAGCCGTCTTGGATTTCGCTCAAAATCTGTCCAACGTTGGCCACGAACTCACTTCGTTCCATGCCGTTGGATTTCGGTTGGTCTCGTCGCCCAACAAAAACACTGCCACTTTCGATGTCACGTGGTCCGGCTTCGATTCGAATTGGTACGCCGCGTTTAACGTGATGCCACTTCTTTTCCCCACCACGAACGTCACGAGCGTCGATTGTGACACGCACTGGTTGACCATCGTACTGCGCCGCTTTAAGTTCGGCTTCGAGCGACTGGCAGTACTGCATTACTTGTTCACGTTCCTCGTCTTTGCGAATTACGGGGCAAATGACGACTTGTTTCGGAGCCAGTTTCGGTGGCAGCACTAAGCCGTCGTCGTCGCTATGAGTCATGATCAACGCGCCGATCAGTCGAGTCGATACGCCCCATGAGGTTGTCCAGGCAAACGATTCGTTGCCTTCTTTATCTTGGAATTTAATTTCTTGGGCTTTAGAAAAATTTTGCCCGAGAAAGTGCGATGTCCCTGCCTGTAACGCTTTACGGTCCTGCATCATGGCTTCGATCGAGTACGTTGTCTCCGCACCAGGGAATCGTTCGCCGATCGTTTTTTCGCCTTTGACCACGGGCATGGCCATGTAGTTTTCGGCGAAGTCCGCGTACACGTCCAGCATCAATCGTGTTTCTTCCAGAGCCTCTTCTTTGGTCGCGTGAGCGGTATGGCCTTCTTGCCATAGGAATTCGGCGGTTCGCAAAAACAAACGCACGCGCATTTCCCAACGGACTACGTTTGCCCATTGGTTGATTTTCAACGGCAAATCACGATACGATTCGATCCACTTGGCAAACGTGTGTCCGATGATCGTTTCACTGGTCGGCCGCACGATCAGTGGTTCTTCCAATTTCCCTGCAGGCACCAAACCACCGTCGGGGCCAGGCTCAAGCCGATGGTGAGTTACAACGGCACATTCTTTGGCAAACCCGTCGACATGCTCGGCTTCTTTTTCTAAAAAGCTCTTTGGAATGAACAGCGGAAAGTACGCGTTTTCGTGGCCGGTGTCTTTGAACATTCGGTCGAGCACGGCTTGCATGTTTTCCCAGATGCCATAGCCCCATGGCTTGATCACCATGCAACCGCGTACGGGCGAGTTTTCAGCTAGGTCTGCCGACCGAACGACTTGTTGGTACCAACCGGGGTAGTCTTGTTCGCGAGTTGGAGTGATTGCAGTTTTGGCCATGGATTTAGGCAGGGGGTTAGTATTACAGCAAGTGAGATCTAGTTCACGGAAACGGGCGCTTGGCCCACAAAAAACAGTCACACAAGAAAAACGCGGGTCTGGCCCGGCGGATCATTCGTGCAACTAATTCGCCATAGTTTATTCCGTCCGTTGCCAGCTTAAAAGCCGCCCCCTACAATCTCGTCGCAACAAACCTCTCAAACTGTGCTCGACTTAGACCGATCCTATGCAAATACCAGTGCCTCGCCGCTTCGTGACCGACCTGACCGATACCGAAATTGTTGATCAAGTTTTTATTGCCAACGAAAAACAGCTTCGCACCAATCGAAATGGCAACCTGTACATTCAAGTCCGCCTAAGTGACCGCACGGGATCAATTACGGCAATGCTCTGGAATGCTCAGCAAAATCAATTTGACGGCTTCGAAAATGGTGATTACATCACTGTTCAGGGGACCGCTCAGCTGTACAACGGCAATATGCAAGTGCTGGCTAAAAAAATCGAGCTCTGTCGTGACACCGACATCGACGAATCCAATTTTATTACGCTGTCCACTGGAGAAGTCGACAAAATGATTGGCCGCGTTGGCGAGATCTTGCGTGGTATGGAGAACAGTGACCTCAGGAATTTGGCCGATTGTTTTCTTACCGATGAAGTGTTTATGGAGCAATTTCGCTCGGCTCCTGCGGGCGTGAAAAACCATCATGCTTACAAAGGTGGTTTGCTTGAGCACGTGCTTTCCTTGATGGAAGTCTGTTTGGTGGTTGGACCAAAGTACCCTGCGGTCAATTTAGATTTGTTGCTAATCGGCGCTTTCCTACATGATGTTGGAAAGATACACGAGTTAACTTACCGAGCTGATTTGGGGTACAGCCAATCGGGCCAGTTGTTAGGGCATTTAGTCCAAGGCGTCTCGATTGTTGAGAAAAAGATTGCCGAAGTCGAATCGCAAACTGGTGAAAGCTTCCCTGCGGATTTGAGCGATCGCGTCCGCCATATGATTGTTTCTCATCACGGGTCACATGAATTCGGCAGCCCTAAGTTGCCAATGACCTTGGAGGCAATCACACTTCATTTCTTGGACAGTTTGGACGCACGGATTCAAAACGTGATGAAACTGATCGAAGAAGACGCCAACAAAGCCAACCCTTGGACGGTTTACCACCCAAGTCTGGGACGAAAGATTTTGAAGTAACCGACGGTGGGCATCGGCCTGCAGGTTTTACCAGCGTGGTAGGAAATCAACTTGGTTTTTTAGTTCGACGATCTTGTCAAAACGCTCTTTCATGAATTCATTGAGCTTTTCGTCTCGCCACTGGACCTTGCTAATCGCTTCGTTCAATTTTTGTTGATGCATGAAATCGGTTCCTGAAAACTCCTCTGCGCGAAGCGCGTTCAGCACGATCGCGATACCAGCCCAGCCACTAACCTGTAAATTCTCTTCCAAGTCCTCGAAGCCGGTGAATTCTTCAAAGATCGGCATCGCATCATCGTAGCGGCTCTGCGTCAAGTAAAGTTCAGCGAGCCTCTCCTTCGCATAACGATGGTGCAGTAGAGTTTTCTTTTGGTTTTGTTGGCTGGCTTCGTCTAGTGGAAAGTAATCAATGACGGCCAACCAGTACTTTTCCTGTTGGCTAAGTGGGGCCCATCTTGCGGCTTCGAATTGCTCTTCGACTGATTTTTTTCGAGGAATTAACTGCGTATCAACATCGTCGACATCAAGAACCGATGTATAAGGTGTGCTGTCAGCGACATAAACTCCACCGATCGCACCGCAAATACCCAGCAGTGCAGCACTCAGCCAAATCCATGATGAGCGCCACCAAGTACGAACGTTGCCGGCCATGACTTGTTGCAACTGCCGAGTTGCCGCCAGTTGAGATTGGCTCCAAGCCGATGTGTCAGACAGTAAAATAGATGAATCAGCAACGGAGAGCTTTTCAACAATCATGTCCCAGTCGTTATCAAGATCTAGAGGAACTTTACGCAACGCCTTGAGCAGTTCCTTTGCATTTTGATGGCGGTTCTCGGGTTTCTTCGACATCATTTTTTCGATTACGTCGATCAACTTATTTGGAACGTCAGGTCGGACGGTTCGCAACGAAACGGCATCTGAGTTAACATGTTGCATGGCAACGGCCAACGCATTTTCACCTTCAAAGGGCGGGTGCCCCGCGAGCATGTGGTAAGCGGTAATACCTAATGAATAAATATCACTGCGGTGGTCCAACGTGTGCCCGCCAACTTGCTCGGGGCTCATGTACAACGGCGTCCCCATCGTCACTCCAACTTGCGTCAAAGCTTGATCGCTAGAGCGTTCAAGAATCCGAGCCAGTCCAAAATCAGCGATTTTAACTTCGCCTTTGGTGGATAGCATGATGTTTTCAGGTTTGATGTCCCTATGAATCACTCCAGTTTCGCTTGCCTCCTGTAACGCCAACGAACATTGACGAAGCACGTTGACTGCCATCACTGGTTCTACTGCTCCGTGACGACTGATGTACTGACGTAAGTTACGGCCGGCGACGTATTCTTGAGCAATGAAATGGTAACCATCGATATGCCCGACTTCATAGATTTGAACGATGTTGCCTTGCGTCAATTTGGCTGCTGCTCGGGCCTCCAGTTCGAATCGCTTGACATAAGATTCGTCTTCAGCAAGCTCGGATTTCAGCACTTTAATGGCGACTTTTCGCTGCAACGATTTCTGCAGTGCCAAATACACGAACGACATGCCGCCTTGGCCCAATCGACGCAAAAGCTGGTATTCGCCCAGCAAGAGACCAGAAAGGTCCTTTGTAGGTAAGTCGGTTGGGTCGGATTGGGCGGTCATGTGGTGACAATTGAGCGGGAAACGCTAACGAGCGAACGAGATTTTGAGTCGTATTTTAATACAGTTTGGCGATTACTACCTGACGCGTTTGGCGAAAGCGACTGAAGATTTCAACGAAACAACGAACAAATCTATGGAAGTTTTCCTTGTTTTACGAGAATTATTGTGATTTTCGTGTTAGCAAAATCCCAATTTGCCGATATAGCCCATCGCTCAGGCTACAACAAAATTCGATTCGCTAGTTTAGCTTCAAGGCTAAACCTGAACCTCGGTAATCACAATATTTGGTTCCGAAGGCGTTTCAATTGGGTTATCATAGTGTTAGATGTCGCGTGTTGCGACTAGTATGTATCTCGGGCTTTCGTTCCTCTATTAATCTTTCTTTGTCCGCTGAAACGCCAGCTAATTCTAAGAGTTTGCTATGAAATCTAAATTCTTGTCGATAATCATTTGCTCTTTCTTACTGACGGCACTGTCGTCCTCAGTGGATGCTGAAAAAGTTGACTTTGTTACGCAAATCAAACCATTGCTAGAAAAGCACTGCATGGAGTGTCATAACGCCGATGGTGACTCCTTTCCCATCGAAGTTAAAGACGATGCTTTTTCACACATTGTCGAAGGTGAACCGGAAGAAAGCGAAATTTATTTGGTCTTGGTGTCCGACGACGAAGATGAGCATATGCCACCGGCTGACTTCGAACGCCCATTGACGGACGATCAAAAGGAACTCATAAAGACTTGGATCGCTGAAGGTGCTGAGTGGCCCGAGGATACCGAGTTTGTGATGTGGAAACCTGATGATGCCTCCAGTGACGATACCACTGCATCAGGCGTTGCGGAAACAGACAACCCCCAAAACGAAAACCCCGAAGAAGCGTCTGAGATCGACCCAAGAATTTTCAAGGCAGTCGGTTCGCTCCACCCAGCTATTTTGCATCTCCCGATGGGCTTGCTTCTGGCCGCTGGTTTGTTTGCGTTTCTAAGCCTGCGAGGCAACTTTGTGATGGGCGATTGTGCTTATTATTGTTTGTGGCTGGGCGTATTGGGTGGGATTCTTGCCTGCGTTTCAGGGTGGTTCTTTAGTGAGACAACTGGCAACGGAACAGTAACTGAGTTCAAGGATATCTTTGATGACTCTCATAAGGTCTACTGGCACCGGCTAAGTGCGCTGCTTTCCACCATTTTTGGTCTATTGGTGGCTTTGTTTGCCATGAGTGCTCGAGCAAAAGACCCAGATGAAGGATCCAGTTGGAAGCTCGGCACAATTATTCTCGCTGCTGGTATTGGATACGTCGGCATGACTGGTGGCAAATTGGTTTACCCTTCAAACCATTACAAAGACCTCAACGCGTTGTGGAACGAAACGATCGAAAACCTTACAAAAAAGGAGCCAGCTGTAGTCGATCCTGTCGATGGTGAATCGGCTGACGTTGAGAGTACTGATGGTGAAGCGACCGAAGTTGAGAGCGCTGATAGTGAAGACGCTGAAGTCGAGAACACTGACAGTGAGGCGGCTGACGAAAACATGAGCGACGAAAACATGAGCGACGATAAAACCGAATCGTCAATTTAAGAAACTGTCGGTCAAAATTAAGATTCTCAAGGGCGTCGTTTTGAAAGTTCGCGCACTTGGATCTGCCGAAACAAAAGATCGGTAGTTGGGTCGTGGCCTTGGATCGTTAGCGTACCCGCATCAGAACGATAGCCACGTCGGGGATTTTCGTTTGGCTTTCTTTTGTCGACCCAATCGGTGACTTGCAGACCGTTGACCCATACGCCGATTCGAGGGCCAGTCGTGACGATGGTTGTGGCGAACCATTGCTGGTCGTTTGCGTTGACGACCCTTGCATTGGCTCGGCGAAAAATACCGCCGGTGCCACAGTCTTCTGGATCGCTGCGATCACCGTTTTTGAAACCATTTTGAATTTGTGCTTCGTAGCCATTCATCACGTCGCCTGGAATGCAGCGAAAAAACATGCCGGAGTTTAAACGCGGAGCATTGGTTTTGCATTGAAACGACAAAACGAAATTCGCAAACTTATCGTTCGATTCCAATTGTCCCTTGCCATTGACCACCGAAAGTTCTCCGTCTTCGGTGACGCTGAATTTACTGGCCATGCTTTGGTCGGTATTCCAGTTGCTCAAGTCGGTGCCATCAAACAACGGTTTTTGGCTGAGTGGCTTGAGACGAATGTTACGGAACGAGACGGCGCCGGTTTTAGTTTGAAGGCCAATGTAGCCAAGACCCAGTGGTTTTGGATCTTTAAAGTCGGCGGTAGGCTGGTCGTCAACCCAAACTTGAATCCTGTCTCCTACCGCTTTGATCTTCATCGAGTGCCATTGGTCGGTCGACAGCTGCACGTCTGTTTTTGTTCGAGCGACGATCGCGCCGGTGGTGTAGTCGTGAGTGCCGGTGGCTGCGATGTTGATTTCGTAACAATCTCGAGCGGCGCTTTTGGGTTTGGGGTTGGTCCGGATAAACACGCCGCTGTTGGTTTGTTCGCCCGCCTTGAATTCTAAAACTAGCACAAAGTCATCAAACTGCGCCGTCGTACGAAGCAGCTCCATTTTGCCTTGGCCCTGAGTTTGAAGTTCGCCGGTAGCAGAATCTATTTTCCAGTATTGCGGAGTTGCCGCAGTCCACCCAAAAGTTGACTTCCCGTCAAACAATCCAATCCAGCCGTCCAAAATCTGTTGTTGAGTAATTCCGGCTGGGAAATTGATGTCTTGAATCGCTGTCTGAATTGGAGCCGGTGGCACAGCAAATCGAACCGTTGGCATTGCAATTACGCATAGTGCCACAATTTGAGCTAACAGGTTCATTTGTTGGTATCTCCAGATGATTGGCGATAGCCCACCGAATTTCAATTGTGACAAAAAAGGGAGACTTAGTCGGAGTCTCCCTTTTATTCAAAATTTTAACTTCTTACTAGAAGCTAGGGGGCTGCGGGGCTAGGAGCACTAGATTTACGGCCTCCTATCAACGTTCTAAAAGCGCTTTGGGCGCTCGGTAATGATTCTTTTATCACTTCTTCAAACCCTTCCGGACGCGGGATATGAAGAGTGACACTTTTACTTTCTCGCTTCACCGTCATGCCGTTGACAAGCTTACTGAATACGGCAGCAGATTTAGGAGACTGTTGCTCGATCATCGGCAGGATTCCTTGTGCAGCGGGTTTGGCAAAAGTCAGCAACGATTGGAAGCCGTCATTGATATCGGTTGCTTTGTCTTCGTCAGAACCAACCATGTTCAGCATGATTAGATCTGCACTGGACAGGTCGAATGACAGGTTAATGTTGTTCATCGTTGGAAGCAGGTCAATCACTGCTTCCGCAATAGGGTTTCCGCCGGCACTTTTTTTGCCTTCTTTGGCTAAGCTTTCTAAAAGCCCACGCGCATTGGCACCATCGATCGTAACTTTCAACGCTGCATCCGGCATCGCTTTCCAGGCAGTGGCAAGGTTGTCGGTGAATGGCATCTCGTTGTTGCGATAAGCAAATCCTTCACTGGCAATTTCAACGACTTTTTCGTTGGCTAGGAAGACCACAGTACCAGTGGGCATGTTCGCGCTTTCAGGCGGAGTGTAGTAAGTCTTTCCATTCTTTTCAAAGTTACCACTGCTGCCTTTTTTCATCTGCTCTAGCATTACGGAGGCAGACTCAGCAGAAGAGAACTCTAGCCGCGCGAAAAATTGTAGGTTGTTTTTTTTGCCAGCTTGAATTTCCTCGAGGCCTTCGGAGTTTGCAGGAGCGACCAAACCCGTAAAGACTCGTTCGAGCGTTTTCAAATCCGGTGCGCCGGCCTTTTCCCGATTTTCTGCGATTTGTGCTGCAAACCCCATCGTTACGCCCAACGGCGAATTAATGATTTTGCTTGGACGAAACTCCATGGCCACATCGGCTTTCGCACCGCGAGTGTCTGACTGAGCGAACACCGGGGCCGTTGTTATCGCTACCGCTGCAAAAGCTAACAGTTTCATTCCTAGTGAACGCATTCCAATACTCCAAACAGAATCAATGTGTAAAGTTCGTAAAGTGGTTTCGAGCTCGCAAATGCGAACTCATCCAAAAAAATCAACAATGAACCCTAGCAAAAAACACTACGGCATTTTCTTTGGACATCTAAGCTAAATTATTTTTGGCATTCCTGCTACTTGTTCGCTGACACTCAGCAAGCTTTTACGTAAAAACAGTAAAAGCGTTCATAAATGTATGAGATTCACTAACTTCGCGAAAACTGTAGGGGGAAACGCGATTCGGCTGCCCAGCTATCTATGGACGAGGGTGGCAACACGGTGATGAAACTGGGTTTAGGCACTAAGGTTTTTAAGTGTTTCCTCGGCAGTAGCGATCGCCTCCGCAATTTTATCCGGCTCGCTACCGCCCGCCTGAGCCATGTCAGGCTTGCCCCCGCCGCGTCCGCCGACTACCGGGGCAATTTCTTTAATCCAGTTTCCGGCATGGTAACCTTGGTCAACTAGATCTCGGCTGATTGCGGTCGCCAACATGACTTTCTGGTCCGAGATTTTACTGGCGAAAAGAATGGCGACGGGGTTAGTTTTTTTGCGGATTTGATCAAACAGTTGCCGCATCAAACCATTGTTCGCGCCCGGCAACTCAAGAGCGATCAGCTGAATATCCCCCACCTTGGTTGCTCCGGCGATCAAATCGTCAGCGCTGATATCACCAGCAGCGGATAATTTTTCTAAGTCTGCTTCTAGCTTTTGAATTTCTGTGACCATCTGCTGGACTCGCTCAGCCACTTTTGAGGGAGCGATGTTCAGTGCTTCGGCGGTTGAGCGAAGTTCGGTTCGCAACTGAAAATAATCGGCATCAGCGACTGCTGCAGGATCGCCACCGGTAACGGTTGCGGCGTCTTGCTTGGATTTACGACCTGAGCTGATTTGCTTTTTTAAATTTTTAACTTGCTCGTTGAGTCCCAGCACTGAGGCTTGGAAGTTTTCCAAGCCGACTTGGAATCGTTCACAAATGCCTGCTACGTCTTGCCGGTTTTGAGCGATTTGGGCCGACGCTTTTTCGCCCGTCAAGGCTTGGATACGGCGAGTACCGGAACCGACGTTTTCTTCGACCACGATTTCGAAGGCTGCGATGTCACTGGAGTTGGCTACGTGAATTCCGCCGCAAAGTTCCTTGCTGAATTCGCCAATCGAAACCATACGTACTGGATCGGGATACTTTTCACCGAACAGCATCATCGCTCCTTGTTGTCGAGCATCCTCGAGCGGCAAAATCTGAGCGTCGACGGCCGCGGCTGATTTGATTTTTTCAATCGTTTGTTGCTCGATTTTGACCAAGACGGAATCGTCGATCGGATCCATGTTAGCAAAGTCAAAACGTAAGTCGTCCGGAGAAACTTTTGATCCGCGTTGTTGAGCGTGGCTGCCGACGTGCTGTTGCAACGCGTGGTGCAAAATGTGCGTTGCGGTATGAGCCCGACAGATTCCAGCACGGCGAGCCGTATCGACGCTGGCCGTGACTTCATCGCCAACTTTGAGCTCGCCTTGGGTGACTTGGCCGTAGTGAATAAACACGTCGCCGTCTTTTTGTGTATCGGAGACTTCGAAGGTACCATTGGGGCCGGTGATGGTTCCGGTGTCGCCGATTTGGCCACCGGATTCAGCGTAGAACGGTGTTTTTTCTAGGAACAATAACTGCTGATCGGTCGAGGCGGACAGTGAATCACGTCGCTGCTGTTGGATCGCGTTTTCAACTTTAGTTTCTTGGATCAAACCTTTGACCGAAGCAGAACTAGATTCACTGGCGTACCCCAAAAACTCGGTCGACTTGAGTAGTTGTTTGAGTTCATCGACGGGGCCGGTATTGCCCATCACACCTTCTTCGTCATTGCCGGAAATGATGCCATGCCGTTCCATCGCCGCATCGAATTCGTCCCAGTCAAATCCTAGGCCGTGTTGCTCCGCAACGGATTCGGAAATCGGGCCGGGTACACCATGAGTTTGATAGGCCTTCGCGACCTTGTCAGCATCAATTTTACTGCTGCCGGCTGCGATCGCTTCTTTCGCAATGCCCTCGATCAAAGGGATCGAACGGTCAATCAAACTGTAGAACGCGTTTTCTTGTTCCTTGATCACGCTACTGACGCGATCGACCGATTCCAGTAGTTCTGGATAAGGACGTTTGAGTTGTTCTACGACGTTAGGAACCAACTGATACAAAAAAGGATCTCTCAATCCCATTTCGTAGCCTTGCAAGACCGCACGCCGAAGCAATAACCGGACAACCGATTCCTCTTTTTGCGAACCCGGATAAACGTTTTCATGAATCGCCAAAGAAACCGCGCGGACGTGATCGGTGATACGTCGTAGACGTCGGCCATTGTCGGAATCAGCATCGTACTTGACTCCGCAAACTTCCGCGGCTGCATTGACGATCGGTAACAAGGTGTCGATGTGGTAGTTGGTAGAACAGCCTTGCAAAACGGCCGCGGTTCGTTCGAGCCCCATGCCGGTATCGATATTTTGCATCGGCAGTGGGTGCAAGTTGTTTGGCGGATCGCCTTCGCGATTGAATTGGGTGAACACCAAGTTCCAGATCTCGCACTCGGGACCGTCGTCAGGTTGGAAGAAGATCTCGC